>JAFAOG010000413.1 GCA_019237945.1 Deltaproteobacteria bacterium | reverse complement strand
CGACGGCACGCCCTTGCCCGCGAAGCCGTGCACCGGATCGTGGCAGCTCGCGCACGCGGTCTTGCCGTCGCCCGACAGCGCGGGATCCGCGAACAGCAGCGCGCCGAACGCGACGGCATCCGGCGAGACCTCGGCGTGCGTGGGCGCGGGCGGAAGCCCACTGGGCACGGCGGGCACGGGCGGCGAGGGCGGCAACACGACCGCCGCCGCCGAGCCATCGGCATCCGCGACGACGACCGCCGCCGCTGCATCCCGCTTGACCTGCGGCTCGTTCGGTCGCTTGTCGGCGTGCTTCGGGCAGCCGGCGAGCGCGGCCAGCAACCACAGCCACCTCATGCGGCCAGCTTGCCCCATGCCGGCACGGTGTCGAGCACGCGCAGCACGTTGCCGCCGAGGATCTTCTCGAGCACGCGCGGCGCGACCCCGCGGCGCGACAGCGCGACGGTCAGGTTCGGCATCGCCGCGATGTCCTCGAGGCCTTCGGGCGGCACGACGAAGCCGTCGAAGTCGCTGCCGAGCGCCGGCGCATCTTCGCCCGCGACGTCGATGACGTGGAGGATGTGATCGACGACCGCATCGATCGTCGCGCCGCCGAGGAACTGCTTCGCGAAGATGATGCCGATCGCGCCGCCGCGCTGGGCGACCGCGCGGATCTGCTCGTCGTCGAGGTTGCGCCAGCTCGCGTGCACGCCGGCGACCCCCGTGTGCGTGACCATCACCGGCTCGCTCGTCATCGCGAGCGCCTCGAAGAAGCCGCGGCGGTTGATGTGCGCGAGGTCGACGATCACGCCGCACCGCTCGCACTCGCGGATCACGTCGCGGCCGAGCGCGGTCAGCCCGTCGTCCTTCTTCGGCTTGCGGCTCGTGCCGCCGAGCGCGTTCGGCCACAGATGCAGCGGCCCGAGGTAGCGCACGCCGCGCCGCGCGAACATCTCGACGTGCTCGACCTTGCCCTCGAGCGCGTGCCCGCCTTCGATGCCACCGAGCGCCGCGATCTTGCCCGCCGCCTTCGCGGCGCGAATCTCGACGCCGGTGCGGCACCACGCGATCTCGTCGGGGTGCGCGGCGATCGCCGCATCGAGCGCGTCGAGCTGATGCAACACGCTCTGCGTCTGGCTCTTCTCGGCGCCGGGCACGCGCTTGGGCCACGTCCAGAACGCGAAGAACTGCGCCGCGACGCCGCCCTCGCGCAGACGCGGCAAGTCGACGTGCCCGATGTAGTTCGCGAACCGCGGCAGCGGCCGCTCGTGACGCTCGGCGAGGTCGTAGCCGAGCTTGTCCATCAGCTTCGCCGTGTCCGCGTGCAGGTCGATCACCGGCACCTCGGCGTGCAGCGCGCGGGCTTCGTCGAGCGTCAGGGGCACGGCCCGGACTATACGGCGAAGCCGTGTTCAGGGCGCGAACACGTGCCAGTTGTCGAGGTACGCGCCTTCCGCGTCGTCGATGCGGATGCCGGAGGTGCCGGCCGCGAACGTGTCGTCCGTCGTCTCGACCGCGAGCTGGCCGTCCGTGTAGAGCCGAAGGTCGTTGCCGACCGCCTCGAACCGGATGTGATGCCACTGGTTCGGCGTCGGCGCCGGATAGTTCGGGATGCGCTTCAAGATCGTGTAGACGCCGCACTCCTTCTTCTGGATCTGCACGACGCCGTCCTGGCGCCACGAGGCGACGTAGAGGTCGTACTCGGTCAGGTAGCGCGCGAACACCTTGAAGCCCGGGTTCGACACGTTGCCGGTCCAGCCCGTGAAGTAGAAGTCGTACTCGCCGCCCTGATCGGTCCACTTGACGGCCTCGCCGTCGGCGGCGTCATCCGGCAGTGCGAACGAGCGGTAGTAGCCGTCGGTCGTGCCGTGGATCTGGCCGCGCGTCATGCTCTGGAACGCCTGCGCGTCGAGGCAGCCGGCGGTGACGTCGAGGTCGCTGCGCATCGCCTTGTCGCTGCCGCACTCGATGACGTGGCCGCTGCTCAGGCTGTGGAAGCCGACACTCCACGGAAAGTCGGCCGGCGTGCCGAGCACCTGCATGCCGTTGCGCGCGTACGGCCAGTACGTGCTCGCCTCGTTCGACGCCGCGCAGTCCGTCGGCGCGGTCAGGCCCGTGCGAACCGAGCCGCTCGCGCTGCCGTCGAGACCGGCGCCGTCATCACCTTCCTCGCCGCCGCTACCGACCGGAGCGCCGCCGTAGTACGGGCCGCCCGACGGCGACTCGCCAACCATGCACCCGGCAAGCAGTCCCGAAAATACAAAAGTGACCACATGGATTCCCCGCATCCGCGCACGGTTGTATCGGCCGCGCGTGTGCGAAGTCCATGTATCTAAACCGCGCTACCTCACCGCCTGGGTAGGATGAGAATCTTTCGCACGATGGTGGCCGCGCGTCTTACAGCTTTCGGCGTCAGCCAGCTCACGCGGCACGCGCGCGAATAAGCCGATCACCGACTGCATTTTTTTTCGCGATCCCGCGCTACGTGCGCGGCTTCTTCCAGCGATCGCGCGCGACCTCGAGCACCGCGAGCGCGGCATCGACGCGGTTGAACGGCGGCATCACGTACGCGCCCTGCACGCGGTCCTTGACGGCCGCGAGCGCCTCCTTCGCGATCAGGATGCCCTCGGCGCGTGCGGCGGGACCGGCGGCGACCTTCGCCATCCGCGCGCGATACTCGGCGGGGATGCTCATGCCGGGCACCTCGTTGTGGAGGAACTCCGCATTGCGCGCCGAGGCGAGCGGCAGGATGCCGACCATCACGGGCAGGCCGAGCGGCGCGACGTCGTCGAGGAATCGCTCGAGCGTGCGCGGGTCGTACACCGGCTGCGTCATCACGAGCTCGGCGCCGGCGTGCTTCTTGTCCTCGAGGCGGCGCAGCTCGCGATCGCGATCGTGCGCGGCGGGCTCGGCGCCGGTCGCGAGCACGAACGACGTCGGCTCGCATTCCTTGCCCGCCGGATCGACGCCCGCGTTCAGGCCGGCCGCGATCCGCAGGAGGCCGACCGAGTCGACGTCGTAGACCGGCGTCGAGAACGGGTAGTCGCCCATCTTCGGCGGATCGCCGGTGATGATCACGAGGTCGCGCAGGCCGAGCGCGTGCGCGCCGATCAGATGCGCGACGAGACCGAGGAAGCTGCGATCGCGCGCGCACACGTGGAGGATCGGCTCGACGGGTGTCTCGGCCGCGAGGCGCGAGCACACCGCGACGTTCGCCATGCGCGCGGACGCGCGAGGGCCATCGGCGATGTTGACGATGTCGATACCGCCCGCGATCAGCTGCTCGACCTGCTGCTTCGTCTTCGACAGATCGAGGCCGGCGGGCGCCGTCAGCTCGACCGAGACCGCGAACTCGCCTTTCGCGATCCGCGAACCGAGCTTGCTGCGCCCGGCGAGCGGCATCTTTGCGGGCGGCGCCGGCGCCTTGTGCAGATCGATCGCGGGCGACGACTTCGTGCCCTCCGATGCCTCGATCTTCGTCGTCTCACCGCGCAGCATGCGCACCGCGCCGAGCATCGCGCGCGTGTGCTCCGGCGTCGTGCCGCAGCAGCCGCCGACGATGCGCACTCCGCTCTTGAGCATGCGCCGCGCGAACACGCCGAAGTGCTCGGGGTTCGCGACATAGAGCGTGCGCCCCTCGACCGACGCAGGCAGACCTGCGTTCGGTTGCGCGATCACCGGCTTGCCGTGACCGACCATGCCGGTGACGACGTTGTAGAGCTCGGCGGGGCCGATGCCGCAGTTACCGCCGATCACGTCGGCGCCCGCCGCGACGAGCCGGTCCGCGATCTCGGCGGGGCCGAGGCCGCCGTCGCTGCGCGCCTGCGCGTCGAACACCATCATCGCGAACACCGGCACGCGCGGTCCGCGCTCCTTCGCGACGTGGATCGCTTCCTCGAGCTCGAGGATCGACGAGAACGTCTCGAGGACGATCGCATCGACGCCCGCGAGCACCAGCGTGTCGATCTGCTCGGCGAGCGCGAACCGGGCCGTGCGGCGCTCGGAGGCGCTCGCGACGCCGAACTTCACGCCGCTCGGGCCGACCGCCCCCGCGACGTACGACTGCTCGCCGGCCGCACTGCGCGCGAGCTCGACGCCGGCGCGGTTGATCGCCTGCGCCTGCTCGGCGAGGCCGTGGCGTGCGAGCGCGATCCGGTTCGCGCCGAACGTGTTCGTCTCGATCAGCTCGGCGCCCGCGATCACGTAGTCGCGATGCACGGTGCGGATGAGATCGGGCTGCGAGAGGTTGAGCTCGTCGTAGCTGCGCGTGTGCAACACGCCGCGCTCGTAGAGCAGGGACCCCATCGCGCCGTCGAGCAGGAGAGGCCCTGCGGCGATCGCTTCTGCCAGTGGCTTCATTCGCGGAACTTCCGACCCGAAAACTCGAGCGCGCCGAGCGAGCGGCGGACCGTGCGCAGCGCATCGCTGCGGCCGATCTGCGCGAGGTGGCCGCCCTCGAACCACATCACGGGCACGCCCCAGTGCGCGGCGAGCAGCTCGGCCTGATCGGGCGGCGTGATCCGATCGCCGCGGCCCGCGATCACGAAGCGGCGATCGAGAGGCACGCGCGCCGGGCGGGTGGTCGGAGCGTGCACGGCGAACGCATCGCCGAGCAGATCCTCGGTGATGCCGGCCTTCGCGGCCCGCGCGCGCGCGACCGACGTCTCGCCGATGTTCCACATCACGCGCGCCATCGCGACCGCCGGGATCATCGCGACCGCGAAGTCCGCGCCGCCGACCTCGCCGGGCCCCGCGATGCTCGCCCACAGCGCGGTCGTGTAGCCGCCGAGGCTCATGCCCATCGGGCCGACCGCACTCGCGCCGCGCGACCGCAGGAACATCGCGAGCGCGCGCAGATCGTAGATCGCGTGCGCGAAGCCTTCGTTCGTGCGCAGCGGGTTCGGCGACGGCCAGCCCGGCGACAGCCCGCGAGCACCGGGCGCGCGGTTGCCGTGGAACGGCAGCTGGAACGCGACGACATCCCAGCCGTGGCGCAGCCAGTACGGCACGAGGAACGTGCGGAACGTGACCCAGTGGCTGCCGCCGCCCCAGCCGTGGATCATGACGATCGTCGGGCGGCCGCGATCGCTCGTCCACCACCGCGCATGCGCCGTCTGGTTCTCCGTGATCGCGAGGTACGGATCGCGCGCGAGCGGATGAAACGGCGCGTAGTCGCTCTCCCACGCGAGATCGACGACCTGCGTGCCGAGCGGACCATCGCCCTGCGGCGTCAGCTGCACGCGCGGCGGCGTCGGCTCGGGGAACATCGGGCTCGGGTGCCCGAGGCCCGCCTTGTACTGCTCGGCGAGCTCGAGCAGGCGGGCGCGCGCCTGGGTCGGATCGATCCGCGGGGTTTTCGGCGCCATGCGGCGCTCCATGAACCGCACGACGCTGCGGTCGATCGCGGCACTCGCCCGGGTCAGCACGGAACGCACGTATTGAACGTACCCCAAAAGCTAACTGCGGGCATCTGAATGGAAATCGCGCTATCACCGTCTACATGCGCATGCGGCACGCCCTGGTGCTCCTGCTCGTCGCGACCCCCGCCTTCGCCGACTCGTTCGGCGGGTTCTCCGGCGTCGATCGCCCGTACCTCGTCAGCCCCGACCGCGTGTGCACGCCGCTCGAGGTGAAGGACAAGGTCGCGACCGGCGCGCCGAGCTGCGACAAGGGCACGACCGAGGCGATCGCCCACCTCGACATCAAGGCGCCCGCGCGTGGCGAGCTCAAGGCGAGCACGAGCGGCACCAAGCTGACGGTCGTGAACAAGGCGGGCGACACGCTCGTCACGTGGACCGCGCCCGATCCGATCGGCAAGGTCGTCGACGTGTTCGTGTCGAAGTACGAGGACCGCGTCGCGGTCGTCTACACGACGCGCCGGCTCGGCAAGGAAGTGACCGACGTCGTCGCGTTCGAGCTCGTCAAGACGACCGGCCGCACCCAGCCGGTGCCGAAGCCCGCCGACCCGACGACGACGCAGCCGGTCGTGCAGGCGCCGCCGGAGGATCCCAAGGTGACCAAGGCGGTCGAGAGCGCGCGCAAGATCAAGACGAAGGCGGCGTGGCAGGCGGTGCTCGCGATCGACCCCGACAACAGCGAGGCGCGCTACCGGCTCGCCGCGCTCGCGGGCAAGGCCGGCACGCCGGACCTCCAGACGCTCGCGAAGAGCAAGCGGCCCGATGCGATCGAGTGGCTCGTCGAGGCGCGCTTCGATCCCGCATTCGCCGCGCTGCGCGCCGACAAGGCGTTTCGCGATGCGGTCGGCCTCGATCGCGCCCCGGCGACGATGTACGAGCACGTCATGGGCTTCGGCGGTCAGTGGGAGCAGACGGGCACCAGCTGCGACAAGGCCGAGGTCCACCTCGTCTTGCAGCGGGATCGCTCGTTCAAGCTCCGCGTCAAGACGACCTGCGAAGGGCAGGGGTACGACCTCCCGTTCAAGGGGACGTGGCGCGTCGCGGCGGACGGGATCGTCCTGTCGCTGCCGCCGGCGAAGGGCAAGGCCGCGTCGGCCAAGGACGAGGCCCCGTGCACCCTGGCGAAGGCCGGCGAGGAGGACAGCCTCCACTGTGATCTCGGTAACGACATCGATTTCACCGTCCTGCCGACGAGACGCTAGATTTTCGAACGCTTGGCGGGTCAGGGGTCACTAATTTCCGACCCCACGCTATGCTGAGCCGAGTGAAGCGGGACACGACGGGCACGATCGCGGCCCTCGACCCGGCCGACGAGGCCGATCTCATCGCGCGTTGTCGCGCCGATGAGCGCGCCGCGCAGGACGAGCTCTATCACCGCTTCCGCCGTCAGGTCGCCGGCAACCTCTACCGCGTGCTCGGCGATCGCGGCGACCTCGACGATCTCGTCCAGGAGGTCTTCGTCATCGCGTTCCGCGGGCTCGAGCGGTTCCGCGGCGACGCACGCCTCTCGACCTGGATCTACCGGATCTGCGTCAACGTCGCGCTCGGCAAGATCCGCACGCGCAAGCGCCGGCCGGCCGCGATCGGCATGGCCGATCTCGACACCGCCGTCATGGATCCGTCGCTGACGGAGCGCCCGGAGACGCCCGCGCAGTCGCTGCAGCGCCGTCAGGATCAGGAGCGCGTCTACCGCGCGATGGACACGCTCGCGCCGAAGAAGCGCATCGTGCTCTACCTGCACGAGATCGAGGGTCTCGACCTCAAAGAGATCGCGTATCTGGTCGATAGCAATCCTGTCACCGTGCGCACGCGCCTGTTCTACGCCCGCAAGGAGTTCTACAAGGCGCTCGAAGGCGCGGCCGACGGAGATCCATGATGGGGCACGTCGCTCCTCACAAGTGGGCGGACGCCTGGCGCGGCAAGCTCTCCGAGAGCGAGGTCGCGGCGATGGATCGCCACGCCGAGACGTGTGCGCGCTGCGCGAAGGCGCGCGACCGCATCACCCGCACGTCGTCGGTGACGTTCGCCGCGATCAAGAACGCGCCGGTTCCCGAGGTGTCGTGGGACAGCGTTCGCGCGAAGGTTCACTGGGAGGTGTCGTCGGCCAAGCGCAGCGCTCGCCAGCGCGCGATCCGGCCGACCCGCGCCGCGTGGCTCGGCGTCGCCGCGTGTGCCGCGGCCGGCATCGGCCTGCTCGTCGCGACCGGTGGCACCGACGTCCCGGCGCCGCCCACGCCCGCGCAGCCCGCTCCGCTCGCGCACGCCGAGCCCGTCCACGCGCCCGCCGCACCGGCTCCGCTCGCCGGCATGGTCAGCCTGGTCTCGGGCGAGGTCATGATCGACGGCGTCCGCCGCACCGATCTGTTCGATCGCGCGCTCGGCACGGGCACCGTGATCGCGACCGCCGACGGCCGCATCGACGTCCAGTTCGGCGATCACAGCGCGTTCGCGCTCGGCCCGCGCAGCAAGCTCGAGCTGCGCCGCTTCGATGCGACCGAGGTCCGGCTCGTCGTCGACGGCACGATCGATGTCGAGGTCGCGCCGCGCGCGGCCGGCCAGCGATTCCTCGTCGAGGCGGGCGCGCAGACGATCGAGGTGCGCGGCACGCAGTTCCGCGTCGTTCACGATACCAACGGCACGCGCGTCGCCTGCCGCCACGGCCTCGTCGCGGTCCGCGATCACGCGGGCGAGGCGCTCGTCGGCGCGGCCAAAAAGGTCGACGTCACGAGCGCCGTCGATGCGACCAAGGTCGCGACGCTCTCCGACGCCGAGCTCGCCCAGCTCGCCGAGGCGACGCCGGTCACCACGCCGCTGTGGATCGACGACCTCGCGCACCGCAGCTCGATCCTCGAGCTCGCAACGTCCACGCACCGCGACGCCCGCGTCGACGGCGTCGAGGTCGGCCCGGCGCCGCTGCGCGTCCGCGTGATGCCGGGCCGCCACACGATCGAGACCGCCGACGCCTCCGGCCGCTTTCACCGCGCCGGCTGGGTCGACGCTCAGGCCGCCGAGCCGGCCCGCCTCGAGGTCGCGACGCCCGAGCCGACCGCGCCCGCCTCGCCGACGCCGTCGATCGCGGCGCGCAAGCGGGAGCTCGCCACCGGGATCGCCGCGAACCGCCCGAAGCTGGGCCGCTGCACGCGCGCGGCCGCCAAGTCCGGCATCGAGGACCTCTCGGTCCAGATCGAGATCTCCGTCGATGCCACCGGCGCCGTCCGCTTCCTCAACGTCGACAGCGATCTCACCTCGGTCACCCAGGCCTGCATCCACGACGCGCTCGCCCAGATCCAGTTCGGCCCCGGCCCTGCGGCAACCTGGCACGAGCGCATCGATCTGTAGGGGCCCGGTCTGGTAGAACCCCTGCCGTGAGCCCCGCCACCTGGCGAGACGGACACGTCCGAACCCTTCTCCGGAGCAGCATTGCGTCGCTGGTCTCGCTCGCGATCGAGCTGGCGCTCGTGCAGCTGTTCGACGTCCTGCGCGTCGAGCCGCTGCTGTCCTACGTCATCGTCCTGATCGTCGGCACGATCATGACGTTCGCCGGCAACAAGTACTGGGCATTCGAGGCGTCGCAGACCGGCCGCACGGTCACCGAGGGCTCGCGCGCGCTGGTCGTGTTCGGTGGCAGCTTCGTGCTCAACACGGCGCTGTCATCGTTCGGCAGCTACGTCCTGCACCTCAGGCCGGTGCTCGCGTTCCTCGGCTCGCAGGCGGTCGTCTGGCTCGGCTTCAACTACCCGCTCAACCGCTGGTGGGTGTTTCGCGAGCCTCAGAACCTGACGCCGACGTAGGCGCGCGCGGCGCGGTACTCGCCATCGGAGATCGTCGACGGCGCGTAGTACGCGACGCCCTTGAGCGGCACCGTCTTCGGCTGATCGATCGACCGGCCGCCCATGCGCAGGTCGCCGCCGATCACGAGCCCGCCGTCGGCGCGGTACTCGAGCGAGAACCCGCCCTCGATGTGCGTGCCGTTGACCGAGTCGTAGCCCGACGACGCGCTGTCGAGCCCGGCGCCGGCGAGGATCATCGGCACCAGGTGCTTGCCGCTGCCGAGGTCGACCGCGAGCAGCACGGTGCCGGTGCGAATATCCGTGCCGCTGGTATCGGTCTGGATCCGCTGGAGCTCGAGCTGCGCCCCGAGCCGCGGGTTCAGGCCGAGCCGACCGAACACGTCGAGCGTGGTGTTCGGGTCGGCGTTCGCGTCGACCTTGCTCTGCGTGATGCCGAGCGCGGCGCCCACGGTGATCGGCCGGGCCGACGCAACGTTGGCAAGCGCGGGGACCGCGAGCAGGGCGAGCAGGCCGGGCAGGACAGGGCGCATGCCTACGCGCACAGCACGCGCCATGCCCGCGCAACCCCGCAGAACCGCGCACGCGCTCCTCGGAAAACTGCGACCCGGAAGGGATCCGGGCTCGGAAAGAATGACCGCCAAGACGCCAAAGGAAGAGAGGTAGCCGAGCGCCTGGAAAGGCAGCTTCCCTCTACCTTGCTCGGCTACCTCGGCCTCTCCGCTCCTTGGCGGTAATTCTGGTTCTGCTCGCAGCGACAGCGACCCCGCGAGGACATGGGCTCGGAAAGAATGACCGCCAAGACGCCAAAGGAAGAGAGGTAGCCGAGCGCCTGGAAGGGCAGCTTCCCTCTACCTTGCTCGGCTACCTCGGCCTCTCCGCTCCTTGGCGGTAATTCTGGTTCTGCACGCAGCGACAGCGACCCCGCGGAGCCAGCGCCTACGCGAGCGCGTGGGCGATCTTCTCGGCGGCCCGGGTCGCGAGCGCCATGATCGTCACCTGCGGGTTGACGCCGAGCGACGTCGGGACCGCGGCGCCGTCGACGACGTAGAGGCCGGGCGTGTCGTGGACCTGGTGGTCGGCGTTGACGACCGACGACGCCGGGTCCGCGCCCATGCGGGCTGTGCCGAGCGGGTGGTACGCGGACAGGTCGAGGTCCCACGCGCGCAGGTTCGCGCGGCGCAGGCGGACGAGGTCGTCGGCCGACTCGAGCACCTCGAAGCCGGCGACCGGGCAGTGGACGCGACGCGCGCCGGCGGCGAAGTAGATCTGGGCGAGCACGTCGAGGCCGCGCTTGATGTGGGCGACGTCGCGGTCGGAGAGCCAGTAGCGGATCACCGGCTGGCCCGCGATCGTCGAGACCGAGCCGCGCGAGGTGTCCTCGACGAGGAAGCCGAACGATGCGACGTGATCGAACGACTCGGCGAGGCGGACGAGCTCGGGGCCGATGAGGCCCGTCATCGACATCGTCATCTCGAGCGGGACCGACGCGCCTTCGTAGAGGATGCCCTCGTCGTGCAGCTCGTGGATCGAGTAGCCCTGCGGGATGCCCTTCCACGGCAGGATCTGCTCGTCGAACTCGGCGAGCGCGCCGCACGCGGGGTGGATCGACAGGTTCTTGCCGAGCTGGCCGGAGCGGCGGCCGAGGCCGGCTTGCTCGAGGACGAGCGGCGTCATGATCGAGCCGCACGCGACGACGACGGCGCGCGAGCGAATCGTCAGCGTGTGTCCGTCGTGCGTGCGCGCGACGATGCCCGCGGCCTTGCCGGCCTCGACGATGATCCGCGTCATCTTCGCGGACGCGAACAGCTCGGCGCCCGCCTTCAGCGCGAGCGGGATATACGAGACGTTCGTCGAGCGCTTCGCATCGGTCGGGCAGCCGAAGCAGCAGACGCCCTGGCCGTCGCACGCGGGCGCGTTGCGGCGCAGCGGGCCGTGCTTCGTGAAGCCGAGGGCATTGCAGCCGCGCTCGATCACGCGGCCGTTGCCGCCGAGGAAGTCGCGCGCGGCCGGGGCGACCTCGAGGACCTGTTCGACGCGATCGAAGTACGGCGCGAGGCCGTCGGGGCCGAGCTCGTGCAGGCCGAGGTCGTGCTGCCAGCTCTGGAGCACGCGGTCCGGCGTGCGGTAGCAGGTGCCCGAGTTGACGGTCGTGCTGCCGCCGACGCTCTGCCCGAGCGGGATCAGGATGCCGACGTTGCCGACCGAGAACGTCGAGCCGCCGCGGCGATACAGCTTCTGCTGCATCTCGAACGAGCGGCCGCTGAACTCCGTGCGATCGACGTAGCGGCCTTCCTCGACGAACACGACCGCGAGCCCCTGCTCGGCGAGCTCGCGCCCGACGACCGCGCCACCCGCGCCCGTGCCGACGACGACGACATCGCACTCGACCGCGAGATCACCGCCGAGCGCGCCGCCGTCGTGCACGCGATCGCGCATGTACGCGGGCTTCGCCTCGGCCTTCGGCTTCGCGATGTCGTAGACGCAGCCGAGCTGGCGATAGAGCTGCGGATCGTCGAAGTGCGCCATCTTGAGCGGGCTGACGAGCGCGCGCAGCATCAGCCGGCGAATCGCATCGCCTTTGCGCCAGCCGTCGAGCAGCGCGAGCCGCTTCTCGGGCCTGACGCGCGCGAACGGACGCTGCTCGCTGATCCACGCCTGCGCGTCGAGCGCCGCGATCAGGCCGCCGAGGCCGCGCTGCAGCGGCGAGGGCAGGCGGTCGAGGATGCTCTCGACCTTGCTGACGGTGCTCTCACCGGCGGCCGGGATGTACCGGCCCTTGGGGAGCGCGGTCTCGGCGATCGCGACCAGCGTGTCGTGCTGCTTGGGAGAGAGCCGGGCCACATCTGCACCGTACGGGAATTGGTCCGACCTTTCAACTGGCGAAGCGACTAGCGAGCGAACGTGCCGTCCAAAAGCCCATAGGTCGCCGTGAGTTGCGCGCCGATGAACAGCGCGCCGCGGTCCTCCGCGACCTGGCCCGCGAGGCGTACGCCGCTCGCCTGGTTGAGCCAGTACGTGAAGCCGAGCTCGCCGGCGATGCGCAGCTCCTTGTCGCTCATCATCAGGTCGTCACTCGACAGCATGACGTCGGCGCCGAGGTCGAGCGCGCCGAACGGATCGCCGTGCTCGCCATACGTGAACCGCGTCATCCGCGCGGTCGCGCCGGCGGCCCACGGCGACGGCGTGTTGTCGGGCGCGAACAGCCGCAGCCGCGCATACGCGGTGCCGCTGATCTCGAGCTTGTCGTCGTCGAGCTGCGCGCCGTAGCCGGCGTTTGCGAGCAGCTGCTCGACGCGGCCGTTCGCGCTGTTATTGTCGGGGCGATCGAGGTAGCCCTCGCCGAACGTCAGGTTCGCGTCGAAACCGCTCGGCCGCACGAACAGCTGCGTGTCGCGCAGCACGTTGAGGATCTCGTACGTCAGGCCGGCGTCGGGCTCCGACAGCAGGATGCCCGCCTCGCGCAGGATCGCGACGGTCGCGACGAGCTGGCGATAGCCACTGCGCTCGGCGCGCAGCGCCCACCATGTCAGCTGCAGCTTCTTGCTCGTCGCGGCGTCGATCGGCTTGCCGAGCGCGCGGTTGTTGTCGAGTGCGCGCGCGAGCCGGCGCACGCGGATCTGCGCACCGATGTCGAGCAGCCGGCCGTAGCCGCCGCCGAGCGCGACCTCGACGTCGCCGTACGTGTGCGTGAACTTCACGGAGTTGCCGCCCATGTCGACATCGCTGATGTAGTTCATCTGCAGCCCGACCGCGGCGCGGCCGATGCCGTAGATCTGGCCGGAGTAGAAGCGCGCCTCGCCACTGCCCTGCGCGACGACCTCGGCGCCGCGCTGCTGCGACGGGCCCGAGTCGTTGACGAGGCCCGTGACGACGTGAACGTTCGCATTGGCGCCCCACGCCATCTTCTCGCGCTCGACGCGCTTGGCGTAGCTGCCGGCGACGTCGGCATCGAACGAGAGCCGCTTGCGGAGCGTGTCGTAGCCGAAGTCGGCGGTGCCGCCCGCGAACGTGACGCGCTCGTAGCTGGCGAGCGTGTCGTCGGCGAGCTCGGGCAGCGGTGGCACGTCGGTCGGCGACTTCTGGCCGCCGAGCAGGCTGGTCGTCGTGTCGGGAGGCGGCGTCGTGGTGGTCGTCGTGGTCGTCGTGATCGTCGTCGTGTCGGGCGGCGGCGCGACGAGATCCGGCGCGGTCTTGTCGGGCGGCGGCGGCGTCTTGTCGGGCGGCGGCGGCGCGGCGGTCGCCGATGCGCCGAGCTTTGCGAGCGCCTTCTTCGCGAGGTCCTTCTGGTGCGGATCGCGCGCCGGGTCGGCGACGATCTTCTGCAGCGTCGGCACCGCGCTCGGATCGCCGAGGTTGCCGAGGCCTTCGATCGCGGTCTCGCCGATGATGTCGAACGTCTCGTTCTCCGCGAGCTTGATCAGCTCGGGGACCGCGCGCTTGTCCTTGCTCTGCGCGAGCTTCTTCGCGGCGTCGCGGCGCTTCTCTTTCCACGCGGGCCGATCCATGTCGGCCGGCTGGTTCTCGATCAGCTTGACGAGCCCGGGGACGTCGGTGTCTGCATACGCGACGCTGCCGATCAGCATCGCGACGACGATCAGCTTCTTCATCACTGATCTCCGAGCAGCAGACACGACATCTGGTTCGTATTGGGATGGTCGGGCGAGCCCTCGACCTTGAGCGAGTCGCAGCTCGACGCGGCGATGCAGTCGATCACGAGGTTCTGGCGCTCCGCGGTCAGCTTGTCGATCCCGTCGACGCAGCGCTTCCAGTCGAAGTCGTTCATCGCGTCGAGCGGGATCGCCGCGCAGTCGACGAGCCGCCAGCAGGCGCCGGAGCTCGTGTGCGCCGCCTCGGGGCAGCTGGTCAGCACGCCGCCCTGCGCGCAGTTGGCGCGGGCACCGTCGGTCGTGTCGTCGCCGGCGTTGCAGGCCGCCAGCAGCAGAACGAAGCTAAGCCGTCTCACCATCGGACCGCATCATATCGCGGTCCTTCTTGCGAACCAGATTTCCGACCGGCACGTCGGGCAGGCTCTGGGCGACCAGCTCCGCGATGTCGAGCACCGCGATCTTCTCCTCGACGTTCCGCTGCTTCATGCCGTCGGTCAGCATGATGTTGCAGAACGGGCAGGCGACCGCGACCGCCTCGACGTTGGCGTCGATGATCTCGTCGGTGCGGTTGAAGTTGACGCGCTGGCCCTCGTGCTCCTCCATGAACATCCGGCCGCCGCCGGCGCCGCAACAGAAGCCGTGCTTCTTGCTCCGCACGAGCTCGGTCACGTTCGGAACGCCGACGGCCTTGATCACGTCGCGCGGCGCATCGAACTCGCGGTTCCACCGGCCGAGGTAACAGCTGTCGTGATAGGTGATCGTGCCGACCGGCGACTTGCCGGCCTCGGAGCGCAGCGCGCCGCTCTTGTAGAGGTGATCGATCAGCTGCGTGTGGTGGACGACCTCGAAGTCGCCGCCGAACTGCGGGTAGTCGTGCCGCAGCGTGTGCAGGCAGTGCGGACAGCTCGTGACGACCTTCTTCGCGTTCGCCGCCTTGAGCGTCTCGACGTTCTGCTCCGCGAGCATCTGGAACAGCATCTCGTTGCCGGTGCGGCGCGCCGGATCGCCGGTGCA
>JAFAOG010000405.1 GCA_019237945.1 Deltaproteobacteria bacterium | reverse complement strand
AGGAACGGACCTTCGTGCGCCGCGCGCTGAAGGCCGACCCGTCGCTGACCGAGACGCTGAGCGCGGGGATCGACCGCGGCATGGGCAAGCTCGAGATGTCCGTCGCGAAGCGTTTCCAGCTGCGCCAGATCTTCTCGCAGGTCGGATGGCGCATGCAGAAGCAGTCGACGACGACGGTCATCGACGAGTACGTCGACAAGGTCGTCAAGGCGTCGGGTCAGGTCGCGTCCCAGGCGGAGCTCGAGCGACGGATCGCCGCACAGATCGGCCAGGACGCGTACTGGCGCCATCAGAATCGACTCGCGTTGATGTTCGCTGACGATCCAGGTGGCGGTGGTGGCAGCGCGACGGCGTCTCCGATCGTGCCGCCGGGTGTGGGCTCGGGCTCGGCGGCGACAAGCCCGTCGGTCGCGGAGATGCTGCTCGCGAACGCCCGCCAGGCGGCGGCGCGCCAGTACTGCGAGACCGTCGAGATCATCGGCAAGCAGCTCTCGGAGCTCGACCCGGCCCTCTATCAGCGCGAGTATCTGTCGGACGCTGCGATCATCGGCTGCCGTCAGAGGCGCGCCGCGGACCGGGCGGCGATCGTGCCGGCGGCGGCGGGCGACTGCAGCAATGCGCGCGCGCTCGCGAACAAGATGGCGCATGACAAGGTCGTCGGCACAGGTGGCTGGATGCTCGGCATCTCGCTGATCACCGGCGTCGTGGGTGCGGTCACCGCGAGTGCGGGCGTCGGCCTGGTCTTGCTGACCATCGGGGCCGCGCTGCTCGTCGGCGGCTTGATCGTTTGCATCGTCGGCGCCGCGATGCCCACGGACTAGCCGTGATCGTCGCGAGCGGGATCGGGGCTGTGTCGTCGGTGGGAACCGGCGTCGCGGCGCTGCGCGATGCGCTGTTCGCGGGCCGCGACGGCATCCGCCCCGTGCGTCGCTTCGCGATCGCCGGCATCGACGACATGCTGGCGGGTCTCGTCATCGACGACGCTGACCAGCGTGGCCTGTCGATGCGGTTCGGCGTGCAGGCCGCTCGGGAGGCGTGGACGAGTGCGGGAGTGGATCGGACGGCACTGCCGGCGTCGCGGATCGCGCTCGTCGTCGGGACGAGCATCGGAGACGACCTGCACACACCGACGCCGTTCGAGGAGATCACGGCCCGCATCGCAACGGAGCTCGGCATCGCCGGGCCCTGCCTGACCGTCTCGACCGCGTGTACGTCGTCGACGGCTGCGATCGGCCTCGCGCTCGATCTGCTCGCGAGCGGGGCAGCCGATATCGTGATCGCCGGCGGCACGGATGTGCTGACGCCGGAGATCTACGCGGGCTTTCACGCGCTCGGTGTGCTGTCGACGCAGAAGTGCGCGCCGTTCAGCGAGCCGTTCGGGACGACGCTCGCCGAGGGCGCGGGGTTCGTCGTGCTCGAACGACGCGAGCAAGCGGAGCGCCGGGGAGCGACGCCCTTGGCCGCGTTCCTCGGTCACGGCCTTGCCGGCGATGGCTACCACGAGACCTCGCCCGACCCGACCGGCGGCGGGGTCGCGCGCGCGATCGCAGGCGCTCTTGCCGCCGCGGGGATCGATCCGGCGGCGATCGGCTACGTCAACGCGCACGGCACCGGGACAGAAGCGAACGATCCAGCGGAGTGGCGCGCGCTGCAGCGCGTGTTTGGCGAGCACGCGGAGACGCTGCCGGTCAGCTCCTCGAAGTCGCTCCTCGGTCACGCGCAGGGCGCGGCGGGCGTCCTCGAGCTGATCGTGACGATCCTCGCGATGCGCGAGCAGGTTCTGCCGCAGACGCTGCACTTCACGCGCGCGCGCGCTCGGACGCCTCGCGATCCCGTTGCCGTCCCGCGGCCGCGCCCCGCGACGTACGACCACGCCGTGTGCACGAACTCGGCGTTCGGCGGGTCGAACGCGGCGCTCGTGATCGGAGCACCGTCGGTGATCTCTCGCGCGCGGTCGGCCCGTCGAGATGTGTTCGTTCGCGGCGTGGGCGCGGTGACGAGTCGCGATGTGCGGATCGAGGATCTCGTGCCGACGGCGTCACCGCGCGGGCTCGATCCGTCGGCGCGCTTGCTCACGACTGCCGCCGCCCTCGCGCTCTGCGACGCGCAGCTGCGCCTTCGCAAGTCCGATAGCGACCGCACCGGCATGATCGCAGCGGTCAGCCGCGTGTCGCCGGCCACCGCCTCGGAGTTTCGCACCAGCATCCGCGAGCGCGGCCTCGCGCAGCTGTCCGCGAATGCGTTCGCGCGGATGGTCCCCAACTCGATCGGCGGTGCGTGCTCGAAGGTGCTCGGACTGCGTGGTCCGAACAGCACGTTGATCGGAAGTGGTCTCGTCGCGATCGCGAGCGCCGCCGAGCTCCTGGCATGTCGCGAGGACGCTGACCACATCGTCGCCGGCGGCGTCGACGAGATCGATGCCGAGCAACCGATGGCGGGGGAGACGGAAGGCGCCGCGTGTGTGGTGCTCGGCCGATCCGGCTCGGTGCGTGCCGCGGGCTGGGCGATCGCGGGTCGCGATCAGCTCGCGGATGCGATCGCGCGCGCGTGCTCGATGGCCGGCGTCGATCGGCTCGAACCGCTCACCCCACAACGCGCGGACGCCTGGACTCCGGCCGCCGTTCTCGTCGACGCAACGCTCGCCGTTCGCCGCACCGCTCATCCCGTCCTGGTGACCAGCTCCACGGCCACCGCGACGTGCGCCATCGTTCTCACGGAGGTTTCTCGTGACCACTGACATCAGCTCGATCATCGCCACGCGCGAACGTGTGCTCGAACGGCTGCGGACCGCGCTGATCCGGCAGCTGCGCCTGCATCAGACCGTGGACGAGCTCGATCCAGATACGCCGCTGTTCGGCAGCGGACTCGGCCTCGATTCTCTCGATGCGGTCGAGATCGTCGTGTGTCTCGAGCAGGAGTTCGGCATCCGGCTCGGCGATGACGCCCCGTCGGCGGCGCGCATGCGAACCCTCAACACGATCGCGAACCTCGTGCTCGCGGCCCAGGACGGTGCGAAATGATCGCCGCGGAAGCGCTGCGGATGTCCGCGGCGGTCGGCCGCGCCGATCACGTTGCTGCGGTGCGCATCACCGGCGGCGGCGCGTTCAACGTGCTGAACCGGCTATCGCCGCGCGAGCTATTCGTACGCGACGGACAGATCCTGCACACGCTGCTGCTTCGCGAGGATGCGCGACCGCTCGCGGATCTCTACGTGTGCGCCGACGACGAGGACTTCATCCTGCTCGCCGAAGGCCTGAGCGGTCCCGCGCTCGCCGAGCACGTGCGCGCGCATGCCGGTGCGAACCAGATCGACGTCATCGACCTGACACGCGATCACGCAATGATCTCGCTCGACGGCCCATACGCGTGGGAGGTCTTCGCCGAGCTCGCCGGGCCCGAAGTCATCGGCTTGCCTTACATGAGCTTCTTCCACGGCGACGGCATGACATCGTTTCGCGTCGGAAAGACCGGCGAGTACGGGTACTGCCTGATGGTTCCTCGCGAGCGCGTGTCTTCGCTGTACGCGACGCTGCTCGACCGCGGCGCCGCCTTCGACGTGGCGGAGGCCGATCTGGCAGCACTCGATCAGTGCGCGCTCGAGAACTGGTTCTTCAATGTTCGCCGCGAAGGCGCGACCGACGCGTCGCCGGTCGAGCTCCAGCTCCAGTGGCGCGTCTCGTACAAGCGGACGTTCATCGGTTCGGAGGCGCTCGCACGGCGTCGCGCCGAAGCGACCCGCCGCCTCCTGATGTGTGTCAGCTCACGCGAGCTGGTCATGGGGGCGCCGGTCACGCACGACGGACACACGATCGGGACGATCGTGAACGCCGGCTTCTCGCACACGCGTGGCGACTGGGTCGCGACCGCGCTCGTCGATCGCGCGTACTCGCATGCCGGCATCGCCGCCTATACCTCGGGCGATTCGCCGCTTCGTACGCTCGCCGCGCCCGCGCTCAACAACCGCAGCCTCTACGTCAACGCCCAGAAACACTCGTACCACACGCGCCACGAGGCGAAATTTCCGCCGCTCGTGCTGCCGGAGACGCTATGCGGTTCGCCGACCGAACGGTGATCGTCACCGGCGCATCGCGCGGCCTTGGCCGTTCCATCGCGGTCGCGTTTGCGGCCGAAGGCGCGCACGTCGTCGTCGGATACCGTTCGCGCGAGCGCGATGCACAGCAGACCGTCGAGCAGACGTCGGGTCGCGGCACCGCGCTGCGTTTCGATGTCACGGACCGCGCCGCCACGACGGCCGCCTTCGACCGGGTGCGCAGCGAACGCGGCAGCATCGACGTGCTGGTCAACAACGCAGGAATCACGCGAGACAGTCTCGTTCCGCTGATGAGCGACGAGGACTGGAATGACGTCGTCGACACGAACCTGCGCGGCGCGTTCGTGTGCACGAAGGCCGTCGTGTCCGCGATGATCGCAAAGGGATCGGGCTGCATCATCAACGTCGCATCGATCGCCGGTTTGCGCGCGAGCCCGGGCCAGGCGAGCTACTCGGCATCGAAAGGCGGTCTGCTCGCGCTGACCCGCACACTGGCCGCGGAGCTCGGTCCTCGCGGGATCCGCGTCAACGCCGTCGTACCCGGCTACCTCGGAACCGGCATGGCGGCGCGCATGGACCGCCGCCGTCTCGACGAGCGCGTGCCGCAGATCCCACTCGGTCGCGTCGGAACGGCCGACGAGGCCGCGCGTGCGGTCATCTTCCTCGCATCGGACGACGCGAGCTACGTCACCGGTCAGGCGCTCGCCGTCGACGGAGGGATGAGCGCGTGACGCTCGCGTTTCTGTTCGGCGGTCAGGGCACCGAGGTGCCGCGCATGGGGCTCGACCTCGCCGCGCACGTACCGCCCGCCGCGGCGCTGCTCGATCTCGCGGGCGCCGTCGCCGGCGTGGACGCGCGGTCCGTGCTCGCGGAAGCAGGCCCGGAGCTGCGGCGAACCAGTGTGATCCAGCCGCTACTCGTCGCCGTCGGGCTCGGTGCATGTGCGGCACTCGCCACGGAGGGCATCGCGCCGCGCTTCGTCGCCGGTCATTCGCTCGGCGAGCTGACGGCGTGGGCCGCGGCCGGTGCGATCGGCGACCGCGCGGCGGTCGAGCTCGCGGGTCTGCGCGGCCGCCTGATGGAACGCGAGGCGGCGCGGAATCCCGGAGGCATGCACGCGATCACCGGCGACGACTCGGAGGTCGCCGAGCTCGTCGCTCGTCATGGCGTCGCCCTCGCGGCTCACAACGGCCCCGAGGAGTGGACGGTGAGCGGAGACACGTCTCGCCTCGCCGCCCTCGCCTCCTCTCGCGCGACGACGCGACTGCCGGTCGCGGGGGCGTGGCATTCACCGGCGATGGCGGGTGCGGTCGACGAGCTCGCGCGTGCGATCCGATCGACCGCTCTCGCAAAGCCGCGCGCCAACGTGATCGCCAACAGCGATGGTCGCGCCGTCGCCGATCCCGATGCGGTGGCCGAGCTGCTCGCCGGGCAGCTCGTGCGTCCCGTGCAGTGGGCCTCATGTCTGCGCACGCTCGCCGCAGCTGGCGTGACCACCTACGTCGTACTGGGACCGAGCAAGCTGCTGCGCTCGACCGTGCACAAGAATCTCGGGCGCGATGTGCGCGTGATCGTCGTCGAGACATTCCGCGATGTCGCCGCCGCGCGGGAGCAGCTGCGCGCATGAAGGCCGTCCTCGTGCTCGCCGTCGCCGCGTGCGGTCCACATCTGGTCTGGCATGGACACACGCCGAACCGCCGGCACGACGTCCGCGTCGTCGAGCATCACGGCCAGTTCGTCGAGCTCGACGGCGTGCGCGGTCCGACGTTCGACGCGATCGCGCTCGGCGCATTTGCGATCAGCCCCGACAGCGCGCACATCGCCTATGCGGCGCGCCGCTCGCATCACTGGAGCGTCGTCGTCGATGGCATCGACGGTCCCGCGTACGACGGCATCGGCGAGATCATCTACAGCGACGATGGCGCGCACCTCGCGTTCTCGGCGGAGCGCGGCGGTGCCTGGCGCGTCGTCGTCGACGGTCGCGAAGGCCCCGAGGTCACATCGATCCTTGCCCATACGATGCAGCTCACGGCCGGGCACGTGGTGTATGCGGCGACGCGCGGTGACGGCGTGCACGTCGTCGTCGATGGCGTGCTCGGCACCGCGTGGTCGGGCGTCGGCAGGCTGACCGTGAGCGGTGATCATGTCGCCTACGTCGCGCGTGTCGGCGATATCGCACTGGTGGTCGCCGACGGTCGCGCCGGGCGCGGCTACGACGCGATCACAGAGCTTGCCGTCGCAGCGGGGCACGTCGCGTACGTCGCGCAGCGTGGCAACCGCTGGGTCGCCGTCGTCGACGATGTCGAGAGCCCGGCGTTCGAGCTCGTTCGCGGGCTCGCGTTCTCGGCCGACGGTGCGCATGTCGCATTCGCCGCGCGACGTGCTCACGACGACACGAGCGTCATCGTCGACGGCGTGCCGGGCGCCTCGTATCGCGGCGTGCGCCCCGCGACGATCGCGTTCCCACAGGGCTCCGCGCGGCCGACCTACGTCGCGCGACGAGGCGATCGCTTCTTCGTCGTGCACGACAACGTCGAAGGCCCGCCGTTCGATGACATCCGGTCGCCGGTCCTTGGCGCCGAGGGACGCTGGGGCTACGTCGGTCGTTACGGCGACGCATGGATTCCCGTGATCGACGGTGTCGAGCTGCGCGCGTTCCCGTGGGCGGGCGATCCGGTGTTCAGCGAGGACGGCCGACGCGTCGCATTCCTCGCGCGCCGAGGTTCCGATGTCTCGGCGATCGTCGACGAAACCGAGCACCGGTTCGATATCGTCCTCGACGGCACGCTCGCGTTCGGACCATCCGGGCACTGGGGCTGCGTCGCCGGCGATCGCAAGCAGCGACGCTTCTACTTCGTGATCGACGGCGTCCGCCAGGCCCGTCTCGAGGTCGAAGAAGCCGTCGATGCGAGCCGGCGCACGAAGCCGGGCGACGACCGCGCGCTCCATGACTGGGTGCTCGCCGAGATCGGCAGGTCCGCGCGATGACGGCCTTTTGCGACCTCTCGCGCGAGCACGGGTTCGAGCCGTTGCGGATCGAAGGCACGCTTCCGCGCGAGCTGGCCGGCACCGTGTACCGGTGCGGGCCGGCGCTATTCTCGTACGCGGGACAACGCTACGCGCACCCGTTCGACGGCGACGGGGCCGTGACGGCGGTCGAGCTCGCACACGGTCGTGCGCGCGGCGCGGTCCGGCTCGTCGATACGCCCGCGCGGCGCGCTGGCATCGCTCCGTTGCCTGGCTACGGCACGCTTGCGAACCCGTCCGCGAAGCGCATCCCCCACCCGATGAACACGGCGAACACCTCCGTGCTCGCATGGGACGATCGCGTGTTCGCGCTGCACGAGGCGAGCCCTCCGACGGAGATCGATCCAGCAACCATCGCAACGCTCGGCGAGACGGACCTCGGGCTCGCAGAAATTCGCGATGGTTTCTCCGCGCATCCGCGCGCCGTCCCCGCCCGCGAGACCTGGTTCAGTGCTGGCGTTCGCTACGGCGCGCAGAACACGCTCGAGCTGTTCGAGCTGCGACACGGCGCGGCTCGAAGCGCGGGCCGGATCGCGCTCCCCGGCGCGACGATGATCCACGACTTCGCGGCCACCGAGCGTCACCTCGTGTTCTTCGCGCCGCCGCTGCGCCTCCGGGCCGCCGAGCTGCTCGCCGGGCGTATTCCGTTTGGCGACGCGTTCGATTGGTGCCCGCGATTCGCGACCGAGATCATCGTCGTACCGATCGGCGAGCCCGTGCGAACGATCCGGATCGAGCACGCGCCGTTCTTCGCATGGCACGTCGCGAACGCATTCGAACGTGGACCCGAGATCATCGTCGACTTCGTGCGGTACCCGGATTTCGGCACGAACCACTGGCTCGCATCGCTGCTCGCCGACCAGCCGTGCCGCGACGTCGAGCTCGGCACACTCGCGCGTGCGACGATCAACGCCGCCGCTCGTACGTGCCGTATCGAAGCGCTCGCCGCGGGCACGTTCGAGTACCCGCGCGCCGACGGCACGGCCCGGCCCCACCGCTTCGTCTACGGCGTCACGCACTCCGCCGCGGCGGCACAGGCGCGCACGCTGCACGATCAGATCGCGCGAATCGACGCGCAGACCGGCGCGTCGACCACGTTCGACACCAGCGGAACCCCTAGCGAGCCGGTGCTGATCCCCGGCGGCTGGATCGCGGTGCTCGTTCACGGTGCCCCGAGCCACCTGGCCGTGTTCGACGCCGAACGGATCGAGGCCGGGCCCGTCGCGCGCGCGTGGTTCGATCACGCGATCCCGCTGACATTCCACGGCACGTGGAGCCCCGCGCGATGATCGACGCGCTCGCGCCCGACTTCATCCGTCGCATTCGCTGGACTGCGGACCGGATCGCCGTCGAGCGCGAGGCCCGGCTGCGCGCTCTCGTGCGGCTCGCGATCGCCCGGTCGCCGTGGCACCGCGAGCGACTCGCCGGAGTCGATCCGGATCGCCTCACCGAGGCCGACCTCCCGCGCCTGCCCACGATGACGAAGCGCGATGTGATGCGTCACTTCGACGCGATCACCACCGGTCTCGGCACGCGCGAGCTCCACACGAGTGGTTCCAGCGGCGAGCGCGGTGTGTTCGTCTACAGCGATCGCGGTCTCGCGACATGGGCACTGTGCTTCATGCGGTTCGCGTTGCGCGATGTTCCGGTCGGCGGCCTGACGGTGACGCTCGCCGCCTCCGACGACAATCACGCCAGCTCCGCGTGCGCTCGCCTCGTACCGGGCGCGATCGTGCTCGACATGCACGTACCGCTCGCACGCACGTGCGCGCGCCTGGAGGAGCTCCAGCCGACCACGCTGATCGGCTACGCCTCGCTGCTGGAGCGGCTCGCCGCCGTGACGGATCTAGGGATCGCGCCGAAGTGCATCATCTCGACCTCGGAGCCACTCGACCTCGCGGCTCGCCGCGCGATGGAGGCGGCGTGGCACGCCGAGGTCCTCGACGTCTACGCGACCACCGAAGGGCTGATCGCGCCGTCGTGCGGCCACGGAAGCCTGCACGTCAACGATGACGTGTGCATCCTCGAGAACGTCGGGGGCAAGGCCTACCTGACGAACCTGTACAGCGACGCGCAGCCGCTCATTCGCTACGAGCTGGGCGACGAGCTCGCGTGGGCCGCCGACCG
>JAFAOG010000220.1 GCA_019237945.1 Deltaproteobacteria bacterium | reverse complement strand
CACGATCTGCGCCGCGGCACCGTGCCCCGCGAACTTCGCGCCCGGGCTGCACGTGCCGCGCATGCCCATCGTGTCCCACACGCCGATGTCGGTGAGCGCGTACTGGCCCTTCTCGAACAGCACGAGCACCTGATCGCTCTGCGCCGCATCGGCCGCGCGCCGGCACGTCACGAGCTGCGCATCGGCGTGCGCGCCGTACGACACCGTCGTCGCGTCCTTCTCGAGCTTCATCTGATCGCCCGTGACCTCGACGGCGCAGATCGAGCTGCGCGTGTCACCGAACGTGCCGTTCTCCGACGTGATCGACGCGATCACATCCTGCCGCTCGACGAGCGCCTCGCGCATGTAGCGCTGGAAGTACGGCGAGTCCGCCGCGTGCCGCGCGATGCACGCGACCTGGATGTGGTGCATCGCGAGGACCATGCCCGACGAGCCGCACGCGCCCGACAGCGCCGCGCACTGATGCCCGAGCTCGAGCATGCCGGCGCCGTGGCCTCCGAGCGCCGCGGGCACCGCCGCCGAGAGCAGCCGCGCTTGCTTGAGCGCCGCGAACGTCTCGTGCGGGAACCGGCTCTTCTGGTCGACATCGCCGGCGTGCTTCGCGGCGACCTCCGATGCGATCGCCGCCGTCTTCGCGACGAGGTCACTGCTTCGAACGCTGGAACGTGTCGTCACCGTACGACGATATCAAGGCGCGAACACGGCGTCGACGACCGCGCGCGCCCGTGCGGCGACGATCTTCGCATCCGCCTGGTACTCCGGACGCTCGCGCATCGGCGCCAGCAGCGGGCACTGCTCCATCCACAACGTGTCGAGCAACCCCGCCTCGACGCTCATGTGGATGATCGACATCGCGAGATCGTACTCGTGCAGGAACACGAGGAACTCGGAGATGAACTGGCACCTCGTCGCCTTGAGCCGCGGGTTCGACGTCTCGAGGCCACCCATCACGGCGTCGCGCTGTTCGGTCGTCAGCGTGCGCGTCTCGTGCACCTGCTTCGCGATGCGGAAGTACTCCGACATCCCCGCCGGCAGGTCGTCGGGGATCTTCGCCGTGATCTGATACGTCTCGCCGCGCCACATCGCGTAGCGCGCGATCGCGGTCTGCACGTACAGCTGCCGCTCGCCGGCACTGCGCAGAAGGCCGATCGCATCGTCGAGCCGCCCGACATACACGTACGCGCGGGCCAGCTCGCTCGCGTACTGCGTCGGATCGATCGAGCGCGCCGCCTCGAGGTGCAAGATCGCGTGGTCGAGCTCGCCGGCCTCGAGCAGCAGCGAGCCGAGTAGGCCCTGCGCCTGCGCGAACCCGGGCACCGACTCGACCGTCTTGCGCAACAGGCGCGCGCCGTCGGGCGTCTCGTTCGCATAGAAATGGACGAACGCCTTCGCGAGCTGCGCCTCGCCGAACGTCGGCGCGACCGCGAGCGCCTGATCCGCGAGCTGCCGCGCGCGCACGAGCGCGAATGCATCGCCGTAGAAGCCGGCCCGGGCGAGCGCCATCGCGAGCGTCGCGAGCACGCGCGGATCCGTGGGCGCCTCGGGCAGCACCTCCTCGAGGCTGTCGATCACCTCGCGCACGCGCCCGTCGACCCAGCCCGCGCGCAGCCGCGCCTTGCCCTCGAGGTAGCGCTCGGCGATCCGCGCATCGAGCGCCGCGCGCTCCGGTACGTGCAGGTCGACGACCAAGGCCCGCGCGATCGCGCGCACGACCTCGTCGCCGACCGCGAGCAAGCCATCGACGCCGCAGTCGAAGTGGCTCGCCCACAGCTGAAAGCCATCCGCGACGCCGATCGCACGCGCCGCGATCCGTACCTGCGTCCCGCGCTTGCGGATCGATCCGTCGACGACGACATCGACGCCGAGCTGCTCGCCGAGCTCGCGCGAATCCCGATCGATCCCTCGCTCTCCGCCGCTGGGCTCCTTCGCCGCCGCCCGCACGCTCGCCAGCGGCCGCACGCGCAGCGCGCGCGTCATCGTCAGCGCGTCGACGATCTCCTCGCTGAGACCCTCCGCGATCTCCGCGAGGTCACCGGTCGCCCGCAGCGGCAGGATCGCGACCGCGCGCGACTGCTTCGCGGGCACCGTCCGCGGAAACGCCCGCGCCGCCGTCACGTCCGCGCTGTGGATGTTCGCGAGCGCCGCGACGAGCGCCGCTCCATCGGCCGGTCGGTTCGCCGCCTCGCGCGCCATGCACGCCAGGCACAGCTGCGCGAGCGCCTCCGGCACCGACGCCCGCACGCTCCGCGGATCCGGCGGCGGCTCGCGCAACCGCGCCAGCGCGACGACAAACGGATCATCGCCGCGCCACGCGCGCCGGCCCGTCAGCATCTCGAACAGGATCGCGCCGAACGCGTACACATCCGCGGCCGGCGTCAGCTCGCGGCCCTCGACCTGCTCGGGTGCCATGTACGCCGGCGTCCCCGCGAACTTGTCCCCGGTCGCCGACGGCTCCGCCGCCAGCCGCGCGATTCCGAAGTCGTTGATCGCGATCCGTCCGTCGCGCCCGACGAGCACGTTGTCGGGCTTGAGATCGCGATGCGTCACCGCGCTCGCGTGCGCCGCCGCCAGCCCCGCCGCGACCGCGCGCGCGATCCGCAGCGTCTCGTCGACTGCGATCGGTCCGTCGTCGAGCTGCTGCGCGAGCGACCGGCCGTCGACGTACTCCATCGTCAGGAAGTGGTCGTCGCCGTGCGATCCGAGGTCGTACGTCCGTACGACGTTCGCGTGCGTCACGCGCCGCGCGAGCTTCACCTCCTGGCGAAACCGGTCGAGCATTCCCGGAACCTCGGCGAGCTCGCGGCGCAGCATCTTGAGCGCGACGACCTCGTCGAGCTTCGTATCGCGCGCGCGATACACGCGGCCCATGCCGCCTTGCCCGAGCAACCCGAGCACCTCGTAGCGCTCGGCGAGCAGCGTGGCCGGTGCGCCCGGCGCGGTCGCCGCAGTAGCCGCCGTCGCGAGGTCGTCTCCCACTGCCTCTACTGTACCTCAGCGCAGCTTTTCGGCGGACGCCTCGGCCTTCGCCGCTCCGATCGCGGTCTTGACGTCGCGCGCCTCCTCGGGCGGCGGCAGGACGGGGGTGATGCCGAGCGACTCGAGCCACAGCTCGCGACACCACCCGCGAGAGTGATACAGGTGCTCGTCCTCCTGGTCCTCGATCTCGTCGTAGGCGGCGCGCAGGGCGTCCGCGCGATCGTCCTCGAGGTGGTCGGCGCACTTACCGATCAGCACCCAGTCCTGGTGGTCCTTGGTCTCGGCGATCACGACGCACTCGCACGCGACGAGCTGGGCCGCCGCCGGATCACCGGCCTTCTTCGCCATCGCCATCGCCTGGACCAGCGAAGCACCGAGATGCCGCACGATCGCGCGGCCGGGTGTCTCGCGCTTCGCATCGATGCCGAGCGTCTTGCACAGCTTCGTCAGCACGGTGACGTGCTGCTCGGTCTGAGCGAGGTACTCCTTCCATTCCTTGGCGAGGTCCGGGTTGACGGCGCAGCTGATCGCGGCGCGATAGACGGCGACGCCGCCCATCTCGTGCTCGAGCGATTGCAGGACGAGCTCTTCGATCTGTTTCTTGTTCATGGCGGTTCTCCCTAGACCTCGGGCGGATCCATCTCGCGTTCGTGGTGACGGTGGCGCGCGATCGCCTGGATGAATGCCGGCAGGATGTCGGCGGCCTCGCCATCGCGCGAGACGACCATGCCGGGATCCGGCTCGCCCGTCGGCAGCATCGCCGACACGCCCGCATTCTCGACCAGGTCCGCGCCCGCGCCGAGCGCGAGGATCGGCTTGGCGTGGCGATACTGATCCTTCAGGAACTCGAGCGCGTGCCCGACATTCGCGAGCAGCTTGCTCGCCCGGCGCCCATCGGGCACGGCGGCCGCGTCGAACAGCACCGACGGCATCGTCTCGAACGTGACCTCGACCTCGATCGCGTCGCCCTGCTCGGTCTGCACGCGGCCCAGGCGCGGTCCGACGTAGCGCGGCACCGCTCCGAGCTCGGTCAGCGCGCTGTGGATCGCCTCGGCCGCCTCGCCATCGACGCCATCGGCGACGAAGATCGCGACGCGCCGGGTCGCGATGTCCCCGTTGCCCGGCCTCGCGTACAGCGACAGCGCCGGCGACACGTCGACCTCCGGCGCGGGCGGCTTCTTGAGCGCGCGCGGCATCGGCGCCGGCACCTCGGGCATGCCGAGATCGGCGGCGAGCGCGGCCGCGAGATCCGCATCGACGTTCGCGAGCATCGACACGACGCGCTCGCGGATCGCCGGCGTCTGCACGCGCGTCAGCTCGAACCGGAACGCGCGCCGGATGTGCGCCTGCTCGATCGGCGTCTGGCTGTTGTAGAACAGCGCCGCCTGGTTGAAGTGCTCGGCGAATTTCTCGGGATTTCCGCGCACCTTGTCGTCGGCGATCGGCTCGCGGAACGACGTGAAGCCACTCGCGCGGCCGGCCTGGAACGGACAGCCGCCGCCGAGCGAGTTCGGCTCGTACGCCACGCGCCCGCGGAACACCGCCTGGCGGTGGAATCCGTCGCGCTGATTGTTGTGCGCCGCGGCGACCGGCGAGTTGATCGGGATCTCGTGGAAGTTCGGTCCTCCGAGGCGCGTGATCTGCGTGTCGACGTACGAGTGGATGCGCCCCGCGAGCAGCGGGTCGTTCGAGAAATCGATGCCCGGGACGACGTGCGCCGCGCAGAACGCGACCTGCTCGGTCTCGCCGAAGAAGTAGTCGGGGTTGCGGTTCAGCACCATGCGGCCGACCGGCACGAGCGGCACGAGCTCCTCGGGGACGAGCTTCGTCGGGTCGAGCACATCGAAGCTGAACTTCTCGGCCTGCTTCTCGTTGAACATCTGGAAGCACAGCTCGTACTCGGGATACGCGCCGGCCTCGATCGCCTCCCACAGATCGCGGCGGTGGAAGTCCGGATCCGCGCCCGCGATCTTCACGGCCTCGTCCCAGTCGAGCGAGTGCGTGCCGAGCACCGAGCGCCAGTGGAACTTGACGAACGTCGACTTGCCCTCGGCGTTGACGAGGCGGAACGTGTGCACGCCGAAGCCGTCCATCATGCGATAGCTGCGCGGGATCGCCCGATCGGACATCGCCCACATCAGCATGTGTGTCGACTCCGGCATCAGCGACACGAAGTCCCAGAACGTGTCGTGCGCGGTCGCCGCTTGCGGCATCTGGAAGTGCGGCTCGGGCTTCGCGGCGTGGATGAGGTCGGGAAACTTCATCGCATCCTGGATGAAGAACACCGGGATGTTGTTGCCGACGAGATCGAACACGCCTTCATCGGTGTAGAACTTCGTCGCGAAGCCGCGCACGTCGCGCGCCGTATCGGCGGAGCCGCGCTCGCCGATCACCGTCGAGAACCGCACGAACACCGGCGTGCGCTTGCCGACCTCGCCGAACAGCGATGCCCGCGTGACGTCGGTCATCGCGCGCGTGCACTCGAAGAACCCGTGGGCGCCGGAGCCGCGCGCATGCACGACGCGTTCGGGGATGCGCTCGTGATCGAAGTGCGTGATCTTCTCGCGCAGGATGAAGTCTTCGAGCAGCGCCGGCCCGCGGAGGCCCGCCTTGAGCGAGTGCTGGTTGTCGGCGAGCGGCACGCCCTGGTTCGTCGTCATCCGCTGACCGCTCGCGTCGGTGCGCACGCGATCGAGCGGCAACGCGACGGGGCTCGCGCCGGGCGCCGCCTGCGTGCCGACCTTCGGCGTCTCGTTCGCCTCGCTCAGCGTGCTCGCGGCCACCCGCGGATCGGCGGGCTCCGCGGTCGCGCCGACGGGAGGATCGAACACGGCGCGTCCGTACTCGCTCGGCTTCGTTGCATTGAACGGCATCGCGGCGGCGAGCTGCTGCGTACCGTCCATCTTCGCCGTCAGCGCATCGGCGAGCTTGCGTGCATCCTTGCGAGCCGGACCGCTGACCGTCGAGCGCGCGCTCGTCGTCGTGGCTGCGGCTCGCGTGCGTTTCGTTGGCGTACGCTTCGCGGTCGTCTTCTTGGCCATGTTTAGTTCGCGCAACGTAGCAATCGCGATCGCGATGCACGACCGCGCCAGAGTGCGGCCGGCGTGAGGAGATCAGAGCGTGCCAGCGCCGCACGGAGCGTGCGCGTGTGCGCGGGTTGCGGCGAACCCAGTTATTGGCTGCGCATCTCGGCGAGCCCGGCGTCGATCGATTTCGCGCTCGTGTAGCCGAGCTCGCGGCGCGCCTTCGTGTCATCGACCGTCACCTCGTGCGCGATCAGCGCGAACGCCGTTCGCGTGATCGGTGGCCGCTTCATCCATGACGTCAGCGCGACGGTCGCGCGCACGAGCCAGCGCGGCAGCGAGCGGGTGCCGGCGTCGACGCCCTGCGTGGCGAGCAGCTTGGTGATGAAGTCGCGGAAGTCGACGGGCGCGCCATCGGTCAAGAAGTAGATCTCGCCCGGCGTGCCGCGATCCGCGGCGAGCAGCATGCCCTCGACGACGTTGTCGACGTGGCACGTGCTCGTCAGGTAGTGACCGCCGCCGATCCACGCGAACTTGCCGGCGCGCACCTGCTCGATGATCTCGGGCAGCACGCTCGTATCGCCGCGGCCCCAGATGAAGCGAGGGCGCACGACGATCGCGCCGGCCGCGACCGCCGCTTGCTCCGCGAGGCCCTTCGTCAGCGGGTACGCGCCCATCGCCTTGCCGGGAAGCGGGCGCGTCTCGTCGGCACGGACGATCGCGCGGCCGTCGGCGAGCACGGCCTCGGTGCCGACGTGGATCACGCGCGCGCTGCCGACCGCCGCGAGCACGCGCTTGGTGCCAAGGGCGTTGATCCGCATGTGGACGTCGACCGGATCCCACTGGTCGGTGTGAGCCGCGCAGTGAAACACGGTGTCGTAGCCGGCGAGCGCAGGCAGCTGCTCGAGGTCGCCGCGGACCGGCGTCGCGCCGAGTGCCGCCACGGCCGCCGCCGAGCTGTCGCTGCGGGCAAGCGCACTGACCTCGATGCCGCGCGCGCGCAGCGCCGGAATCAGGCGGCCGCCGAGGAAGCCCGACCCGCCCGTGACGAACGCTCGCTTCACGCGCCGGAATCTACTAGGTTCGCCGGTCATGAGCGAGACGGAGATCCGGCATGCCGACGGTCGCGTCGAGCTGCGCGATCCGGGTGTGGTCGCGGGCTCGCCGCTGTTCAACCACGACCTCGCGCCGGTCGCGGTCAAGGACCGCACGTGGAACACGTGGGACTACGGCGCGCTGTGGGTGTCGATGGCCCACTGCATTCCGACGTACACGCTCGCGAGCGGGATGATCGCCGCGGGCATGGCGTGGTGGCAGGCGCTGCTGACGATTCTCGTCGGCAACCTGATCGTGCTCGTGCCGATCCTGCTCAACTCGCACCCCGGCACGAAGTACGGCATTCCGTTCCCCGTGTTCGCGCGCGCTGCGTACGGCACGTATGGCGCGAACTTCCCGGCGCTGATGCGCGCGATCGTCGCGTGCGGCTGGTTCGGCATCAACGCGTGGTTCGGTGGGCTCGCGCTGCAGACGTTCTTCGTCACGCTGTGGCCGGGCTGGGCGACGCTGCTCGGCACGATCCACGGCGAGGCCGGCACCGTGTGGGTCTCGTTCCTGCTGTTCTGGGGCCTCAACATCCTCGTCATCTTCAAGGGCATGGATGTGCTCCGCCGCGTCGAGCGGTGGGCCGCGCCCTACGTGCTCGTGATGACCGCGATCCTCGTCGGCTGGGCGATCTGGCGCGCGGGCGGGCTCGGTCCGATCCTGAGCCGCACCTCGTTCGACGAGAGCGCCGCGCACACGACCTTGTGGGCCGTGTTGATCCCGTCGCTGACCGGCACGATCGCGTTCTGGTCGACGCTGTCGCTCAACATGCCCGACTTCACGCGGTTCGGGCGCAGCCAGCGCGAGCAGGTCGTCGGGCAGAGCATCGCGCTGCCGTCGACGATGACCGTGTTCGCGGCGATGGGCATCGTCATCACGAGCGCCTCGGCGGTGATCTACGGCAAGCCGGTGTGGAACCCGATCGATCTCGCGTCGCACTTCTCGAGCCGGATCGTCGTCGGCATCGCGACGTTCACGGCCGTGATCGCGACGCTCGCCGTCAACATCGCGGCCAACGTCGTGTCGCCGGCGAACGACTTCGCGAACGCGTTCCCCAAGCGGATCAACTTCAAGATCGGCGGCCTGATCACCGGCATCCTCGGCATCGCGATGATGCCGTGGGAGCTCGTCAAGGACGCGCATCGCTACCTCGACGGCTGGCTCGGCGGCTACGGCGGCGCGCTCGGCACGGTCGCCGGCGTGCTGATCGTCGACTACTGGATCATCCGCAAGAAGGAGCTCGACCTCCACTCGCTGTACTCGGTCGACGGCATCTATCGCTACCGCAACGGCTGGAACACGGCGGCCGTCGTCGCGACGCTCGGCGGGATGTTCTGCGCGCTGCCCGGCGCGTTCATCCACGCGTTCGCGCCGCTATATCAGTGGTCGTGGTTTGTCGGATTCTTCGTCGCGGGCGCGCTGTACTGGCTGCAGATGCGCACATCGACCCCGAGGCCGACTGTCTCCGTCCCCGAAGCGACCGTGGTCCGCTGACCACAAATTCGCGAGATTTCTCGACGAAACCCCGTATACTTTGACACGCACGGTTCCTGCACTCCCGAGGGGAAACATGAGCAGTAGCGAGCGTGTCGCACCAGGTACGCGGATCGGCGATTACAGGATCGAAGGCGAGCGCCGCGTCGAGGAGACGGGCGTGATCTACGACGCCACGCATCTGGTGCTGCCGCGTCACGCCGCGATCAAGGTCGCGCTCGGCAAGTCCGCGGCGGTGCAGATGCTCCGCGAAGCATGCGTGCTCGAGGCGCTCTCGCATCCCGGCGTGCCGCGCGTGTACGAGTGCGGCGTGCTGCCCGACAAGCGCCCGTGGGTCGCACTCGAAGCGATCGACGGCGCCTCGCTCGCGACCGCCACGAAGGACACGCCGATCGCGATCGCCGATCTCGCGATGGTCATGCGCGCGTGCGCCGATATCCTCGCGCACGCTCATGCGCGCGGCGTCGTTCATCACCGGCTGGACGAGTCGATCGTGATCCTGACGCCGAACCGCACCTCGCCGGTCTGCGTGCGCGGCTGGGGCCACGTCGTCGCGCACGACTCGCAGCACGCGGCCGATCCGTCGAGCGACATCCTCGCGCTCGGCGCACTCGCGTATCGCGCACTGCTGCGCACGCCGGTTGGCCCCGGCGCGTCCGCGCAGCGCTCGTGCCCCGAGGCGCCCGCCGACCTGACGAAGCTGATCGACGAGATGCTCGCCGCCGACCCGAAGCGTCGCCCGACCGCCGCCGACGTCAGCGAGCGCGCCGAGTGGATCGCCGAGACGATGGAAGCCCCGCGCGCGCGGGTGTCGACGCCCACCGCCGGGATGCAGCCGCTCAAGCGCTCGATCACGCCTGACGTCGTCGTGCGGATCCGCGGGTAGCCATGGCCTAGGGTCAACCGACCCGAGGGGCCAACCGGCTCCAGCGCAACCCTGCGAACGCCCGTCAGAAACGAGGGCACGCCGGCTGCAATTCGCCGCCGCGCATGAGGGTCGCCAACTACCGCATCGTCGCCGAGCTCGCCGGGGGGCAGTTCGAGGCCGAGCACGTCGTCCTGCCGCGGCGCGCGATCCTCAAGACCGTCCCGGAGGCCCTCGGCTTCGTCAAGCCGCTCCGCGTCGCGGTCGTCCGCGAGGCCTGCATCCTCGAGGCGCTCTCGCACCCCGGCATCCCGCGCCTGTTCGAGACCGGCCTCTCCGACGACGGCCGCCCGTGGTTCGCGTTCGAGGACGTCGACGGAACCGCGCTCTCCGAGCTCGAGCGCAGCCTCGGCCTCGCCGAGCTGATCGCGCTCGTCCGCGACCTCACCGACATCCTCGAGCACGCGCATCGCCGCGGCATCGTCCACGGCGGCCTCCATCCCGATCGCATCATCCTCACCGACCGGGCGTTCCCGGTCTGCATCGACGACTGGAGCACCGCGCGCCCGCACGATGCCGCCGCGCCCGTTCCCTCGCTGCCGCGCCTCGACGCGCGCCGCTACACCGCGCCCGAGCTCGCGACCGGCACCGCGATCGACGACCGCGCCGACATCTACTCGCTCGGCGCGATCATGCGCCCGCTGCTGCCGTCGGGCGTGCCCGTCGCGCTGTTCGCGCTGATCGCGCAGATGACCGCCGATCACCCGGGCGATCGCCCGAGCGCTTCCGAGGTGCGCGATGCCCTCGAGCGCATTCCGGTCACGATGCTGCGTCCGCGCTGGACGCCCGCCTTCGGCGTCGCCGCCCGTCGCGACGACGTCGAGGAGCTCACGCAAGAGGACGTCATCCTCGTGGAGCTTTCCTGATGTTCACGCTCGCCGACGCCATCGCCGCCGGAGCTCGCATCGACGCGCTCCACGTCATCCGCGATCTCTCCGCGATCCTGCTGCGCGCCGAGCACAGCGGCTACGCGCTGCGCCGCCTCACCGCGGACCGCGTGATCTGCATCGGCGATGCACGCGGCGTGATCCTCGCGATCGACAGCTGGCACGACGCGCGGCCGACCGCGAACGCGCCTGCCGACCTCGCGGCGTCGGTCCACGCGCTCGGCCTGATCGCGTTCCAGACGCTGACCGGCGTCATGCCGTACGCGGCGTCGACGCTCGCGCCGTTCGCCCGCCACGTCGCTGACGTCACGCGCGTGCCGGCGAAGGTCGCCTGGCTCGTCGACCGCATGCTCGCGCGCGATCCGAACGACCGGCCGACGCTCGCCGAGGTCTACACGGCCGCGCAGCGCATGCTCGCCGCGCCGGTCGCGGCGGCGAAGCCTCACCCGCGTGTCGTGCAGCGCGCGACCGCCTACGCGATCGATCAGACCGAAGAGGTCACGCGCATCGACATCGCGATCTGACTACATCGCGGTGACGGCGAGCGTGAACGCGCCCGCCTCGGCGCCGGGCGGCAAGAACGAGTCGACGATCACGTAGTACGTGCCCGCCGTCGTCGGCGTGAACGTGAAGATCTCGTCGCCGCCTTCGAGCGCGGTGTCCGAGCCCGCGACGCACGTTGCGATCGGGTTCGCGTCGCACAGCGTGGCCGCGCCCGGCCCGACGAGCGCCACCGAGCCGTCGTAAGCCGCGTCGAGCATCGTCAGCGCGACCTGATACGCGGTGCCGGCGGCGAGGTCGACCTTGTAGACGACGTCGCTGCCGACCTGCGCGTACTTCGTGCACTGCATGCCCTCGAGGCCGGCGTTGTAGTTGTTCGGCGCGCCGATCGTCGTGCCGGTGACCGGCGTGCCGAGCGTCAGCGCGACCGCGGTCTGGCAGGTGTCGTTCGCGGGCGCGGTCTCGCACGTCGAGTTGAAGCACAGCTCGTTGTTCGTGCAGCCGGCGATCGCGTTCGAACCGTTGAAGCAGTCGGGGTCCTGCATGCCGCACATGCAGTCGCACGACGAGCCGTCGGTCCACTTGTCATGCGTGCAGGTGAACGCGTTGGGAACCTTGTCGTGATCGAGCGTCTGGTTGCCGAACGTCGCGCACCCGCCGTTGGCGACCGGGGTCGACATGAACGTGCCGGCCCAGTCGATCGTCACTTCCTGCATCTGGAGGTTCGACACCGTCGCGACGAGATGCTGGTTCGTCAGCGGATCCTCGGTCAGCGTGATCGATCCGCTCTTCTGGAAGTACGCCTTGACCGGGCGGCCATTCGCGTCGACATCGGTGCTGAGCGCGAGCAGACAGATCGCGCAGCTCGAGAAGTTCGCCTGGTTGCCCGCCGACAGATCGAACGTGCCCATCAGGCTCGTCTCGATGCCGCCGTAGAACTGCAGCTGGTACGTGAACGTTTCTCCCGACGCGCCGAGGTTACCGGTGACCGGCGCCTTCCAGATCACATCGGGCGTGTTCGCGTTGTAGCTGCCGAAGTCGATCGTGCCGGCGCTTGCTGGCGTCGTACACGCGGGCGCGGCATCGGGCGCGGCGTCGGCCTGCGGCTGCGGCGGAGCATCGGGCGTGGGCTTCTTCTTGCCGCCACCGCAGGCGGCGATCGAGAGGGCGAGAACGAGAGCGACGGAGGAGCGCATCGGGGGACCCTCGCCCGAGCGCGCCTCAAAGCGCAAGGCAGTTTGCCCCGATTCGACGACGATCAGCGGGCCGCGAGGCGGCGGCGGCTGTCGCTGACCGCATCCGCGATCGCCGGCTGGCGCAGCTCGGGGTGCGACCTCGCGATCCGATCGACCTCGCCGAACGCGGCGCGCGCCTTGTCGAGCCACGGCTGGACGAGCGGCTGGAGCAGCGACACGCGCGTCGCGTGCAGCTCGGGGCTCGGGCCCGCGGGGACCGTCGCCATCATCCGCTGCGCGATCGTCGCGTACAGGTCGCCCTCGGCGTGCAGCGCGATGATCTGCCAGTGCGGGTCGCCGCTGCGCGCGACGTCATCGAGCATCGCGAACGACGCGGCGGTCGCGCCATCGACGTCGCGGACCGACGCCTCGGCATCGACGAGCGCGAGCGGCGCGAGGTTCGCGTTTGCCACGCAGATCGCGAGCGAGACCTTGGCGGCCGCCGCCGCGTTGCGATCGCGCGACCCGACGAGCTTCCCCGCCGACCGACAAGCGGGTGGCGCGCTCGCGACATCGATCGTCGGTGCCGGCAGCGACGACTGCGTGTCGTTGCTGCGCGGCGCAGGCTGATCGACCGGCGCCGGTGCAGGCTTGTCGGTCGGCGGGATCGGTTGCTGCTCGGAGGCGGGCTTGGCCGGCGCTTCGGGGGCTTTCACGCCGGTATCGGGATCGGGAGCTTTGGCGGGCTGCTGCTGCTGCGATGGCGCAGGCGCAGGGGCGGGCGCCGGAATCGACGGACCGCGATCCGCATACGGATCTTCCGGCGCACCGGAGCCGCTCGGCGCACTCGACGGTGCATCACCGGGCGGCGGTGCCGCCGAAGCAGCAGCTGCGGTCGCGAGCAGAAAGGCTCCTACGAGGTGCCATCGCATGCTCGCAGACATCTGCACACCGTGTGCCCTGCGCGCACGAGCACGCCGAGCGCAGCGGCGCGCGAGCGATCCTAACGATTCTGCGGGAAACCGAGATCGACGCCGCGATGACGCGGATCCGGCCAGCGTGACGTGATCGCCTTGGTGCGCGTGTAGAAGTGCACGCCGTCGCGCCCGTAGATGTGGAGGTCGCCGAACAGCGACGCCTTCCACCCGCCGAACGAGTAGTACGCCATCGGCACGGGAATCGGCACGTTGATGCCGACCATGCCGACCTCGACCTCGTGCTGGAACTTGCGCGCCGCGCCGCCGTCGTTCGTGAAGATCGCGACGCCGTTCGCGTACGGGTTCGAGTTGATGAGCTTGATCGCCTCGTCGTACGTGGCGACGCGCGTGACGCCCAGGACGGGTCCGAAAATCTCGTCCTTGTAGATCGCCATCGACGGCTTCACGTTGTCGAACAGGCACGGCCCGAGGAAGAAGCCGTTCGGCCGGCCCGCGACCGCGAGCGTGCGCCCGTCGGCGACGAGCGTCGCGCCCTCGGCAACGCCCTTGTCGACGTAGCCGGCGACCTTGTCGCGGTGCGCCTTGTTGATCAGCGGCCCCATCTCCGCGCCCTGCTCGAAGCCATCGGCGACCTTGAGCTTGCTGATCCGCTCCTTCATCAGCGGGATCAGCTTGTCGGCCGCGTTGCCGACCGCCGCGATCACGCTGATCGCCATGCAGCGCTCGCCCGCCGAGCCGTAGCCGGCGGAGACGGCGGCATCGGCCGCGAGCTCCATGTCGGCATCGGGAAGCACGATCATGTGGTTCTTCGCGCCGCCGAGCGCCTGCACGCGCTTGCCGTGCCGCGTGCCGGTCTCGTAGATGTACTGCGCGATCGGCGTCGAGCCGACGAACGAGATCGCCGAGATCCGCGGATGCTCGAGCAGGCGATCGACCGCGACCTTGTCGCCGTGGACGACGTTGAACACGCCGGGCGGCAGGCCCGCATCGGCGAGCAGCTGCGCGCAGAACATCGCGGCCGACGGATCGCGCTCGCTCGGCTTCAAGACGAAGGTGTTCCCGCACGCGATCGCGATCGGGTACATCCACATCGGCACCATCGCCGGGAAGTTGAAGGGCGTGATGCCGGCAACGACGCCCAAGGGCTGCCGGATCGAGTAGCTATCGACCTCGGTCGAGACGTTCTCGCTGTACTCGCCCTTCGCGAGGTCCGCGATGCCGCACGCGAACTCGATCACCTCGAGGCCGCGGTTGACCTCGCCGAGCGCGTCGGCCGTGACCTTGCCGTGCTCGAGCGTCAGCAGCTTCGCGATCTCGTGCTGGTGCTTGTCGACGAGCTGGCGGAACGCGAACAGGATCTTCGTGCGCTTCGCGATCGAGACGCTGCGCCACGTCTGCGACGCCTTCCACGCGGACTCGACGGCCTCGTCGACGATCGCCGGCGACGCGAACGCGACCTTCGCCTGCACGTCACCCGTCGCCGGGTTGAACACGTCGCCCGTGCGCTCCGCGGCCTTCTCGTACGCCTTGCCGTCGATCCAGTGGCTGATCGTCCTCATGACGACGTGGACTACTACGGAAGCCGGAAGTAGGGAAGGCGCAAGTGGTCCCGGCCGAGCTGGCCGATGCCGTTGTTGCCCCAGCACCACACGCTGCCATCGGTCTGCACGCCGCACGAGTGCGTGTCGCCGACGGCGAGCTGCAACCACTGCGCGGTGCTCATCTGCACCGGCGAGAGCGCCGGGTGGAAGTCGCCGGTGCCGAGCTCGCCGTACCGGTTGCGGCCCCAGCACCAGGCCGTGCCGTCGGTCGCGATCGCACACGCATGCGTGCGGCCGAGCGCGAGCTGCCGCCACGTGCCCGGCAGATCGGTCGGCACCTTCCGCAGCGTGACATCGCCGACGCCGAGCTCGCCGTCGACGTTGAGCCCCCAGCAGCGCAGCGTCGTGCCGACGAGCTGGCACGATACCGACCCCGCCGCGAACACCGGCCCGGTCATCGTGTCGACTTGCGAGGGGATGTACGACGGCGACTGCGTACCGTTGCCGAGCTCGCCCCAGTAGTTGTAGCCCCAGCAATACGTGCCGCCCGCCGTCGTGCCGCACGTCTGCGTGTCGCCGACCGCGACGGACGTGTACATGCCGCCGGCGATCGGGGTCGGATCGCTGTACGTCAGCCCCGGAATGCCGGCACCAGCGCCGACCTCGCCGTGCTCGCTGTAGCCCCAGCAATACAGGACGCCCATGTTGCCGATGCCGCACGTGTGCGTCGTGATCGCGATCGCGGACCATGGCGCGATCGACGGCTGCATGTCGTACGGCACGTAGTGCGGCTTGTTCATGTCATCGATCTCGTCGTAGCTGCTCGTGCCCCAGCACTGCAGGTGCATCGACGCATCGAGCAGGCAGCCGGTCGAATCGCCAAGCACGATGCTCGTACCTGTCGCGCGCATCTTCGTCGGACGATCGCGCGGAACGAGCGAACCATCGCCGAGCTGCCCGCGCCCGTTCGCGCCCCAGCACCAGCGCGCGCCATTGGCGTCGAGCACGCACGTCTGGTCGTTCGCGGCCGCGATCTGCGTCGCGACCGGCGCGTTCATCACGGGCTCCGGCACGAGCACCGAGCCGTGGCCGTCGCCGATGCGGCCGCCGGATTCGTTTCCGGTGCACCACAGCGCGTGATCGTCGCCGATGCCGCACGTGTGGTAGTAGCCGAGCGCGACGGTGAGCCAGCTCGCCGGTCCGGGCGCGACCATGATCGGAACCGGGTCGACGACGGGCGTCGCCGGGTTCGCGAGCTGCATGTTGTCGTTCTCGCCCCAGCACCACAGCGAGCCGTCGCGCTGCGTCGCGCAGGTGTGCTCGCTGATCGCGTAGACGTGCGTCCACTGATCGCTGTCGACGCCGACCGGTTGCGGCACGTACGAGCTCGGCGACAGCGGGTTGCCGGTCTGGCCCTTGAACCCGTAGCCCCAGCACCGCAGGCGGCCGTCGCTGAGCAGACCGCACGTGTGATAGTAGCCGCCGGCGACCTCGCTCCACGCCTCGTCGTCGACCTGCGTCGGGCTCGGATGCGAGACCGCATCGCCGGTGCCTTGCTGCCCGAACGCGCCGTAGCCCCAGCACCACAGCGTGTGATCGTCGTCGGTGATCGCGCACGCGTGGGACGAGCCGGTCCCGATGCGCTCGAACGTGCGATCGGTCGCCACCTGTCGCGGCGTGACGCCTTCGAGGCCGCCCGCCGAGCCGTCGCCGAGCTCGCCGTTGCCGTCGTAGCCCCAGCACCAGACGTGATGCCCGGTGTCGAGCGCGCACGTGTGGAAGTAGCCGACCACCACCTCGACATAGGGGCCGCCGTCGATCTTCGTCGGCATCGCGCCGGTGCCCGGGCCGGCACTCTTGTACAAGTTCATGCCCCAGCACCAGAGCGTGCCGTCCGTCTGGATGCCGCACGTCGTCTCGACCGTCGTCGCGATCGTCTGCCACGAGCCGGCAACCTGCGCCGGCGCGTCGACCTCGATGGCCGAGCCCGCGGCGATCTGACCCACGTCGTTGCGCCCCCAGCACCACAGCGTCGCGTCGTCACGGATCGCACAGGTATGTGCTTCGCCGGCGGCGACCTGGCTCCAGTGGCCGACCTCGGGCGGCGCGGCGTCGGCCGGCGCGGGAGGTACGGTGTCGAGGCCGAGCAGGCGGTCACAGCCCGCGAGCACGACGAGGAGCGCCAACCGCATGAGCTGTCAGTGTCCCACGGAAAAACGAAGTTGAAGCCGGCTCTGACCCTGTGATAGCCCATCCTCTTTCGCGCAGAATTCCCACGACCCCCGAGGAGGCGACGTGTCTGACCTGTCGATCACCGTCAATGGCATGAAGTTCGAAAACCCGTTTGTCCTGGGCTCGGGCCCTCCGGGTACGAACGGCAAGGTCATCGCACGCAGCTACGACCTCGGCTGGGGCGGAATGGTCTGCAAGACGTTCTCGCTCGACGCGAGCAAGGTCATCAACACGGCCCCGCGGTACGCCAAGGTGCGCGCGCGCGGCAGCGAGGAAGTCGTCGGCTTCCAGAACATCGAGCTGATCAGCGACCGTCCGTACCAGGACTGGCTCGACGACCTGCGCCAGCTGAAGAAGAACTATCCGAACAAGATCCTGATCGCGTCGATCATGGAGGAGTACCGGAAAGAGGCGTGGCAGCAGATCGTGCGCGAGGTCCAGGAGACCGGCGTCGACGGCTTCGAGATGAACCTGTCGTGCCCGCACGGCCTGCCCGAGCGGAAGATGGGCATGGCGATGGGCGAGAACCCCGACATCGTCGAGGAGGTCGTCGGCTGGGTGAAGCAGGTCGCGCGCATTCCGGTGTGGGCGAAGATGACGCCGAACGTCGGCAACCCGACGGTTCCGGCCGGCGCGGCTCTGCGCGCGGGCGCCGACGGCATCGCGATGATCAACACGATCCTCAGCGTGTCGGGCATCGACCTCAAGACGCTGCGCCCGATGCCGACCGTCGAGGGCCACAGCGTCCCCGGCGGCTACTCGGGTCAGGCGGTGCGCCCGATCGCGCTGCGCCAGGTGATGGAAGTCGCGCGCGCGAACCCCGGCGTCTCGATCAGCGGCATCGGCGGTATCGAGACCGGCTTCGACGCGGCGCAGTTCTTCCTGCTCGGCGCGTCGACGGTGCAGGTGTGCACCGGCGCGATGCTCCGCGGCTACGAGATCATCAGCGAGCTCAAGGAAGAGCTCAGCAAGTTCATGACGGACCACAAGTTCGCCAACCTGCGCGACTTCATCGGCAAGAGCCTCCCGTACTTCACGACCCACCACGATCTCGTCGACCGCCAGAAGGCGGCGCGCGATGCGAAGGAAGCGGCGCGCAGCAAGCGCAACGATGTCGAGACCTGGAAGGGCGACATTGCGAAGGAAACCTCTACCCTGGTGACGAACTAATGTCGCGCAAAGTCATTTCGGGCCTGATCCAGGCCAGCAATCCGATCAACGACGAGAGCAAGTCGGTCGCCGAAATTCAGTCGGCGATGCTCGAGAAGCACATGCCGATGATCCACGACGCCGGAAAGAAGGGCGTCCAGATCCTCTGCCTGCAGGAAATCTTCAACGGCCCGTACTTCTGCCCCGGTCAGGACAAGCGCTGGTACGACGCCGCCGAGGCCGTTCCTGGTCCGACGTGCGAGAAGCTGGCGCCGATCGCCGCGAAGTACAAGATGGCGATGGTCGTGCCGCTCTACGAGCGCGAGAGCGCCGGCGTCTACTACAACACCGCCGCCGTGCTCGATGCCGACGGCACGTACCTCGGCAAGTACCGCAAGCACCACATCCCGCAGACGAGCGGGTTCTGGGAGAAGTACTTCTTCCGCCCGGGCAACCTCGGCTACCCGACGTTCCAGACGAAGTACGCCAGGATCGGCGTCTACATCTGCTACGACCGCCACTTCCCGGAGGGTGCGCGCGCGCTCGGCCTCAACGGCGCCGAGATCGTCTACAACCCGTCGGCGACGGTCGCCGGCCTCTCCGAGTACCTGTGGAAGCTCGAGCAGCCCGCGCACGCGGTCGCGAACGGCTACTTCGTCGGCGCGATCAACCGCGTCGGCACCGAGGCGCCGTGGAACATCGGTGAGTTCTACGGTCAGTCGTACTTCGTCGACCCGCGCGGTCAGTTCGTGTCGATGGGCAGCCGCGACAAGGACGAGCTCGTCGTCGGCGAGCTCAACCTCGACATGATCGAAGAGGTCCGTCGCACGTGGCAGTTCTTCCGTGATCGGCGGCCGGATTCGTACGGCATCCTCACGGAGGACCGCTGATGATCAAGATCGCGAACGGCACCGTCATCACCGCGTCCGATTCGTTCAAGGCGGACGTCTTCATCGACAACGGCAAGGTCGTCGCGCTGGGGCAGATGCCCGATGCGAAGGCCGACCAGACAATCGATGCGACCGGGCAGTACGTGATCCCCGGCGGCATCGACTGCCACACGCACATGGACATGCCGTTCGGCGGCACGTCGAGCTCCGACGACTTCGAGAGCGGCACGATCGCGGCGGCCTTCGGTGGCACGACGACGATCGTCGACTTCGCGATCCAGTCCAAGGGCAGCTCGATGCGCGCCGGCCTCGACGCGTGGCACGCGAAGGCGGAGGGCCGCGCGGCGGTCGACTACGCGTTCCACATGATCATGACCGAGGCGAACCCGCAGACGCTCGAGGAGATGGCCTCGGTCGTTCGCGAGGGCGTGACCTCGTTCAAGATGTTCATGGCGTATCCGGGCGTGTTCCTCGTCGATGATCAGCAGATCTTCAAGGCGATGCTGCGCGCCGGCGAGCTCGGAGCGCTGATCACGATGCACGCCGAGATCGGCCTGCCGATCGACGTCATGGTGCAGCGCGCGCTCGCCGAGGGCCACACGGCGCCGGTGTTCCACGCGCTGACGCGCAGCGAGGTCGCCGAGTCGACCGGCACGGAGCGCGCGATCGCGCTCGCCGAGATGGCGAAGGTCCCCGTGTACATGGTGCACCTGTCGGCGCAGCGCGCGCTCGAGCGCGTGATGGAAGCGCGCGACCGCGGCCTGCCGGCGTACGCCGAGACGTGCCCGCAGTACCTGTTCCTCACCGAGGACCACCTGCGCGGCGAGCCGGGCAACGAGTGGAAGGGCGCGGGCTACGTGTGCACGCCGCCGCTTCGCCCCGCGCATCATCACGATCACCTGTGGCGCGGCCTGCGCAACTACGACCTCAGCGTCGTCGCGACCGACCACTGCCCGTTCTGCATGAAGGATCAGAAGGAGCTCGGGCGCGGAGACTTCTCGAAGATCCCGAACGGCATGCCCGGCGTCGAGACGCGCCTGCACCTGCTCTGGGAAGGCGTGACGAAGGGCAAGATCTCGATGAACCGGTTCGTCGAGATCACGTCGACGGCGCCCGCGAAGATCTTCGGCATGTACGGCAAGAAGGGGACGCTCGCGCCCGGCGCCGATGCGGACGTCGTCGTGTGGGATCCGAACAAGAAATTCGAGCTGTCGAAGAAGAACCTCCACATGAAGGTCGACTACTCGCCGTTCGAGGGCCACGTGGTCCCCGGCAGCGCGTCGCACGTGTTCTCGCGCGGCGAGCTGATCGTCAAGAACGATGCGTGGGTCGGCAAGAGCCAGAAAGGCCGCGGGCAGTTCGTTCGCCGCGGAACGTTTGGTCTATGAGCAAAGAAATCCGCACCGACAAGGCCTGGCTCGACGCGCACTGGATGCCTTTCACGGGCAACCGCCAGTTCAAGGCGCACCCGCGCATCTTTGTCGGCGCCGAGGGCAGCTACTACATCGATCCGGCCGGCAAGCGCGTCTTCGACGGCCTCTCGGGCCTGTGGTGCTGCGGGCTCGGTCACGGTCGCCGCGAGATCGTCGAGGCCGTCCAGAAGCAGGTCGCGCAGCTCGACTACGTGCCGGCGTTCCAGTTCGGGTCGCCCGTCAGCTTCGAGCTCGCGAACAAGATCAAGGAAGTCACGCCGGCCGGCCTCGACCACGTGTTCTTCTGCTGCTCGGGCTCCGAGGCGGCCGATACGTCGCTCAAGCTCGCGCGCGCCTACTGGCGCATGAAGGGCCAGGGCACGAAGACCGGTCTGATCGGCCGCGAGAAGGGCTATCACGGCGTCAACTTCGGCGGCATCTCCGTCGGTGGCATCGTCGGTAACCGCAAGGTCTACGGCCAGGGCGTCGCCGCGGATCACCTGCCGCACACGATGCTCGCGGGCAACGCGTTCTCGCGCGGCATGCCGAAGGACGGCGGCGAGCAGCTCGCGAACCGCCTGCTCGATCTGATCGCACTGCACGATGCGTCGAACATCGCGGCCGTGATCATCGAGCCGATGGCGGGCTCGGCAGGCGTCATTCCGCCGCCGGTCGGCTACCTGCAGCGGATCCGCGAGATCTGCACGAAGCACGACATCCTGCTGATCTTCGACGAGGTGATCACGGGCTTCGGCCGCATGGGTGCGTTCACCGGCGCCGAGGCGTTCGGCGTCACGCCCGACATCCTCAACTTCGCGAAGCAGATCACCAACGGCGTGCAGCCGCTCGGCGGCGTCGTCGCGAAGAAGGAGATCTACGACGCGTTCATGGCCGCCGGCGGTCCCGAGTACATGCTCGAGTTCGCGCACGGCTACACGTACTCGGCGCACCCGGTCGCGTGCGCGGCCGGCATCGCGGCGCTCGATGTGCTCGCGAAAGAGCGGGCGGTCGATCGCGTGAAGGAGCTGACGCCGTACTTCGAGAACGCGGTGCACCAGCTCAAGGGCCGCCGCCACGTGATGGACATCCGCAACTACGGTCTCGCCGCGGGCCTCACGCTCGAGGCGGCGCCGGGTGAGCCGGCGAAGCGTCCGTTCGAGGTCGCGATGCAGTGCCTCGAGAAGGGCTTCTACGTCCGCTACGGCGGCGACACGATCCAGCTCGCGCCGCCGTTCTTCGCGGAGAAGGCCGAGATCGATCGGCTGATGACCGCGCTCGCCGAGTCGCTCGACGCCACGGCGTAGCTACCGGTCGAGCGTGCGCCGGATCGTCTCGAGCAGCTGGCCCGAGGCGAACGGCTTCTGCACGAAGTTGTCCGCGGACACGATGCCGCCGCGCTGCGTGCTGTAGCCGCTCGTGAACACGAACTTCGCGTCGGGGCGCTCGGCGCGCAGTCGCTCCGCGAGGTCCTGGCCACTGATCCCGCCTGGCATCACGAGGTCGGTGACGACGAGAGCGACCTCGGGCTCCGTGGCGTGCCAGAGGCGCAGCGCCTCGAGCCCGTTCTCGGCATCGACGACGCGGTAGCCGTGGCGCTCGAGCAGCCGGCGCGTCGCGCGGCGAAATGGCGCCTCGTCCTCGACGAGCAGGATCGTCTCGCCGGTGCCGCGCGCATGCGGGCCGGTCTGCTCCGCGGTCGTCGTGACCTCGTCGAGCAGCGGCAGGCACACCTCGAACGTCGTGCCGTGTTCGAGCTGGCTGTCGACGGTGACCCAGCCATCGTGCTGCTGCACGACGCCGAACACGGTCGCGAGCCCGAGGCCGGTGCCTTCGCCGCTCTGCTTCGTCGTGTAGAACGGCTCGAAGATCCGCGGCACGATCTCGGGCGGGATGCCGGTGCCGTTGTCGCAGACGCGCAGGCAGGCGTAGCGGCCAGGCGGCGCTTCCATCGGGAGCCGGCTCGTCGGAACCGTGCGCACGGCGGTCTCGATCCGCAGCGTGCCGCCCTCGGGCATCGCATCGCGCGCGTTGACGGCGAGGTTCATGATCACCTGGTCGAGCATGCCGGCGTCGGCGCGCACGACGAGCGGCGTCGGCGACAGGTGCAGCTGCAGACCGATGTCCTCGCCGATGATCCGCTGCAGCATGCGTGCGAGGTTCATCACGTGCGTGTTGAGGTCGAGCGTCTGCACGCGCATCACCTGACGGCGGCTGAACATCAGCAGCTGGCGCGTCAGCGCGGCGCCACGGTTCGCGGCCGTGCGGATGTCGTGCAGCGACTCGCTCAGCTCCGGTGGCGGCTCGAGCTCGAGCGCGAGGTCCGCTTCCATCGTGATCGCGCCGATGATGTTGTTGAAGTCGTGCGCGATGCCGCCCGCGAGGCGACCGATCGCGTCCATCTTCTGGGCGTGCAGCAGCCGCTCTTCGAGCACGCGTTGCTCGGTGATGTCGCGCGCGACGCCGACGATGCGCTCGATCCCCGTCGGCCCCTTCACCGGATACGCGCAATCGTGGATCCAGCGGATCGTGCCGTCCGGGCGCACGATCCGGTACTCCGCGCTGTACGCGCTCTCGTGACGGGTCTCCGCCGCCTCGCGCACGCGCTCGCGATCCTCCTCGTGAACCGCGTCGAGCCACGATCGCGGCGACGCGTACGCGGTCGCGGTCGGCCGGCCCCAGATCTTCTCGTACGCGGGGCTGATGTAGAGGATCTCGTGCTTGTGCGGGTCGACGATCCAGAACACGTCGGAGATCGTCTCGGCGAGCTCGCGGAAGCGCTCCTCGCTCTCGCGCAGCTGCTTTGCCGCGAGCTCGCGATGCGTCATGTCGCGCGCGAGCGAGACCGAGCGAAACGTGCCGTCGTGCGCGAAGCGCTGGATGCGGACCTCGACGGGGAACGTCGAGCCGTCCTTGCGGCGATGGCGGCTGTCGATCGACACGACGTCGCCGGCCTCGAGGCGCGTCGACAGCGCCGCCAGATCGTCCGCGGTCATCTTTGCGTCGAAATCGCCGGGCATCATGCCGAGCAGCTCGTGGCGCGTATAGCCGAGGCTGCGGCAGGCCGCGTCGTTGACGTCGATCACCCGCCCGTCGGGGCCGTGGACGAACAGCGCGTCGCTCGCATGATCGATGACGGCGCGGAACAATGCCTCGTTCGCGCCCAGCGGTGCCTCACGTCCGGAGTCGTCCGATGCCATGGCGTCGACGATGTCGATCGTACCATGGTGACGCGCGACGCTAGCTCGCAGCGAACCGGGCGACGACGTCGGTCAGCCGCTGCAGATCGATCGGCTTGACGAGGTGCTCGGCGAAGCCGGCCTCGCGCGTGCGCTCGCGATCCGACGCCTGGCCGTATCCGGTGAGCGCGACGACGGGGACGCCGTCGAAGCCCGGGTGCTCGCGCAGGCGGCGTGCGAGCTCGTAGCCGTCCATGCCGGGCAATCCGATGTCGAGGATCGCGAGCTGCGGCTGCTCGCGCTCGACGACGGCCAGGGCCGACGGGCCGTCATGCACGATCACCGGCTCATGGCCGAGCAGGCGAAGCAGATCGCCGAGCAGGCCGGCGGCATCGACGTTGTCGTCGACGACGAGCACGCGCAGCGACCGGGCGCTGGGAGCGTTCGCCGCGGTGGCTTCGTTCGTCGCATCTGCGCCCGCCACGCGGGGCAGCCGCACCGTCGCCCTCGTGCCGCGGTTCTCGCCGTCGCTGTGGATCGCGACGGTGCCGCCATGCGCGGCGACGAGGTTGCGCACGATCGCGAGGCCGAGACCGAGGCCGCCGCCGGCGCGCTCGGCGCCCTGCGAGCCCTGCACGAACGGCTCGAACACGTGCGGCAGCAGCGCCGGCGCGATGCCGCGGCCGTTGTCGCGCACGGTGATCTCGACGTCGTCTCCGACGGCGCGCGCGCGCAGAGCGAGCTGACCGCCCGGTGGGGTGAACTTCGCCGCGTTCGTCAATAGATTCCGCACGACCTGCGAGAGCCGCGCGGTATCGCCGTCGACGCGCAGTCCGTGGGCGGGGACATCGACCGACAGCTGGTGGCGGTACTGCACGAGCAGCGGGCCGACGGCATCGATCGCCGGCTCGACGGCGCGGATCAGCTCCTCGGTCGTGCGGCGCAGCTCGATCTTGCCGCGCGTGATGCGCGAGATGTCGAGCAGGTCGTCGACCAGGCGCGTCAGGTGCGAGACCTGGCGCTCGATCACGGCGCGTTCGCGGGCGCCGTCGGCGACGTTGCGCATCCGCATCAGATCGAGCGCGGTGACGATCGGCGCGAGCGGGTTGCGCAGCTCGTGGCCGAGCATCGCGAGGAACTCGTCCTTCGCGCGGCTCGCGGACTCCGCGGCGGCACGCGCCCCGGCCTCCGTCGCGTAGAGCTGCGCGCGCTCGATCGCCTGCTCGCAGCTGCGCGCGATCGCCTGCAGGAAGGTTCGTTCGTCGCCCTCGAAGTGATGCTCGGTGGCCCACGACCACGCGATCACGCCGGCGCGCACACCCGCGACGACGAGTGGCAGCGCTGCGAACGGTCGCACGCGGCCGGCTTGCTGCACGCGATCGAACACGACGGCCGCCTCGTGTGCGTAGTCGCGGCGGCTCTCCACCCACACGGACTCGCCGGTTGCGATCACGCGGTTCGCCGGCAGCGCAGGGTCCGCCGACAGCTCCATCCACTCGGCCGTCCACTCGGGTGGAGCGCTCGAGCCGCGCGCGCGCAGCACGCCATCGTGGTCCAGCATCCAGATCATGCACGATGCGGCGCCGGTCGCCTCGGTGCCGAGACGCGCCGTCACGCTCGCGACGTCCTCCGGCGTGCGCGCCGACGACAACGTCGCCGTCAGGTCGTACAGCTTCGCGAGCCGCTGCGCCGCCTCCGACTCCGCCTCGTACAGGCGCGCGTTCTCGAGCGCCGCGGCGGCCGCCCGTGCAATCTGGGCCGCGATCGATACGTCGTGGTCGTCGAGCTCGCGCCCGCGCGACACCCACGTGATCGTCCCGATCGCGCGGCCGCCGACACTCATCGGCACGCACAGCACCGATTGCGCGCCGAGCGCCTCCGCCATCGCGCGGCGCCGCGGATCGACCGACGTGGTCGCGTACACGTCATCGGTCAGCCGGCGGATCAACAGCGGCTGCTGCGACTCGACGACGCCCGCGACGCCCGTCGTCGCAGGCCCGTGGAGCCCCATCAGCTGCTCGGCGAGCGGCGCATCCGCGGGATCCGAGTGCGCGACGACGACGCGCTCGATGTGGAGATCGGCGCGCACGAGATCGACGAAGCACCAGTCGGCGAACGTCTCGACCGTCAGCTTGCCGACGCGGTCGAGCACGATCGCGGCATCGAGCGAGCTCGCGAGATCGGCGCTGACCTCGGCGAGCACGCGCTGCGCGGCGTCGTCGCGGTCGCGTGCGATCGCCTGCGCGGCATGGCCGGCGAACAGCTCGATCAGCTCGCGTTCCGTCGTGTCGAACGCGCGCGGTTCTGCGAAGCCGAGGCCGATCGCGCCGAGGACGCGCGTCCCCGCGACGAGCGGCACGAACGCGACTGCCTGCACGACCTCCCAGCGCTGCGCGTTGAAGCGCTCCGTCGCGGCGGCCTCCTCGCGGCTGCCGATGAACTGCCCGGTACGCGTGCGGAGTGCGTCGGCGAGCGCGCCCCGATCGTCGAGCCGGATCCGCGCGATCGCATCGACGACCGCCTGCGGGGCGCCGATCTGCGCGGCCAGCACCGCTTCGTTGCCGACGAGCTTCCACGTCGCCGCCGTCGACGCGCCGATCGATCCGACGCTCTCCTCGATGACGACGCGCACGATCTCGTCGAGCCCGCGCGCCGCCGCGAGCCGGCTCGCGATCGCCTGCAGGGCGCTCATCCGGCCCGCCAGGTGCTCCGCGGCCGCCGCCAGCCGCAACCGCTCGAGCGCGCTCGCGCACTGCCGCGCGATCAGCATCAGCGACGCCTGCTCCTGCGCGGTGAACCTCCGCGTCCCCTCGAACGCGAACACCGCGCCACCGATCGGCTTGCCGCCGACGAGCAGCGGCAAGCACGCGCAGCCGACGCGCGCCTCGAGCCGCGCGTGCGAACCGGGAAACCGCCGCGCGTAGTCGTCCGCGTCGGCGATCCAGATCGCCTGCTTCTCGCGTACGCACACGGCGAGCGGAGCATCGGCATCGAGCGGCAGCCGCTGAAACCGGCCGGCCGGCTGCCCGCCCGCGAAGTGAGCGAGCACGAGGTGGTCGCCGTCGAGCGTCCACAAGCCGCCCATCGCCGCGCCGAGTACCGCCGTGCCTTCCTCGACGAGGACGCGCGCGACGCCGTCGGCCGTCGTGGCCTCGGTCGCCTTCGCGACAACCTCCTGGAGGGCGACGACGTCCATCCGCGCGTCGATGCTAGCATCCAGGCGTGCGTTCGGTGCTGCTCGTCCTCGCCGCGGCTGCGGGTTGTCGTTCGAATCACGACGCGGCGCCGCCTCCGAATAGCTCTGTCGTGCAGCCACCGCGCGCCAGCGCACAGTCGCCGGCCCCGCTGGCGACGCCGTTGCGCGAGGTGACGGTCACCGACGCGACCGGCGCGACCTTTTCCCTCGCCGATCGCATGAAGGATGTAACCATCCTCGCGTTCTGGGCATCGTGGTGCGGCCCGTGTCAGGCCGAGATGCCGCTCGTCGATCGCTACGCGCAGTCCGAGCAGGACGCCCGGATCGCGGTGATCGCGGTCAACATCGACGAGAACCGCGAGGACGGTGTCGCCGCCGCCGCCGCCCGCCACTACGGCCTGCCGGTTGTCTTCGATCCCGACAACCGCGCGTACGAGGCGCTGTTCCACTCGCAGGACGCGGAGATTCCCGCGATCGCGGTGGTGTCGCGCGACGGCGTCGACAGCGAGCGCGGCTACGAGGACGCGATGACCGACGTGCAGCACATCGCGCACCTACGCGAGCTCGCGCACGCGCATCTCCACTAGAAGTTGCCGAACACCGCGAGGCCGTTGCCCGTCGGCGTCACGTGGACCTTGGTGTCGGCGGTGCGACGGATGACCTTGTGGTGGCTCGGCTGCAGCAGGCCATCGACCATCGTCAGGATGCCCGCGGCCTGGACGACGCCGTCGGCGATCAGCAGGACCTTATCGGTCGTGTTGGTGTCGCAGCGCGGCTGATCGATCGGGCAGCTCCCCCAGTCATTGAGCGCGAGCCACGGACCGACGACGGGGACCCACAGGCGGTTCGCGCCGGCGTGGTTGCTCTCGCTCGAGACGACCGCGGACGCCGCGTAGCTGCCGCCGAACAGGATCGCGCCCGTCGTGAACACCGGCGCGTTGATCGTGTCGTACTCCTCTTCGGTCTCCGGCTGGTACATCGTCGCCGGCGTCGTCGTCGTCGGCTGCACGACCACCACCGGCGGCGGCGTCGTCGTCTCGGTCGTCACCGTCGTCGGGGGCGGCACCGTGTTTGGAGCGGGAACGGTGTTCGTCGTACCGTTGACGCCCGCGCTGCCGCTGACGCCAACGCCGCCGACGCTCGCGCCCGCGCTGACACCCGCGCCGGCGGTGTTCGTCGTGCCGGTCGGGGTCGCGGTGCCGCTCGTGTTCGCGGTGCCGCTCGTGTTGGCGGTGCCGTTCGTGTTCGTCGTCGTGGTCGTGGTCGTGGTCGTCGACCCGGAGTCGGTCGACTGCGCAGACGCCACCGCGGGGACGACAGCCGCGGCGAGCACCACGCAAAGCGCATGGGCGATCTTCATAGGGGAACCTCGTTTCAGGTGGGTTGCCCCGAAGCATTTGCAAACGAAACGCCAGTGCGTGAGTTTCTGATCACGCTGCGCGAGCTACGACGTCGATCGCTTCTCGCGTCAGCGCGTACTGCTCGAAGTCGACGCGGCGGGTCTTCCACCAGTAGTCGATCGTCGCAGCGGGCCACAAGAACACCTCGCCGTCGGGCGTCTGGTACCAGCTCTGGCAGCCGGTCATCCACACCGTGTTCTTCATCTTGCGCGCGAGCTCGTCCTTGAAGGCCGACTCGACCTCGGGGCGCACGTCCATCGCCGCCACACGGTGCTCGCGCATCCCGGCGATCGCCTGGGCCGCGTAGCGCGCCTGCGCTTCGATCATGAAGATCATCGAGTTGTGGCCGAGGCCGGTGTTCGGGCCCATCAACAAAAATAGGTTCGGAAAGCCCGACACCGTGATGCCGAGAAAATTGCGGAGCCCCTTACGCCACACGTCGTTGAGATCGGTGCCGCCCGTGCCGAGGATGCGGATCGACGACAGGTACTCGCTGACCTTGAAGCCGGTGCCGCAGATGATCGCATCGACCTCGCGCTCGCGGCCATCGACGGTGCGTACGCCGCGCGGCGTGATCTCGCTGATGCCGTCGGTGACGAGCTCGACGTTGTCGCGCTGCATCGCCGGGTACCAGTCGTTCGAGATCAGTACGCGCTTGCAGCCGAGCCGGTACGTCGGCGTCAGCTTCTTGCGCAGCACCGGATCGCGGACCTGCTTGCCGATGTGACGCACGACGAGCTTCTCGGCGAGCGCGAGCACCTTCGGCGCGTACGCGAAGCCGATCACCGAGCTCTCCATCTTCCAGTACTGGCTCGTGCGGCGCAGCCAGTGCGCGCCGGGCACGTGCTCGAAGGCCCACATCTCGCGCGGCGACATCTCGCGATCCGCCTTCGGTACGACCCAGGCGGCGGTGCGCTGGAACACGTGCAGGTCCTTCACGAGCGGCGCGATCTGCGGCACGAACTGGATCGCGCTCGCGCCGGTGCCGATCACGGCGACTCGCTTGTCACGCAGGTCGTAGCCGTGATTCCAGCGCGCCGAGTGAAACTGCGTGCCCTCGAAGCGGTCGAGGCCGCGGACGTCGGGCAGGGAAGGGAGGTGGAGCGCGCCGTTGCCGAGCAGCAATGCGCGAGCCTCGAAGCGCTCGCCCTTGCCCGTCGTCACGATCCAGCGGTCGCGATCCCAGCGCGCCTCGCTGACGGCCTGCAATTTGAGGTGCGGGCGAAGGCCGTACTTGTCGGCGCAGTGCTCGAGGTACGCGAGGATCTCCGGCTGCGCTCCGAACGCGCGCGACCACCGCGGGTTCGGCTCGAACGAGAACGAGTACAGGTGCGACGGCACATCGCACGCCGCGCCTGGATACGTGTTCTCGCGCCAGGTGCCGCCGACGCGGTCCGCCTTCTCGAGAATGACGAAATCGGTGATCCCGGCACGGCGAAGCGTGACACCCGCGGCGATCCCCGAAAAGCCGGCACCCACGACGACTGCGCTGAGCATGCCGTCATGGGTACCGCGCTATTGACCAAAGGTCAATAGGCTCTGTAATCAGCCAGCAAGTGCGCGGGCTTCGTTCTGCAGCGAGCTAAGAGCGGCGTCGACCTCGTCGAGCTCCCACAGCCGCTTCTCGATCTCGCGGTCGAGCTCGTCACCGACCTGCGGGCACGCGACGCGCTGGGCGACCAGGCGAACCAGCTCGTCGACGGCCTCGAGCTCGTCCGCGATGCGCTCGATGCGGCGCAGGCACTCGTCGCGGTGGCGCAGGCGGCGCTGCATGATGTCGCGGCGGCGCTGGCTGCGGCTCGCGTCGGGCAGCGGCATCACGCGCGGCAGGTCGCTCGAGCCGGCGAGCCGGAGCGAGTCGAGGCACTTCTGATGGCTGACCGCGAGCGACACGAAGTGATCGAGCAGGTCCTGCAGCTCGAAGCGCTGCGCCTCGCCGGGATCCGTGCGCTCGATCTCGCCGACGAGGTCGCGCAGGTCCGCGTACTGCTGCTGGCGCACCGGGCCGGCCGGCTTGAGCACGCGCATGCGCTCCGCCTCGCGGCGCTGCTTGACGCGATACTCGAACTGCTTGTCCAGCTGCTGCCGCACGTAGCGGTAGCGCGTCGCCGTCGTGCCGAGCGCGACGAACGTCGCCATCGCGACGAGAGCGCCGAGCATGCCCGCATACCCGACACCGACGCAGACGGCAAACGCCATCACCGACAGGCTGACCGGATTGAACAGCGCGCCGCGCACGTACGTCAGCGCCGTCTGCTGCTGCGGGGTGAGATGCACGAGGTCGTCGGAATCGTCCATCTTGGCGAGGGCGAGGTGGCCGGTCATGGGTGAATCCCTTTACATCCCTCGTGCCACCGCCGAGGTTCGGTAGACCCGTTGCCTTTCGCTACGATCTCCGGTCGCCGGTGACACACCGTGCGGCTATCGCCATGCGCGTATCGACGAGGCTCACGCGCCGCGTCGCTGGTAACCTCGCGCAATGGCGCTGCCTGCGACGATGCGCAAGTTCGAGATCACGCTCTCCGATTCCGATCGCCAGATTTACGAAACGCTCGACCTTCGTGTGGCGCAGCACCCTTCCGAATCGGAGCGTTACCTCGTCGCCCGCGTCCTCGCCCGCGCCCTCGAGCACGCGGAAGGCCTCGAGTTCTCGAAGGGTGGCGTCTCCGACGACGACGAGCCGGCCCTGATCCAGCGCGACCTCACCGGCGCCTTGCGAGCCTGGATCGAGATCGGCGCCCCGTCCCCGGACCGCGTTCACAAGGCGGGCAAGGCCGCGCCGCGCGTCGTGATCTACGCCTGGAAGAACCCCGAGCAACTCGCAGCTGCGATCGCCGAGCGCCGAGTACACCGCGAGCCGGAGCTCTACGCTTTGCCCCCGGAGCTCCTCGACGGTGTGGCCGCGACGCTCGATCGCACGAACGCGTGGGACCTCGCCGTCACGGGCGGCGCGATCTACCTCACGGTCAACGGCCAGCTGTTCGAAGCGAGCGTGACGCGCCTCCCGATTCAGTGACAGCGCGATCCGGTCGGCGTGTAGCAGTTGTCGCGCACGCCCGAGACGCCGAACGTCGAGTCACCGACGCCCGCCCGGACCTTCATCAAAATGCTGCGCCAGCTCGGCTTCGCGTGGTTGAGGCCGTACACGAGCTTCGCGATCGCGGGCGCCGCGAAGTCATTCGCGCTCGCGCTGACCTCGACGACCGACGACAGGATGTCGACGTTCGCCCACGTGCCGCCCTTGCCCTCGAGGATCGGGCGCACGTAGTACTCGTAGCCGAGGCAGCCGCCGTACAGAAAGATCTGGTAGCTGTGCGGGTAGGTCGGGCGCGCCCAGAAGTCCGACGCGCCGAGCATCGAGTGACCGTCCCACGTCACGACCTCATGCTCCGCGAGCGCCTTCTGGAAGTTGGCGAAGTGCGCGAAGTCGTCGAGGCCCGAGAACTCCTTCGGCGAGTACAGATCGATCTGCACGGTCACACCGCCGACGACCTTCTCGTAGCGCTCGCCGAGCGGCGCGGTGACCTTCTTGTAGCCGCCCGCGACGAGGATGTCGCCGAACGTCTTCATGTTGCGCATGCCGGTCTCGTTCGCGGTGATCGGACCGTCGTCGATCTCGCCGAACATCACGACGACCGTCAGCTTCTTGTCCGCGACGAGCTGGTCGTACTCGGGATAGACCGTCGACGTCGCCGTCGAGAACGTCTTGCTCACCGTGACCTTGAGATCCTGCTTCGCGATCTTGCAGCTCGTCTGATCCGGCTCCCAGCGATACCAGTACACGCTCTGATCGAGACCGATGTGGTCGTCGTTATCCGCGCAGCTCTTGCCCGCATCGCTGTACACGCTGAAGGGATTCTTCGGCGCGGGCGCGGTGAACGAGTCGCCGACCTTCGGATTCTTCGCCGCCGCGAACAGCAGCACGGTGTTCAGCCCGCGCAGACGCCAGTGCGTCAGCTGCGCGCCGGCCGGAACCTTGTCGGCCGCGTACCACGTGCCGTTGACGAGCCACTCCGCGCGTCCCGTCGTCGACGCGTCCTCGGCGAGCGACTCGATGTACATCGTGTTCGCCTTGCGGAAGTACGTCATCGCGAACTGACCGAGCTGCGCGGGCGCATCCGCAACCTCGCTCGCACCACCGACGACGTCACCCTCGAGATCGACCTCGACCTCGGTGCCGTCGGGATTGAGGTACGCCGAGTCCTCCTTGCCGGAGTCCGACATGTCCTCGGTGAACGCGTTCGGGGCGGACGTCGGATCCGCGGCGCAGGCGGCGAGCAGGAGGCCAAGCAAGGACAGGCTCTTCTTCATGCGCCGCCCATCGAGCAACGAGCGCGCCAGCACCGCACCGCGTCGTTCCGGGTACTTGCGCGGCAATCTGCCCCGGCCGGCTAGGCCGCTGGCCGGCGACTTCACGCGCGGATCACCTCGCAACCCCGGCGCCTTCACGCCCAGTGGCGCGACGGTTGGGCATGCGCGCCATCCCGCTCCTGCTCCTCGTCGCCTGCGCCCACACGGCGGTCCATCGCAGCCACTACGATCGCTACGAGGCGCCGACCGTCGTCGGGCACGCGGAGGAGCTCGTGATCGAGGCGAGCGTCGCCGGATCGCGGCTGCGCGTGATGGCGCAGCATCCGCGGCTGTGCACGCGCGAGGTCCACGAGACCGACGAGGCGGTGCGCAGCAAGGAGGGCGACGCCGGCACCGGCGACGGCTTCACCGGGCGCGATGGCGCGGTGATCGGCGCGGTGCTCGGTGTGCTGACCGCGGCGCAGGTGATCGCGGACTCGCCGACCATCACGCGCGAGGATCGCGTCGTCGATTCGGTGAGCGAGTCGTGCCCGCTGCCCGAGGCGCGGCTGCCGCTCGTGATCGAGCTCCCGAGCGGCGCGCGCGTTCAGGCGACGACGGATGTCGCGGGGTTCGTCGAGGTCGTGCTGCCGCCGGAGGAGCGCGGTATGCTGGTCGTGCGCGGCGCGGGTGCGCTCGCACAGGTGACAGTGGGTGAATGATGCGTGCGCTGGCTCTCGTGCTGCTGACGGGCTGCATCGTCGTGCCGAAGACGGTGACGACCGAGCGCCAGCTCCGCGCGTACGAGACCCCGGCGGTCGCGACGCCCCGTGGCGTGTGGGTCGAGTCGGCAACGGTCTCGTACGGGACGATTCACGTCGAGGCGACGCTGGCGCGCGTGTGCTCGCACGATGTGCGCGCGGTGATGGAGAAGCGCACCGCGACCAGCCTCGGGATCGCGGGCGTGGGAGATCCCGGCATCAACGACGGATACGTGCTTCTGCTCGTTGGCACGTTCGAGATGGTGGCCCTGCCAGCTTCGTTGCTGATCTCGGGGATCATCGTCGCGGCGTCCGACGACGACGTCGAGACGTCCGACACGAGCGTGCGACACGTCGAGATGTCGTGCCCGGTGCCGGCGGCCGGCGTCACGTTCGAGCTCGCGTTGCCGAGCGGCACGACGGTGCAGCAGACGACCGATGCCGCGGGCGCGCTCGCGTACCGGATTCCCGACGGCGAACCGGCGAACGGTGTCGTGATCGTGCGTCTGGGCGGGCGCGAGATGCGCGTCGCGTATCCGTAGCTACATCTTCACGCGCTTGTTCTCGGCGTCGTAGAGCGGCTTGAGCGACGCGATCGCCGGGTAGCGCGTGTTCGCGATCTCGACCTCCCAGCGGCCCGCCTCGATCCACTTCGCGTCGATCGCCGCGCCGTCCGGAGCGCTGATCATCGCGAGGCCGACCGCACCACCGAGCGTGTGTCCGTAGGACGCGGCTCGGATGTAGCCGACGGGCTTGCCGTCGCGGAGCACGGGCTCGGCGTGGAACAGCAGCGGCTCGGGATCCTTGACGAGGATCTGGAGGAGGCGCTTCTTGAGCGGGCCGGCCGCCTTCTGCGCGAGCACGGCGTCCTTGCCGAGGAAGCCGCCCGGCTTCTTGAGATCGGCGGCGAACCCGAGGCCGGCCTCGAGGATGGTGTCCGTGTTGTCGATGTCGTGGCCGTAGTCGCGGTAGGCCTTCTCCATCCGGCACGACGCGAGCGTCTTGAGGCCGGCGTGGACGAGGCCGACGCGCTGACCGGCCGCGACGAGCCGGTCGTAGACGTGGAGCGCTTGCTCCGTCGGGATGTACAGCTCGTAGCCGAGCTCGCCGAGGTACGTGATCCGGATGCAGAGCACGCGCGCGAAGCCGATGTCGATCTCGCGCGCCGCGCGGAACGGGAACGCCTCGTTGCCCATGTCCGTCGTCGTCACGAGCTGCATCAGCTCGCGCGAGCGCGGGCCCTGGATGTTGAGCTGCGCCCAGCCCGAGGTGACGTCGGCGGCGAACGCGTGATGGCCTTCGAACGCGCGCTTCATCTGCGTGTGAACGCTGCGCAGCACGGTGTCGGAGGCGACGACCCAGTAGCGATCGTCGGCCAGCTTGGTCACGGTGAGGTCTGCCCACAGCTTGCCGGCCTCGTCGAGCCATTGCGTGTACGTGATCTGGCCCGCGTCGCCGTCGACGTGGTTCGCGCTGATCCAGTTGAGTCGCGCGCCCGCATCGCGTCCCTCGACGAGGAACTTCGACATGAACGACATGTCCATCAGGATCACGCCCTCGCGTGCGGCGCGGTGTTCGGTCGCCCATTGCGCAAACCACGACGGCTTGCCGAACGTCAGCTCCTGCTCGGGCTTCGCGCCCGCGCCGAGGTAGTAGTCGGCGCCTTCCCAGCCCGAGACGTCGCGGAAGTACGCGCCGAGCGCGGCGAGCCGGTCGTAGAACGGCGACTGCTTCGCGTTGCGCGCGGTCTGCATCGAGCGCGTCGGGTAGTGGCACTGGTAGACCATGCCGAGCGACTCGACGGTGCGCGTGCGGCGGTACTCGGGGTTCGCCTGGTAGCCGTGCAGGCGATCGATGTGCATGTAGTTGACGTCGACGTCGGGCCGGCCGTTCATCAGCCAGTGCGCGACGACGCGGCCGAGGCCGCCGCCGGTGATGATGCCGATGCTGTTGAGCCCGGCGCACACGAAGAAGTTCTTGAGCTCCGGCGCGGGACCGACGATCGGCGCGAGGTCGGGCGTGAACGACTCGGGGCCGCAGAAGAACTTGCGGACGCCCGACTCCATCGAGATCGGCACGCGCGACATCGCCTTCTCGACGTACGGGCCCATGCGATCCCAGTCCGGCTGGATCTCGCCGAACGAGAAGTCGTCGGGGATGCCGCCGACGTTCCACGGCGCGCATACCGGCTCGAACAGGCCGATCATCAGGCCGCCGACCTCCTCGCGGAAGTAACCGTGCGACGCCGGATCCTCGAGCACCGGCCACGATGCGCTCAGCTGCGGGATTCGCTCGGTGATCAGGTAGTAGTGCTCCGCCGCCTGCAGCGGGATCGAGACGCCGACCTTCGCCGCGAGCTGGCGCGACCACATGCCACCGCACAAGACGACGTACTCGCACTCGATCGTTCCCTGCGCCGTGACGACGCCGGTGACCGCGCCGTTCTTCGTCGTGAACCCGATCGCGGGAACGCCTTCGACGATCGTCGCGCCTTGCTGGCGGGCGCCCTTCGCGAGCGCCATCGTCACGCCGACCGGATCCGCGCGGCCGTCTTCCTTGACGTAGAAGCCGGCGAGCAGGTCGTCCGTCTTCGCGAGCGGGAACAGGTCCTGGACCTGCGCGGGCGAGATCTCGTGCACGTCGACGCCGCACAGCCGGTTGAACGCGGAGACGCGCCGGTACTCCTCGAGCCGGTCCTTATCGGCGGCGACCTCGATGAAGCCGACCGGCTTGAAGCCCGTCGACTGGCCGGTCTCGGCCTCGAGCTTCGTGTAGAGGTCGCGCGTGTACTTGCGCATCTCCGTCGACGTCTCGCTCGTCGACCCGAACGTGACGATCAGCCCGGCCGCGTGCCAGGTGGTTCCGCTGGTCAACCGGTCGCGCTCGAGCAGCACGACGTCTTTCCATCCGGCATGAGCGAGGTGGTACGCGACCGAGGAACCGATCACGCCGCCACCGACGACGACGACACGTGCACGACTGGGCAGGCTCATGGGCGCACCCGTATACATCGGCGGCCATGCCGACGAAAAGTGCAGTCCCTTGCCGCTGCTGGCAGCCGCGGCGTGACGCACAATGGCAATGACATGACGCAGCTCCAGAAAAGCCTCGGGCCCGTCATGATCTGGGGCCTCGGCGTCGGCTACGTCATCTCGGGGATGTACTTCGGGTGGAACCTCGGGCTGCCCGCGGGCGGGCCCTACGGCCTGCTCGTCGCGACCGGCATCGTCACCGTGCTCTACACCGCGTTCGTGCTCGGCTACGCGGAGCTCGCGTGCGCGCTGCCGAAGGCGGGCGGTGCGTTCGTCTACACGACGCGCGCGTTCGGCGAGCACATCGGCTTTGTCGGTGGCATCGCGCAGGTGATCGAGTACGCGTTCGCGCCACCCGCGGTCGCGTTCGCGATCGGCAGCTACATCAACCAGGTCAGCGGTGCGCCGGTGATCGTTGTCGCGTTCGCGGCGTACATCGTGTTCACCGCGGTCAACATCGTTGGCGTCAAGATGAGCGCGGTGTTCGAGCTCGTGCTGACGGTCGTCGCCGTGATCGAGCTGTGCGTGTTCGGCATCGTCGTGCTGCCGAAGTTTCACTGGGCGACGTTCTCGCAGGACCCGCTGCCGCACGGCTGGGGCGGCGTGTTCGCGGCGCTGCCGTTCGCGATCTGGTTCTACCTGGCGATCGAGGGCATCGCGAACGTCGCCGAGGAGGCGCGCGATCCGCAGCGTGATCTGCCGCGCGGCTTCTTCGGCTCGATGGGCACGCTGGTCGTGCTGACCGCGATCACGCTGCTCGGCGCGGTCGGAGCGGCGGGCTGGCGCGCGGTCGTCTACACGGCCGATGGGCACACGAGCGACTCGCCGCTGCCGATGGCGATCAGCCACGTCGTCGATCGGCAGAGCCCGCTGTTCGTCGTGCTCACCGGCATCGGGCTCGTCGGGCTCGTCGCGTCGTTTCACGGGATCCTGATCGCGGCGAGCCGCGCGCTGCTCGAGATGGGACGCGCGCAGATGGCGCCGCGGCGGCTCGGCGAGATCCACGCGCGGACGAAGACGCCGGTCGTCGCGCTGCTCGCGAACATGGGCGTCGGGTTCGTCGCGCTCATGACCGGGCGCACCGACGACATCATCCTGATCGCGGTGTTCGGCGCGCTCGTCCTGTACATCCTGTCGTCGGCGGCGGTCGTCGTGCTGCGCCGTCGCGAGCCGGAGCTCGAGCGGCCGTATCGCGCGCCGCTGTACCCGTGGACACCGCTGGTCGCGGGCGTGCTCGCGGCGGTGTGCCTGGTCTCGATGACGTGGGCGCACCCGTGGCATGCACTGCTTTTCGCGGGGTTACTCGGTGGCAGCTGGCTTGGCTTCGTCACACTCGTGCGACAATGACGTCGCATGCGCCTTGTCCTGCTGCTGTGTCTCGTCGCTGCGTGTGACTCGTCGCGAAAGCCCGGCGACTGCGACGGCCCGTGTCCGATGTCGAAGATCGATCACGTCGTGATCATCGTGCAGGAGAACCACACGTTCGACACGTACTTCGGCAAGTACTGCCAGGCGCAGACCGGCTCGATGCCCACGTGTACCGACGGACCGAATTGCTGCGAGGCCGGACCGACGCACGAGCCCGGCGGCGCCGAGGCGGTGATGCTCGACGACACGTCGAACGGCGCGTACGACCCCGATCACACGCAGGCCTGCGAGCTGATGGAGACGAACGGCGGCGCGATGGATCAGTACGTCACGGGAAACTCGTGCTCGCATCCCGGAAACTTCGCGTACGCCGATGGCAGCGTCGTCGGGATGTACTGGCAGTACGCGGCGCAGGGCGCGCTCGCCGATCACTACTTCCAGCCGATCGCGGGGCAATCGTCGTCGAACGACATGTATCTGTTCCGCGCGAATTACGTGTTCACCGACAACTCGTTCACCGCGCCCGCGATCGGCCAGAAGTGCAGCATCGAGCAGCACCCGATGAGCTTCGACGGCCCGACGATCGGCGACGTGCTGAACACGGCCGGCGTGTCGTGGACCTGGTACGCCGAGGGCTACGACGCGATGGTGACGTCGCAGAAGATGACCTTGTGCCCGAAGGCGCCGGCCGACTGCGATTTCGGCGTCAGCCTCTATCCGTGCGTCTACGACGTCGGCGACTTCCCGGTCGATTACTACGCCGCGTTCGCCGACAACCCGAAGTACCTGCGCGACTACAAGAAATTCAAGAGTGACCTCGACGGCAGCACGCTGCCGCAGGTCGCGTGGGTGCGCGGGCTCGGCTATCACTCGGAGCATCCCGGCGTCGGCGTGCGGATCAGCGACGGCACCGCGTTCGTCAAGCAGACGATCGACGACATCGAGCACTCGCCCTACGCGAAGGACACGCTCGTGCTCGTCACGTGGGACGAAGGCGGCGGCTACTTCGATCACATCGCGCCGCCGGGCATGGGCACCGATCAGCAGCCGTACGGCACGCGCGTCCCGCTGCTCGCGATCGGCCCCGTCGCGAAGGCGAACGCGATCTCGCACACGCAGATGGAGCACAGCTCGATCGTCAAGTTCATCGAGTGGAACTGGACCGGGCAGACCGGCCAGCTCGCCGGGCGCGATGCCACGGTCGCGAACCTCGGTTCACTGCTCGATCCGGCCGCCACGGGTACACAAGTCCCGGAATAGCTGTATGTTCCGCGCGTGAAGCGTACCAGCTTGTTTCTCGTCCTCGCGCTCGCGGCCTGCCAGCGCAATCCGAGCCGGCTCGACGACATGAAGGCGGGCTCCGGCGCCGTCGCCACGAAGACCGCGACCGGGTCGGCCACCGTCAACATGGCCCCCGCGCAGGACATCGACTCGCACGACATCCTCAACCGCACCGAGACCGCCGACGAGGTCGTCGTCAAGCACGTGCTGATCTCGTGGAAGGACCTCGGCGCGATCTATCGCGGCCAGCAGGATCAGCGCGGCAAGGACCGCAGCAACGCCGACGCCGCGAAGCTCGCGCAGGACGTGCTGTCGCAGCTCAAGGCCGACCCGTCGAAGATCGACGCGCTCGTCCAGCAGTACGGCGAGGACCCGGGCGCCAAGTCCGGCGACCCGTACACGGTGAACAAGGAGACGTCGTTCGTCCCCGAGTTCAAGAACCTCGCGCTGCGCCTCAAGGAGAAGGAGGCGGGCATCGTCAAGACGCAGTTCGGTTACCACGTGATCCAGCGCGTCGCGCCGCCGCCGCCCGACCCGATCGAGTCGGCCGACATCCTCGCGCGCCCGGCCGAGAAGGGCCCGGTCAGCGTGCTGCACGTGCTGATCGGCTACAAGGACGCGCCGGCCGCGCGCGATCCGAAGGCGAAGGCGCGCAGCAAGGAAGACGCGACGAAGATGGTCCAGGAAGTCCTGACCAAGGCGAAGAGCGGCACCGACTTCAAGCAGCTGATGAAGGAGTACTCCGAGGATCCGGGCTCGAAGGACTCGGGCCGCCCGTACGACGTCACCGCGGACGCGCCGATGGTCGAGCCGTTCAAGAAGCTCTCGCTGCGCCTCAAGGAGAACGAGATCGGTGTGGTCAAGACGCCGTTCGGCTTCCACGTGATCAAGCGCATGCCGCCGCCGCCGCCGGATTCGCTGGACTCGGCGGACATCCTCAAGCGCGATCCGGTGACCCAGAAGGCGAAGGTCAAGCACATCCTGCTCGGCTGGACCGACAACCACACCGAGGACCCGCGCGGCACGAAGCGCACGCGCGCCGAGCTCGAGAAGCTGGTCAAGGACACCGTCGCCAAGCTCAAGAAGGGCGACAAGATCGAGCCGCTGATGGCGGAGCTCTCCGAGGATCCGGGCTCGGCGAAGTCGGGCCAGTCGTACGACGTGACGCCGGATGCGGGGCTCGTCGAGCCGTTCAAGAACCTGTCGCTGCGCCTCAACAAGGATGAGGTCGGCGTCGTGAAGACGCAGTTCGGCATCCACATCATCCAGCGCGTGGAGTAGCGGGTCCCAGGGGACGACAGTCCCCGACGAGGTTTCGCGGAGCTGCGCTCGACGAGGGCGCGGCGCGACCGTTGCAGTGGCGCTTGCGCATGCGGGCGTTGCTGCTGGTTCTCGTGACGGGCTGCGCCGTCGATGTTGCACCGGTGTTAACGGTCGAGCCGAGCGCGATCGATCTGACGGTCGCGCTCGGGACGCCGCCGGCGCCGGTGCCGGTGCACGTGTACGACGGCAACGTCGAGATCGCGGCGCAGCTCGAGCTCACGGGCGCGCCGGTGGGCAGCGTCGCGGGCGGCGCGTTCGCGAGCGACGGGCTGACCGGAGGCGCGGCGACGGTGAAGGCGACGGTCGGCAGCTTCGAGCTGACGGTGCCGGTCACCGTGCACGTCGTCGGCTGGCGGATCGCCGACGGGACCCCCGCGGGCGCCGAGGCGGCGTTTGCGGCCGCGCCGCGCGTCGCGTTCGACGGCAAGCTCGACCCGCCGGACGGCGCCGTGATCCCGCCGAACCTCGGCGCGCTCGCCATCGCGTTCGCGGCACCCGACACCGACGACGCACACGAGATCCGGATCACCGCGCCGTATCTCGATCTCGCGGTGCTCGCGCCATCGCGCCGCGTCGAGCTGACCGCCGACGAATGGACTGCGCTGCACGAGACGGCGACGGCGGTCGATCTCGAGGTGGCGAGCGTCGCGACCGCGGCGCCGATCGAGCAGCATGTCGCGCACGCGCGGGTCGAGATCGCCTCGCTCGACGCGAGCCCGGTCGTGTTCGGCGGGATCACCGGCAGCGAGGCGCCGGGGCTGTGGCGCTACGATTTCGGGCAGGCGGCGGCGGCGCCGCTGTTCGCGAAGGCCGATGGCACGTGCTTCGGCTGCCACGTCGCGGTGTCGCGCGACGGCAAGAAGATCGCGGCCGCGATGCTGACGACCGACGTGCGCACGCTCGGCGGCGCGGTCGTCGACACGCAGTCGGGCAACGTGCTCGCGTGGTCGGATGCGGCCTCGGCATCGCCATGGGCGACCGCGGCGTTCGATCCGGGCGGCGCGCTCGTCACGGCGTGGATGGGTGCGCTGTCGGTGCGCGAGGCGGATAGCGGCGCGCTGCGCGCGACGGTCGCGACCGAGGATGCGGTGGCGGCGCCTGCGATCTCGCCCGACGGCACGCTGCTCGCGTACGTGTCGCTCGATGCGGGGCCGGGGTCGGCGGCATCGCAGCCGGCCGGGAATGCGCTGAAGATTCGGCGGTGGAACACGGCCGAGGCGAAGGTCGGCGTGGCGACCGAGCTGTTCCGCGACGGCGGCGGCGTCGAGCTGCCACAGTTCTCGTCGGACGGGCGGTGGATCGCGTATGCGCACTCGCAGGTGCTGCCGGATCGCGTCGCGGAGGCGCCGCTCGGAGCGTCCGCGATCCGGACCGATGGCCTGGGCACGAACATCGCGCTGACCAGCGATCCGCTCGACAAGACCGCGCAGTGGGCGTCGCCGGTCGGGTCGTCGCGCGGCGAGCCGATGGTGTGGATCGCGGTCGTGTCGCAGCGCGCGCTCGGCGGCGACGCGGCCCCGCAGCAGCTATGGCTCGAGGCGTTCTATCCCGAGCGCGGCATCGTCACGCCGCCGTTTCATCTGCCGGGCCAGCCGGCCGCCCTCCAGGTGCTTCACGGCCCGGTCGCGTTGCTGCCGCCCTGATTCGCGCGCGCGTCGGCGGCGACGGCGAGCTCGGGCAGGCCGGCGGTTCGCGCGGCGTCGGCGAGCGCGTGGAAGAACGCCGGCGACTGGACGCCGGGGCTGTCGAGCAGCGACCCGGCGAGCTTCGGAAGCGCGCCGCGCAGGTACGTCGGATCGACCATCGCCGCGCGCAGGTGGACGATCGCGCGATCGATCTGACCCCGGTGCACGAGCGCGATGGCGAGGTTCAGGTGGTCGGGCGCGTAATGCGCCGGATCGCGGTCGCCGTGCGCGAGCAGTGTCTCGATCGCGCGGATCGCACCGTCGGCATCGCCCATGCGCGAGCGCGCGACGGCCTCGCGACGGCGCGGCCGGCTGTCCCACGGATCGAGGTCGGCGGCGCGGCTCCACGCATCGGCGGCTTCGGGCAGCCGGCCCATCGAGTCGTACGCGTTGCCGAGCTCGAACCAGGCGCGCGTGTCGTCGGGAGCGAGCTCGGTCGCGCGCTTCATCGCGGTCGCCGCGCCGAGCCGATCGCCGCGCGTCATCAGCGCCTTGCCGCGGAACAGCTCGTGCTCGCCGGCGAGCGACAGCCGCGTCTCCCACGTCGGGATGTTGAGCGCGACGACAAGAACGACGAGCGCGATCGCCGCCGGCACGCGGCGCTTCCACAGCGCGGGGGCGCCGCCGACGGCGAACAGCACGAAGAACGGGATCGCGGGCGCGCGATGGCGCGCCGAGACGAAGAACACCGGGATCAGCGCCGCCTGCAGCGCGAGGAACGCGAGCGGCACGGCGAGCCGGCGGCGCTCCGGCCACAGCGCGACGATGCCGACGAGCGCGAGCGGGATCAGCAGACCGTCGGGGAAATCGATCGGCCGTGGCGCGACGAGAATCTCGAGCAGCACCGACGTGTCGCGCGCGGCGTAGATGTCGCTGTCGCGCGCGATCTCGGCACCGTGGAAGAACAGGTATTCCTTGCGCAGCAACAGGGCGATCGCCGACACGGGCTCGCTCGTGAAGTACGAGAGGCCCTTGTGCATGAAGTAGCTCGACGCGGCCGCGGTCGCGTCCTCGACGCCGGCCTTCTGATGCGGTTCGTCGACGAGCTCCTCCCAGCGGCGACCCGGTCGCTGCGAGAACGTCGCGCGGTAGTCGGCGTTGTTGCCGAGGTAGAAGTTGAGGCCGCCGTTCGCCGAGATCATGACGAGGTCACCGGAGGCGACGGCGTTGCGGATCGTCACCGGCACGATCGGTACCGCGACCCCGACGGCAAACACGAGGATCGCGATGCGCCGAGCGCGCAGGGCGATCGCGCCGACGAGCGCGAACGGCAATAACGTCGCGACGAACAGCGACGATGCGCCGAGCGAGAGGCCCGCCGCCCCCGCGAGCGGCAGCGACTTTCGATCGGCGGCGACGAGAAGCAGCCACACGGTCAAGAGGCCGAGCGCCATCGCGAACGTTGCCGGTAACAGCTCCTCGGCCTGGAAGATCACGAGGCCATGCACCGCGAGCACGCCCGCGGCGAAAAGGCCCGCGCGCACGCCGAACAACCTTCGCGCGATCGCGAACAGCAGCAGGCAGCTGACTGCCGAGACGACGGCCGAGACGAGTCGCGGCGCGAGCAGCCCGGTGCCGGCGATCTTGAACGTCGCGTACAGCACGTAGACGATGCCGGGCGGCTGCCAGTAGGGCAGGTGATCCTGGTCGCCGCTGTCGCCGGTGATCAGCCGGCGCGCCTCGTCGACATAGTGCGCCTCGTCGAGCTGTGGCGTGTCGAAGAACACCTCGGAGCGCTGGCCGAGCACGAATGCGACGCGCAGCGCGAGCGCGAGCCCGAGGATCGACCACAGCGCGATCCGCTCCTTGCGCGAGAGGCCCATCATGGATGCCGCCGGAAGACGAGGAAGTTGTCGACCTGCGTCGCGACGTCGTAGTGCGCCTTGACGCGCGACATCAGCTCGGGCCAGTGCACGAGCGACTCGAGCGACGTCTCGGGCTCGAACCCGTTGCGATCGTTGCGGCCGACGACGACGACGGCCGGCGCGTCGCGATCGAACCGCGCGATCAGATCAGCGCGCCGCTCGTCGAGCCCGGGGATCATGCGCGATAGCGGCGCGTCGGTCATCAGGATCTTGTGGAACGGATAGCGCGTCGCCGGAGGCCGATCCGCGAGCGCGTAGATGCCGGGCGCCGTCGCCCACACGAGGATGTGCTCGCCGGGCGGCACGTGATCGCGGATCCACGCCGCGACCGCCTCCTCGGTGCCGGGCGAGCCCATCTCGAACGTCGCGAGGTACGCAGGGCGCGCCAGCACGCCGCGCTCGTACGCGAGGTCCGGCCCGTACGTGTCGCCCCACGCGACGAACGTGCGCACGCCGAGCGCGACCGCGACGACCGCGACCGCCGCCGCTTGCCACCGCACCATCCGAGGCAGCGCCGCGACGCCGCAGCCCGCCGCGACGGCGAGGCCCGGCACGACGAGCAGGAACTGATAGCCGGCCATCTGGCGCTGCAGCAGCACGGCGAGCGCGGTCGCCGCGATCCACACGCCGAGGAACCGGCGCTCGCGCGCCGGCAGCTTCACGAGCCCGACCGCCGCGAGCACGAGCAGCTCGGGCACGCCGAGCGCGATCGTCTTCGCCCACGTCGCGATCGTCGGTGCCCACGGCGGCGCGATGAACTGCGCGTTGTGGCGGTGGTAGCCGATGACACCGTCGATGAAGTCACCGACCGCGCCGTGCGCCGCGAACCACGCGATCGCGACGAGCCACGGCAGCGCGAGGCCGAGCACGAGCCAGCCGGCCGCCTTCGCGGCGCCGCGCCGCTCCCACAACAGCGGCCACGCCGCGGCGACCGCCATCACCGGGATCTTGAACAGCCCGATCACGCCGGTCAGGGCGCCGAGCAGCACGAGTCGCCGCGCGGTCGGCATCGTCCCCGCCGGCACGAGCGCGACGAGCGCCGCGAGCATCATCGGCAGCACCGCGACCTCCTCGGCCTGCGCGCGCGACCAGTAGCCGCCCCAGGCCGGGCACCACAGCCCGAGGACGAGCAGCGCCGCGGCGGCGATCCCCGCGACATCTCCCGCGAGCCGCCGCACGAACGCGAACGTCGCCGCCATCGAGCCGAGCAGCCACACCGACTCGAGCCGCCAGATGCACGCCGGCACGTCGCCGGGCACGATCGCGGCGAGCTTCCACCACGCGAGGAACAGCGGCGGCTTGCTGTCGAACATGTCGCGATACGGCAGCTCGCCCGGCCACCGCGTGAAGCACGCGAACAGACCCTGATCGAGCGCGAGCGGCTCCCCCGCCCGCAGCCAGTGGAGCCCGAGCACCACCAGCGCGAGCACGCCACCCGCGATCACGACACGACGCGCGATGCCCCATTGTCTCATGACATGATGCCCTCCGTGCGCGAGGTGACCGAACGGTTCGAACGGGTCGAGCCGTGGCTGTTCGCCGCCGCGCTCGCCGCGACCGCCGCCGTCTGCCTGGTCTTCAAGTACCTGCCGATGGTCGACCTGCCGCAGCACTACGCGATGGTGTCGGTGTTCACGCACTTCAAGGACCCCGCGTACGGGTTCGCGGAGCGCTACACGTTCGACCTCGCGCACCGGCCGTATGCGTCGGTGTATCTCGTCGCCGCCGGCCTCGCGAAGGTGCTGCCGCTCGCCGCCGCGATGCGGATCGTCGTCGCGATCGTCACCGTGCTGCCCGTCGTCGGCGTTCGCGCGCTGCTCGCCGCGACCGGCCGACCGCGCCACCTCGCGCTGTTCGCGGTGCCGTTCGCATTCGGCAGCCTGTGGTTCTGGGGCTTCCTCAACTTCATCGCCGGCACGGGGCTATTGCTGGTCGCGCTCGCGTACGTCGTGCGGATCGCGCGCGAGCCGACCCGCCGCGACTCGATCGTCCTCGCGTTGCTCTCGCTGTTGATCCTCGTTACCCACGTCCACGGCATGTTCATGCTCATTCCGCTGGCCCCTGTCCTCGCATGGGGCTTCGCCGGCGAGTCGCCGCCATGGCGACGCATCGTCCGCGCCAGCCTGCCGATCGTCCCCGCCGGTATCGGCACGGTCGCATTCGTGCTCGTCACGTGGAGTCAGGCGACCGGCACGTGGGAGCGCCTCGACATGTCGTTGCCCGCGCGCGTGAAGGCGTTCCCCGACTTCCTCGCGGCGGGCCTGCCATCGCCGTGGCCGCTCGTCGCGTGCGCCGTCGTCGCCGTCGCGATCGCCGCGTCGGTCGCCCTGCGCGCGCGCATCGCAGAAGCCGGGCCAGCTCGTCGTGAATCGCTCGCGCTCGCGGCCGCGTTCGCGGGTCAGGTGCTGCTCTACTTCGTGCTGCCGGTCAACACGCCGACCGCGACCTACGTGTCGGCGCGCCACGCGCTGCTGATCCTGCTGTTCGCGCTGCCGCTGATCCCGGCCGTGCGCCACGCGGGGGCGCAGATCGCGTTCGGCGCGCTGTTCGCGGTCGCCGCGCTCGTCCTCGCGTTCAACCAGATCGACGGCTTCGACGCGGAGGCACGCTCGTTCGATCCGATCCTCGCGGCGATGAAGCCGAACAAGCGCGTCGCGCCGCTGATCTTCGAGAAGGGCAGCGCGTACGTGTCGCCGACGACGTTCCCCTACCTGCACTTCGCCGCGTACTACCAGGCCCAGTCGGGCGGCGATCTGTCGCGCACGTTCGCGGTCGTGTGGAACGTGCCGGTGCGCTACCGCGCCGACTACGTGCGCTACGAGGTGCCGGAGAATGTCGAATGGGATCCGCGGCTGTTCTCGCCGAGCCGCGACCTGCCGCACTTCGACTACCTGCTGCTGCGCGGCACGGACTTCACGCCGCGCGCCGATTCAGGCCTCGTCGTCGTCGCGCGCAGCGGCCCGTGGACGCTGATCGAGAACGCTACCGCGCTTGCGCAATGATCGGCGTGTCCCAGCTCGCCGATGCGATGCTGAACGTGCACGTGTCGATGATCGTCGAGACCGAGGTGTTGGCATCGACGTCGACGTGTACGAAGTCGACGTTTGACAGCGACGCCTGGAAGTGCGTGTCGACGGCGTCGACCGTGAGCATCCCGTCGCGCGCGACATAGTAGCCGCGCGGCATCCCACCCTCGAGCACGACGCACACGCCGCACGTCGCCAGCTGCGTCTCCACCCCGGTCAGCGCGTACGTGCCAGGGACGGGCGGCCCGCTCGCGAACGCGCCCATGCCCTCGATCAGCTGGATGTCGAGCGTGTCGGCGGTCGGGCCGGGCTGCAGCGCGCCGAGGAACGCGACTGTCTGCTTGCCCGCCTGATCGTGATTGCGCACGGCCTTCGTGCTGTCGAACGCGCTGAGCGCGCCCGGCGCCGGGGGAGTCGACGTGCACGCGGGGATGTCAGGCGGCGCGTCGATCGGCACGCGGTTGTCGCCGCATCCCGAAACGGCGAAGGCCGCCGCCACCACGGAGGTGACGACGGCCGCGCGGAGCACGAGGTCGCTCAGGTTATTCGCCGCAGCCTGGTGATGCCCACCGGCCATGGCCCTGGCTGCACGAGAACTCGCCGTTACCGTTGTTCCAGTAGAAGTAGTAGTTGTCGCCGTGGCTCGTCTGCCACTTGCCTTCCTTGATCTCGAACAGCTCGTACGCGGAGTCGTCATTGCAAAGGTGCGTGTTGTTACCGCCCCACCAGTTATACGACGTGTAGCAGCCGCCGTTGTTCGCAGACGTGCTGCTGCCGAGCTCGCCCGTCTGGTACGGGTTGTTGTTCCACTGCGAGTAGTGGTCACACTCCCAGCTGATGCCGCTCGCCTGCGCGCACGTACCGTGGTTGCAGTAGATCTCGACGGTCTGGAAGTAGTTCGTGCCGTTCGCCTGCTCCCAGTTCGCCACCGAGCTGTGGTGGCCGGCGCAGAGCGCGACGCACTTCGAGTAGAGGCGGCCGAGCGGGTACCACCAGCCGCCACCGCTCCAGTACGCCTGGTCGACACCGGTCGTGGGGAGCGGCGTCGACTTGATCTTCGCCATCGCCGCGACAAGGCCCGGGTCCTTATCCGGCGTCAGCTGCATGCCGACGTTGTGGATGTGATACGTGCTCATCGCCATCGACGGTTCGGCGACCTTGTCGATCGCGAGACCGAGCTTCTGCGCGAGCGCGAAGTCGTGGTTGCGATCCCAGTTCGCCGGCAGCTTCGCGTGCTTGCCGAGCTCGATCTTGTTCGCCCACGTCGAGTCGACGTACTGGTCACCGCCGCGCTGCATGTAGAACGGGATGCCGTTCTTGTCGACGATCATCATGTCGACTTCGTTCGCGGGCTCGTTCGGGTCCTCGCGGTAGATCGCGGGCTTCAGCGCACCGATGCGCGTCTCGACGTAGACGACGTCGTCGCCCTCGCGATACGCGGCCACCATGCCGCGCGCGGCATCCGCATCGAGGATGTTGATGCCCTGCTGGAGCTCGCTGACCTTCGGCAACGAAGGCTGTTGCGCGTCCGTGGTGCAGCCGGCAAGACCCACCGCGATTCCGAAAGCGACCCAAGTGCTACGCATTCAGCCTCCTCCTCGAAAAATCGAGTGAGGCTCCTTACTGCAGCGGTGGTGCCAGATAGCTCGTCGAGCGAATACGCTCGGTTACTGACGCCTACAGAGAGATCCCCAGCACGCAACTGAACAAGTTGTTCAACGTCCGAGCGACGGATCGTTCAGACGTTGAACAACTTGCGGGCAGCTCATTCGCCGCAGCCGGGGCTGGCCCACTTACCGCGGCCGACATAGCACGAGTAATTTCCCCAGTTGAAGCTGTAGTTACCGCCGGCGCTCGTGTTCGTGGTGCCTTCCTTGATCTGCATCAGCTCGTACGCCGAGTCGTCGTTGCACTCGTGGGTGTTGCCACCACCCCACCAGTTGTAGCCGGTGACGCAACCGCCGTAGACGCCGTTCGTGCCGCCATAGCCTTCGCCGGTCGTCGTCGGGTTGTTGCGCCAGTCCGAGTAGTGGTCGCACTCCCAGCCCATCGAGCCGGCACACGTGCCGTGGTTGCAGTAGTTCTCGACGATCTGGTAGCCGCTGCCGCCGTTCGGCCACTGCCAGTTCGAGACCGCCGAGTGGTGGCCGATGCACAGCGCGACGCACTTCGAGTACAGGCGGCCGAGCGGATACCACCAGCCCGAGCCCGCCCAGTACGCCTGGTCGCCGGCCGGAAGCGGCGTCCCCTTGATCTTCGCCGCTGCGGCGACGAGACCCGGGTCCTTGTCGGGCGTCGCCTGGAGCCCCATCACGTGGATGTGGTACGTGCTCATCGCGAGCGACGGATCCGCGACCTTCTCGAACTGCTGGCCGAGGTGCTGCGCGAGCAAGAAGTCGTGGTTGCGGTCGTAGCCCGCCGGCAGCTTCGCGGAGTGCGCGATCGCGATCTTCTGGTTCCAGGTCGGGTCGACGTACTCGTCGCCGCCGCGCTGCACGTAGAACGGGATGCCGTTCTTGTCGACGATCATCATGTCGACTTCGTTCGCCGGCTCCGTCGGGTCCTCGCGGTAGATCTCGGG
>JAFAOG010000147.1 GCA_019237945.1 Deltaproteobacteria bacterium | reverse complement strand
CGACGGCCCGGCCTCCGCGTGGCCCGACACGCTCGACGGCAATCGGAACCGGCTGCTCGAGACGTACCTCGCATATCTGCAATCGGTTCCCGACACGCAGATGACGAACGGCCTCGTCGGCCGCAATCTCCACTCGGTCTGCGACGTGTGGACCGCGCTGCAGCCGAGCGCGCGCGACGTGTTCCTGACGCTGACGCACCGGCTCTACGGCTCGAGGCTCGCCGGCGGCACCGATGCGCTGTCGCTCGTCACGAGGATCTACCGGATCGCGCCCGGCACCGGCGCCACCGCGACGTCGGCCGGCAGCTGCGGCGGCGAGGGCAACCGCATGATCATGTCGCAGGACCCGCGCCTGCACGCCGCGCAGCTCGCCGCGAGCAATCGCCAGGGCGCCGCGCCCTACGACCTCGCAGACATCACGACGTTCTGGCGCAACTCGCACGACCTCGGCGGCCCGCACGCGCCGTTCGACCTCAGCGACGAGACGAACGACGGCGCGCCGCGCGGTCAGACGCAGTACTTCAAGGATCCGACGTCACAGGTCGCGAACACCGCGCTCGGTCGCCCCGACATCATGAACGTCGTCGACCCGTACGCGCTCGAGATGGATCAGGACTACGACTGCACCCACAACTCGAACCCTGACTGCAGCTACGTGTTCTACGGCGCGGCGTGCGCGCCCGCGGCGAACAAGCTCGGCACCGCCATCTACAGCGGGAACTACGGCGACTTCATTTCTTCGTGGCAGCCTGCCGGATGCCACTGATGTTCCAGCTCTGCACGCAGTACGGCTTCTTGTTCGCCTGATACTCGGCGACGAGCACGACCGCGATCACGCCGCTCTCGTCGATGCGGCCGGAGATCGTGTACTTCGCATCGAGGCCCTGGACGGTCGTCGCCACCGGCTTCGTCGTCGACGCCTTGAACGAGCCCTTCTTCGCGGGCCCGCCGAACATCTGGGGCACGGTCTCGATGTTGACCGTCACGCCCTTCTTGGTGTCCTCGACGACGACCTTGCCCCGCGTGTACGTCACGGGAGCGGGGTTGCAGGTCGAGCCCGCTTCGTCGAACTTGACGTCGAACGTGCCGGCGACCTCCTGCGCGAACGCAGACGACGAGGCCACCAAGACGAACACACCGGCGAGAAGCGTGGTGCGCATGCTCTGTAGACGGCCATTGTGCCGCAAAATTCAGGGCGTCTGCGCGGTCCGGGGCGGATCTCTGTAGATATACAGGGTTTTCATCGACCGGACTTCACTGTTCGCGCGGGCAATCACGGTGACCATGTTCGAGCCCGGCCACAGCGGCAGGTCCGTCGCGAAGTCCATCGCCTTGCCGTCCTTCGCGCCGCGATTGGACCGGTAGAACACCTTGCGGTTGTCGATCTTGGCGCCCGCGTTCGCGACGAACACGTAGACGTCCTCGACGTGCTGGTCATCGGTGATCGAGCCGGTGAGCTTGTACGTGTCGCCGTTGGTCTCGAGGTTCTTCGCGGCGAGCGAGATCAGCGGAGGCGTCGAGTTCCAGAACGGCATGAACGTGCCCGCGCCGGTCCCGCCGCTCGTCACCTGCGTGCTCGGCACGAAGCCGACGCGGTTGCCGGGCAGCTTGATCTTCATCCACGGCCCGAAGCTCGCGATCGCCGGATAGCTGGCGCCCTTCGGCGCGACGCCGACGACGCTGGTGTCATCCGCGGCGCCCGCATGCAGCGTGACGGCCGACTTCATCGTGACGTCGCCGTGCTGCGCGGCCGGCGCGACGCCGGGCTGCACCTTGAAGCGGAGCTTGTCGCTCGCCTGCACGTCGAGGTTCGAGTCGTACGCCATCAGCTCGAGCGTGACCTCGTCGGCCTTGAGCGTCGCGTCGGTCGCGAGCGGGAACTCGAAGTCGCGCGTCTGGCCGGGGAGGATCGCGTCCTTGACCTCGAAGCGCGACTTGTCGAGCGTGACGCCGTCGCCGGTCGCGTTGCGGAGCAGCACGGTCGCTTCCTGCGTCGCGCCGGCGCCCGTGTTCTTGATCTGGACCTCGAGCTTGTACTTCTCGCCGCGCTGGACGAGGCCGTCGCCGTTACCCTCGTCGACGAGCTGCCAGCTGTACGCGAACACGGGGCGCGCGGCAGCCTCGACCTTGACCTCGGCCGGCACGACGTGGGCTGCGGCGTTGCGCGCCTCGTGGACCTCGAGGCCGAGGCGATCGACGCGATCGACGGCATCGGTCGGGACCTTGAGCTTCGCGGTGAACGTCTTCGTCTCGCCGGGGCCGACCTTGCCGATCGGCAGCTCGACGTCGGTGAACATGCCGTCGTCGGCCTGGATGCGCGGCAGCACGCGGTAGGCGGCGCCGGTGCCGGTGTTCTTGACCGTCGCCGTCAGCGCGATCTCCTCGCCAGCCTTGATCGTCGGCGAGGTCGCGACGGTGACGTCGAGATTGGCCGCGTCGCCGGCGGCCGGGGCGCTCCAGTCGACGCCGATCTTCGCGAGCGCGTCGACGAGCTTCTTCTCCTGGTCGGCGTGCACCTTGTCGATCAGCTTCTTGGCGCCCGCGACGAGCTTGCCGCGGTTGTTCGCCTGCACGCTGCCGGCGAGGTCGCGCGCGAAGTCGATCTCGAAGTCCTCGACGAAGTCGTCATCGGCTTCGGTCGCGTCCTCGTCGTCGTCGGGCGGGGCGGTCACCTTGTCGGCATCCGGGTCCTTCGGCTTCTTGCGCTCGACGAGGAACGGGACCTCGTACGCCGGCTTGTCGCCGTCCTTCGCGTAGGTCGACACGAGGTGCGCGTCGAGGTCTTTCTCGCCGTACGTGTGCGTGGGCGGGAGCAGGCGGATGAAGTCCTGCGGCGAGTCGTTCTTCTCCGGCACGTACATGCGCTGGAGCTGGATGTCGGGGACGATGCCGAGGTTCTGGATGCTGCGATCGCCGGGCGTCAGGTACTGCGCGATCGTCAGCTTGAGCTTGGAGTGGTCGTCGTTGTCGTAGAGCTCCTGCACCGAGCCCTTGCCGAACGTGCGGGTGCCGACGATCGCCGCGCGGTCGAGGTTCTTCAGCGCGCCGGCGACGATCTCGGAGGCGCTCGCCGATCCGCCGTTGACGAGCACGACGAGCGACGACGTCGTGTCGCCGAAGCCGCGCTCCGCCCGCCGCGCCTCGCGGTCGCGCAGCGAGACGGTCGTGACGACGGTGCCGCTGTCGACGAACAGATCGCTCAGCTGCACGGCCTCCTCGAGCAGACCGCCCGGATTGCCGCGCAGGTCGAGGATCCACGACGAGGCGCCCGCCGCGCTCATCTCCTTCATCGCGTCGGCGACATCGCTCGCGATGCCCTTGGAGAACTGCTTGACCTTGATGTAGCCGACGCCGTGATCGAGCAGCTTGTGATCGACCTGCGAGACGCGAATGATGTCGCGCACGAGATCGACGCGGAGCAGATTCGGCTCGCCCTTGCGCTCGATCCACAGCGTGACGCCCGTCTTCGGGTCACCGCGCATGCGATCGACGGCCTCGTTGCTCGTCAGATTCTCGGTGAGCTCGTTGTTGATCTTGACGATGTGATCGCCGGCCTTGATGCCCTTCTTCCACGCCGGCGTGTCCTTCATCGGCTTCACGACCGTCAGCTTGCGATCGACCATCCGGATGACGATGCCGAGGCCGCCGAACTTGCCGCTCGTCGACACGTCCATGTCGCGCGCCTGCTCCGGATCCATCAGGATCGAGTGCGGATCGAGCGTCGACAGCATGCCGTTGACGGCCGCGTACTCGACCTTCGCGAGGTCGGCGCCGCCGTTCATGTTCGACTCGATGAACTTGAAGATCACGCGCAGCTTGCCGACGAGGCGCCACGGCGAGTCGACGTCGTCGGTCGAGAACACCTCGCGCTTGTCGTTGACGGCGACGGCGACCGTGTTCTTGACGAGGTCAGGCTCGACGAGAACCTCGGGAATGTTGAACTGCACGCTGTCGAGCGCGGCGTACAGCATCTTCTTCGGATCGATGCGCGATGGATCGACGTAGCGGTCTTTGACCTTGAGCAACGTCTTGTTGAAGATCGTCAGCGCCGATAGATCGTGGCGGTGCTCGAGCGGCTCGGTCGGAGCGGCGCGAACGTCCTGCGTATCGAGACCCAGCCTGAGCACGCCCTCCGGCGTCTGACGGACGACGGTGAGGACGAGGGCAGAGAGACCCGCGGCCACCACCAGGGCCAGGTTCAACCGACTGCGCATCCAATGATTATAGAGGGCAACGCCCGCACTGCCAGACGCGTTCGGACACTGCTCGTGGTGAGCGCATGTAGTATGGTCTTTCCGTGGCTCGCAAGAAGAAGTCGGACGTCATCGACGTCGGCGAGCAGCCGAAGCCCGAAGAGGGTGACGAGGACTCGGAGAAGGACGAAAAGGACGAGGACGTCGAGCCGGATCTCGTCGAGCAGGCCGCCGAGCTCGTCGGCGATGCCGAGCCCGAAGATCCCGCCGAAGAATCCGAGGATCCGCCGCTTCCTGCCGTGCGCGGCTCGGGCTCGCTCGCGCGTCGCGATCCGCTCGCGGCGTACATGGCCGAGACGCGGCGCTATCCGCTGCTGACACCCGAGGAGGAGCACGCCCTCGCGGTACGCCTGGTGGAACACCAGGACTCCGCCGCAGCGCGTCGGCTCGTCGAGGCGAACCTGCGGCTCGTCGTCAAGATTGCCTACGAGTACCGCCGCGCGCACAAGAACCTGCTCGACCTCGTGCAGGAAGGAAACATCGGCCTGATCCAGGCGGTGTCGAAGTTCGATCCGTATCGCGGCGTCAAGCTGTCGTCGTACGCCGCGTTCTGGATCCGCGCCTACATCCTCAAGTTCATCCTGAACAACTGGCGGTTGGTGAAAATTGGAACCACGCAGGCGCAGCGCAAGCTGTTCTTCAACCTGCGCAAGGAGCGCGAGAAGCTCGAGCAGCTCGGGTTCCAGCCCACAACGGCACTGCTCGCCGAGAAGCTGGCAGTACCCGAAAAAGAAGTGATCGAGATGGAGCGCCGGCTGTCCGCGCCGGAGGCCTCGCTCGATGCGCCGCTCGGGGCCAGCGACGACGGCGGTGAGCGCACGCGGCTCGACTACATGCCGAGCGAGGACGACCGTCCCGATCGCGCGGTCGCGAACAGCGAGTTCTCCAAGATGCTCAAGGACAAGCTCGAGACGTTCGCGCAGACGCTCGAAGGCCGCGAGCAGACGATCTTCCGCGAGCGCTGGCTGACCGACGAGCCGAAGACGCTGCAGGAGATCGGCGACCAGTACAACGTGTCGCGCGAGCGTGCACGCCAGCTCGAGAAGCGGATGCTCGATCGGCTGAAGAAGTATCTCGAGACCGAGATGGGCACCGCCGTCGACATCGAAGCGCTGACGCGAGACTAGGGTAGGGCATGACGCTCTTCGTCGTCGGCACGCCGATCGGCAACCTCGAAGACTTGTCGCCACGGGCCGCGCGCGTGCTGCGCGAGGTTCCGCTCGTCGCGGCGGAGGACACGCGATCGGCGAAGACGCTGCTGACGGCGGCCGGCTCGGCGGCGCGCGTCGTGTCGTACTTCGAGGGCAACGAGGCGGCGCGCAGCGAGGATATCTTGCGGGCGCTCGCGAGCGGCGATGTCGCGCTGATCAGCGAGGCGGGCATGCCGGGCGTCAGCGATCCGGGCGAGCGCGTGATCGCGGCGGCGATCGCGGCCGGGCACCGCATCGAGGTGATTCCGGGGCCGAGCGCGGCGCTCGCGGCACTCGTGGCATCGGGGCTGCCGACCGCGCGGTTTCTGTTCATCGGGTTTCCGCCGCGCGAGCAGGGCGCGCGCCGCGAGCTGTTCGGGACGCTGCGCGGTGAGACGGCGACGATGGTGCTGTACGAGGCGCCGGATCGCGTCGGGGCGACTCTCGCCGATCTGCGCGATGCATTCGGCGATGCGCGGCGCGCCTCGCTCGGGCGCGAGCTGACGAAGATCCACGAGGAGCACGTGCGCGGGACGCTCGCCGAGCTGGCGGCGCGCTATGCAGATACGCCACCGCGCGGCGAGTGCACGCTCGTCGTCGAGGGCGGCGTCGAGGAGGCGGTCGAGGTCGATGTCGAGCGCGAGCTGCGCGCGTTGCTCGCGGAGGGACTCGGGCCGAAGGATGCAGCGGCGAGGCTCGTCGTCAAGACCGGCAAGCCGCGCCGTCAGCTGTATCAGCTCGCCCTGTCGCTGCAGCGGGAGCCCAAGTGATCCACTTCGCGCACGGCGAGCCGCACCTCGAGGTCGCGCGCTGGACGCTGCCCTGCGGCCTCGACGTGATCGTCGATCAGGATCGCAGCGTGCCGCAGGCGTGCGTCAGCATCTGGTATCGCGCCGGCAGCTCCGACGAGCGCGCCGACCTCACCGGCTTCGCGCACCTGTTCGAGCACCTGTTCAAGAACTCGCTGCACATCCCGGCGCACCACTACGACATCCTGCGGCGCGCCGGATCGAGCGAGGCGAACGCGTCGACGAGCAGCGATCGCACCGCGTATCACGAGGTCGTGCCGAGCAACGAGCTGTCGCTCGCGCTGTGGCTCGAGAGCGATCGCATGGGCTACTTCTGGCCGGGCATGACCGCGGAGCGGCTCGGCGTGCAGCAGTCGGTCGTGCGCGCGGAGCGCCGGCAGCGCTACGAGAACGTGCCGTACGGCGAGGAACGGTTCGCGCTCGCCGAGATGATGTATCCCGAGGGCCACCCGCATCGCTACCTGACGATCGGCCTGCACGATCACATCCAGGGCGCGACGATGGCCGATGTCGAGCAGTGGTACCGCACGTGGTACGTGCCCGCGAACGCGACGCTCGTGATCGCCGGCGACGTCGATCTCGCCGAGGCGCGCGAGCAGGTCGATCGCTACTTCGGCAGCTTCCCGGCGAGCACGCGGCCCGCGCGGCCGGATCCGGCGCTGCCGCCGCCTGCGCACCAGGTGCGCGAGGTCACCGATCGGTTCGCGGCGCTCGTGCGCATCCATCGCGCGTGGATCGGACCTCGCGCGTTTGCGGCCGACGAGCCGGAGCTCGATCTGTTGACGCAAGGCTGGTGCTCGGTCGGCACCGGCGCACTGTGGAAGCGACTCGTGTACGAGACGCAGCTCGCGCAGCGCGTGTCGGCGTGGACGCAGAACAGCCGGCTCGGCGGCGAGATCCACGTCGCGGTCGACTTGCGGTCCGGCAGCGATCCGGCGGCGGTGCGCGCGATCCTCGACGAGGAATGCGCACGCGGCATCGACGAGTCCTCGATCACGCGCGCCGCGACGCGCCGTGAAGCCGCCGCGATCTGGGGGCTGTCGGGGCTCACGCGCCGCGCCGGGCTCGTGCAGCGCTACGCGCTCTACAACGCCGACATCGACTCGCTGGCCCAGGAGCTGCGCGTGTATCGCGAGGTGACGCCCGCGTCGATCGGTGCCGCGATCGCGCGGTGGCTCCCGCCCGCGCACATGGTCGAGGTGACTACGGTCCCGGCGTCGGCGGCCGGATGACCTTGAGGTCCTTCTCGATGCCCGGCGTCATGTGGACCTCGTTCTGATCGTCGACCCACACGACCTCGAAGTCGTCGAGCTTGTTCTCCTTGATCAGCTCGAGGCCCTTCTTCCAGCCCCAGATGAACATCACCTTGCTCCACGCATCGGCCGTGTAGGCGTCCTTCGCGCGGATCGTCACGCTGCGTGACATGTTCGCGGGCTGACCGGTGCGCGGGTCGAGGATGTGGTGGTAGCGGATGTTGTCCTTGACGAAGCCGCGCTCGTAGTCGCCGCTCGTCGAGAACGAGTGATCGCGCACGGGCGCGAGCGCGAACATCTCGTCGCGCGTACCGCGCGGATCGCGGATGCCGACCGTCCACGGCTCCGGTCCCTTGCTGCCCGCGATGTACATGTCGCCGCCGGCCTGCACCATGAAGTCGGTGAAGCCGCGCTTCTTCAAGAGCGCGACGCACTTGTCGACCGCGTAGCCCTTCGCGATCCCGCCGAGCGTGATCGCCATGCCCTTGCGCTTCAGGAAGACCGTCTTCGCCTTCTTGTCGACGATGACATCGCGCCAGCCGATCTTCGCGAGCCGTTCCTTGACGGCGGCGGGATCGGGCAGGGTGCCGTCCATGTCCTCGTCGAACTTCCACAGCCCGCGGAACGCCTCGACGGTGATGTCGAACACGCCGCCCGAGTGCTTCGAGACATCGAGCGCGCGCTCGATCACCTCGAGCTCCTCGTCGCTGACCTTGACGGGCTTCACGCCGGCCGACGCATTGATCTTCGCGGTCTCGCCGGTCGGCGTCCACGTCGTCATCTCGGCGTCGAGCCGCTTCATCTCGTCGAACACGGCCTTCGCCGCGCTCGCCGCATCTTCCTGACGGTCGGTCCAGAACCAGACCGTCACGTACGTGCCCATCGCCTTGTCGGTGTAGGTCAGCTTGCCCGGCGCGGCGGCCGCGCTCGCGACGAACAGACACAGCACCAGCAGCGCGCGCACGCAGCCCTCAGTGGAGCCAGTTGATCACGCGCAGGATGATCAGGATCGCGCCGACCGCGAGCGACACGAGGACCGCGGCGACCGAGATCGCGAGCGTGCCCTGGGTCTCCTGCTGGATGCCCTTCCACATGCCGAAGCACGCGGGAATCGCACCCGCGGCTGCGATGATGCCGCCCGCGATCGAGCCATGCACCAGTCCCTGGACGGCCGCGATGACAATCCCGACGACGACCAACCCAAACGCCGCCATCGCGGGCGTCTTGGAATCCGGCACAGGGTCACCCATGCGCGAAAGCTAGCACGCTAGCTCTCGGCGTACATCCGGATCTGCTCGCGCATGACCTCGTCGGTCAGCGCCTGCTGAACCGGCTCCGCGAGGCAGTCGGCGAGCACGAGGATGAAGTCTTCGACCTTGCGTTCGGCGACCAACTTCGCGAGCAAATTCTTGGCGTCGCGGCTGTCGTCGCCGGCCAGGAGCTCTCTCACCTTCGCCACCGACAGATCCCCCTGAAAGTCGATCATCATGTTCTGACGGAGGTACTCGATCAGGCGATTCACGCGAGGGAAATAGCGCACACGAGCGTGGGGATCAATCGCTTGCACGTCCTACCAAGTTGCCCGACGATAAAGGACAGATGCCCCGCGTGCTGCTGACCGGATTCTGCGCGGTGCCGGGGCCTCGGCGCGCGGGTGTGCAGCTGCGCCACGTGATCAAGGCGCTGACGCCGCACCACTCCGTCGACCTGCTGGTCGTCCGTGAGGGCGAGCAGGCGTACGTCGAGCGGCAGGGCAGCGTGCGCGTCCTTCGCGTGCCGACCCACGAGGCCGACCTGCGCGCGCAGATCCAGTCCTTCCAGCGCGCGCTCAAGCGCCAGCTCGAAGGCGCCGAGTACGACGTCGTGCACTGCCGCGATGCGTGGAGCGGCATCCCGGTGCTCGAAGCGCGGGAGCGCCTCGGCTACGCGGTCGTCTACGACCTCGCGCGCGCGCCGCTCGGCGAATCCGCGCTCGATCCGGAGCTCGACGCGCAGTACGGACGCGAAGAGGAGGCATGCCTGCTCGCCGCCGACATGGTGCTCGCGCCGACGCCCGCCGCCGCGAAGGCGCTCAGCGGCCGCGGCAAGCCCGAGCGCGTGTACCTGTCGCCGCCGGGAGTCGATGTCGATCGCTTCGACTGGGACGAGGCGACGAAGTCGGGCCCGCCGCGCATCCTCTATGCGGGCAGTATCGATCCGGGGCGCGGCGTTCGCGTCGTGATCCGGGCGATGGCCGCGATCGTGCGCGAGGTCGATGCGCGCCTCGTGCTCGCGGGCCCCGTGATCTCGCCGAAGTTCGAGCAGGCGCTGCGCGAAGGCGTCCGCGAGCTCGGCCTCGCCGACAAGATCGATCTCGTCGGGCCGGTCGATCACGATCAGCTGCCCGCGCTGATCGCGACGGCCACCGTGTGCGTCGTGCCGGCCGCCGCCGATCTGACACCGAACCCGACGGTCGTGTTTCCGACGAAGCTGCTCGAGTACATGGCGTGCAAGCGCGCCGTCGTGGCGCCGAAGCGCGAGACCGTGTCGATGGTCGTCGAGAACAACCGCGAGGCGCTGCTGTTCGAGCCGGGCGATCCGATCGACCTCGCGCGCAAGGTCCTGCGCCTGATCGGCGAGCCGGCGCTGCGCGACAAGATCTCCGCCGCCGGGTACGACCGCGTGCGCCGCGAGTGGACGGCATCGGCAGCGCGCCGCGCGATCCGCAACGCCTACGAGACGCTCGAGGAGAAGCTCGGTGGGTTCACCGACGCGCCCGACGACGACGCGCCGAAGGTCGAGATGCTCTCCGACGACGACTTCGAGGCGACGGTGTTCGAGGAAGCGCCGCGCTCGCCCGCCGTCGACACCGCGCTCAACCGCATGGAGCTCGAGGTCGACGACGGCGGTGGCCATACGTCGAGCGAGCAGATCGCGGCGCCGCCGCCGCCCGACGAGACGCAGGAGCGCGCCGCGGTCCCGCCCGGTCCGCGCGATCAGGAGAGCGGCGCCTGGACGGTCAGCGCGCTCGCGTCGCCGCCGCCGCCGCCGGGCCCCGATGACTGGGTCGTCACGAACGTCTCCGCCGCGGTGCGCTCGCTCGATGACGAAGCCGCC
>JAFAOG010000102.1 GCA_019237945.1 Deltaproteobacteria bacterium | reverse complement strand
GACGTCGAGTGTCGAGCCCCGCGGCAGATCGATCGCGAGGTTCGCCTTCACGAGCACGATCGTGCTGCCGAGCGCCGCGACCCGCCGTGGGTCGGTGCCGACGACGAGCCCGCTCATGTGCGCCGCGTACTCCGCCTCGCCGCGCTCGCCGCCGGCCGGCATCTGCATCGCGAACGCGCGCACGCGAACGAGCCGCTGCGCCCACGGCGGATGGACGTCGCGGTCCTCGCCGGGTGGATCGCCCGCGCCGAGCGCGCTCAGCATCGTCTCGACGGCGCGCGGATCGTAGCCGGCACGCGATGTCAGCAGCACGGCGAGCTCGTCGGCCTGGACCTCGTCGTCGCGATCGCGATCGTGCGTGTCGACGGCGAGCTCGCGCGTGCGCTCGATCAGCGCGTCGTGGCCGTGCCCGGCGACGACATGGCCGATCTCGTGCCCGAGCAGCCCCGCGAGCTCGGCCTCGCTGCGCAGCTGCGCGAGCGCGCCGCGCGTCACGTAGACGGTCGTGCCGACGTTCGCCTCGCCCGCGATCCCCGGCTCGTCGACGACGCGAAACGTCCAGTCCTGGTGATCGCCGGTCGCGCGCACGAGGCGCATCCCGACCGCCGCGACGTAGCTGCGAATGCCCGCATCGTCGATCTCGGCGTACGTGCCCTCCGTGACGAGCACCGAGTCCATCGCCTTGCCGACGCAGCGATCGAACGCGAGCGTGCCTTCGCTGCCGCACGCGTCGTGGTGGGCACACGCGGCTAGTGCCGTGAGAAGTAGCGCAGCGCGGACCACGGGCTCCCCCATAGAATGTGAAATTCGATCGCGACCGTGCGGTGCTCGTGATCGACCGTCGTCACGGGCACGAGCTGCAGGTCGTAGCGGTCGCCGAGCTCCTGCATGGCGGTCGTCACCTTGCTGCGCACGAAGAGATCGCCGGGATGGATCGCCGTCGGCACGACGAGCCCCGACATCTCGCCGACGCGAAACACGTCCCCCTCCGTCACCGGTACGACGACCTCGACGTGGTCGCCGAACCGCGCGACCTCGGGCGGACCGATCTTCGCCTCGATCATCCCGCGTTCGTAGTACTCGTTCGCGAGCCAGATCGTGTCCTCGTCGAGTGCCTGCGCGTCGTAGGTGCCGCCGGGATGATTGACGCCCTTGCCGTGCAGCGCGCCGAGCAGCGTCGCCTGCGTCACGCGCTGTGCGCCGCGAAACACGATCGAATGGATCGTCACGCGCGGCCCGCGATACGCGCGCACGCACACATCGAAGCCGCGCGAGCGCCGCACGGCGACGGTCGCATCGAGATAGCCGTCGCGCAGGTAGCCGTCCTCGATCTCGCGCGCGACCCGCTGCACGCGCATCGGCTCGTACGGCGTGCCCGCGAGCCAGCGCAGCCGGCGCAGCTCCGGCGCATCGGCCCCGACGACACGCGCAACGCGCGGCTGCGGCGTCACCGCGAAGATGATCGCGACGCCATCGGCCGTCTCGCGCGCATCGATCCGCGCATCGGCGAGCACGCCGAACGCCCACAGCCTGCGCAGATCCTCGCGCAGCGGTGCGTCCGAGACGTCCTGCCCCGTGTGGGTCTCGACCACACCTGCCAGCAGCGGCGCCAGCTCGTTCGCGCCTTCGAACGCGACCGACGTGACCGTGCCGGCAAGCACCTGCGGCGACTGCACCGTCGCGTCGCCGCCGACTGCCAGCGGTTCGGTGCACGCGGTTGCCGGCACCAAAGCGGGCGCGTGCGCACAGGCCGCGATCCCGACCACCACAAACGCGAGCCGCACGCAGCCGCGTGGTGCACCTCACGTGCCCGCGTAAGTCCACGCGCCGTCGTCGAGGAAGTGTTGCGGCGCGCGCACACCGAAGGGGATAATTCACAGGTGCGGACGATGGTCGCGGCCCTGCTGCTCGCGAGTGCGTGCTACTCGCCGCATCCGCAGGCCGGCGCGCCGTGCCCCGACAACGTCTGCCCGACCGGCCTCGTCTGCTCGCCCGTGACCCACACCTGCGAGACGACCGCCCAGAACCCCGACGGCGGCGGCCCCGACGCCCCGCCCGATGTCGCCGCCGACGCCAACGTCGATGCGAACACCTCGACGTTCCTGCACCGCCGCCGGGTGACGATCCACAACGGCTCGGGCCAGGTGATGCCGGCCGGCATGACGGTCAGCGTGCCGTTCGGCGTCCTCGCGACACTCGTCAGCGCGGGCAAGGCGAAGGCCGATTTCTCCGACGTCCGCGTGATCGGCGACAACGTCGGCGAGCGCGATCGGATCATCGATCCGCCGGGCGGCGTCGCGCCCGTGATGGTCAGCTTCTCGCTCGGCGCGCCGATCGCGGCGAACGCGACGAGCACGGAGTACGCGATCTACTACTCGTACGCGAACGCCGGCGCCGCGCCCGCGAACGGCCACAACGTGTTCCCGGTCTACGACGACTTCTCCGGCCCGATCTCGACGGCGTGGCTGAAGAACGATGCGCCGCAGGTCACCGGCGGCATGCTCGTCCTGCGCGGCGGCCATACCGATGCGATCACGACGACCGCGAGCGCCGACAACATCCCGGTCGTCAGTGCCGTCGAGCTCGTCGCGAAGGTCCAGGACACGAACAGCAACCCGACGACACAGCCCGAGGGCACGTTCTACTACTGGTTCGGCTACCAGCACACCGGCGACTTCAGCGCGAGCGAGCCGTGGGTCGTGTGGATCGCGCGCGGCAAGGGCGGCATCGGCGCCGAGCAGAAGTCGCCGGTCGGCTGCGAGGCCGGCTGCGAGCCCGCGCCCGGGACGCAGGACACCGCGTTTCACTACTACGTGGTCGCGCGCAACCCCGGCGAGACGCGGTTCTTCCGCGACGGGGCGGTGCCGATCACGATCACGGTGCAGAACACCGAGGACTACTCGCTGATGGTCCGCAACTACATGGCCACGAGCGACCTCGACGTCGACTGGATCCGGGGACGCGCACGCGTCAACCCGGACCCGACGGTCACGACCGGGCCCGAAGAGAACCTCTAGCCCTTCGTCAGCAGCACGACGCGACGCTCGTACGCCTCGAGCTTCGCCATCGCATCGTGCAGCGCGGGGTACTTGTCGGTTCCGACGACGATCTTGTCCATCGTGATGTCGCCGGTGCACGTGACGGTCTGCCCCGCCGCCGTGCACTCCGCCGAGTACTTCGCACCTTCCGCCGCGCCCTCGAGCTTCGGCGGCACGTACGCGACCTTCCAGCCCGCCGGAATCTGCACGCTGATCTCGCCGTGCTCGGTGCGCGGCGAGCCGACGAACAGCGGCAGCTTGCGCTCGGTCAGGCCCGTCGACGGCAGCTCCATGCCGAACGCCATCGACGGCAGCTCGAGCACGCGGAACGTGCCCTGCGCCTGCGAGTAGCCCGGCACGCTGACCTTCTGGCTGTACGTCATCGCACCGGTGACGGCCATCGTGTCGCCGACCTGGTGGCCCTTGTCGACGGCCGCCGCCGACGTACCGGCCGCGCGCGTCTGGAACCACTTGTCGAGGTTCTCGCCCTTGAGCGGGCGCAGCTCTTCCTGCAGCTGCGTCGCGTAGGTGCCGGTCGCCTCGACCTGATGATCGATCTCGAGGTCGCCGTTCGCGGCGAGCACGTACTTGATCGATTGCTTCGCGACGCTCGTCGACGGATCGAGCGCGGGGCGCTGGCCGAGCTCGGCGCCGCCCTTCTCGATCGGCAGCACGAGGTTGTCCTGGCCGTACGCGACGACGCCGAACTGGCCGTGCTCGTCGTCGGGATCGAGCCAGACTTCCTTGCCCTCCGCGGTCAGCTTCGCGACGACGCGATCGAACTGCGCGAGCGTCGGCACGGTCTGGATCACGTGGACCTGGCCCGTGCGCACGAGCACCGGGCGCCCCTGGATGCCTTCGGCCGCCGCCATCGCGAGCAGCAGGCCGACCTTGTCGCGCTGATCGGCGTACTTGTTCTCGAGTACGAGCTCGGGCGCATTCGGCTCGTAGCCGGCATAGCCGAGCGGCACGTCGACGCTGCGGATGTCGTGCGCGACGAACGCGTAGAGCTTCGTCAGCTTGTCGGCTTCGGTCTTCGCATCGGCGACGACGCGATCCGCCTCCGCCTTCACCGCCTCGGCCGGCGCCGCCGGCACGGCCGCGCGCAGGAACCGATCCGCGACCGGCTCGACGACCTTCGCCCAGCTCGGCTGAAAGCCGTAGACGAGTCGCGGCAGCACGGCCGCATCGGGCGGAGCGCCGCCTTCGGGATGGCGATCGGGCAGATCCTTCAGCGTGTACGTGTAGACGTCGCCGCTCGGCGTCGACGACTTGTCGCCCTTGATGTCGCCACCGGCGATCGCGAGCTTGGGCTCCATGCCCTTGGGCACCGTGATCGTGACGATGCGCTCGTGCATCGGATCCCACTGGCCGAGCAGCTCCTCGCCGCCCATCGGCGAGTCCGGCGTCGGCTTCGTCGTGCGCGTGTACGACAGCTCGACGACCGAGCCCTTGTCGACGGCGGGGAACGACACCACGCGCTCGCGCACGTCGGAGTAGATCGTCGCGTCGGCGAGGTACGCCGGCACGATGTCACCGATCTCTTCCTTGCCGGCCTCGTGCGGCGCGCCGTCGTCGTTGACCGTGCGTGCGATGTCGATGGCGAGCGTCTGGCGCTTCTGATCGTACGGCACGTGGACGTCGGCGAACTTCTCCTTGCCGCGCTGCGGATCGAGGAGCTTCGCGATCGAGTGGTGCTTGTGCGTGATCGTGCCGTCGGAAGCGAGCGTGATGTCATCGCGCTCGAGATCGACGTACGCGTCGGCCTGCGGATACTTCGCCGTGCCGGGTCCACTCTGCGCCAGCTCGATCAGCCGTGCGAGCGCCGGATCCTTCACATCCGACGCCTTCACTTCCTTCTTCGCCCACGGATCATCGGCGGCGACCGCCGGCTTCTTGTCCGTGCCCTTCGACGAGTTGCACGCAGCGACGAGCGCCGCGACGTAGAGGATCTTCTTCACTTCGCACCTCCGAGGATCACGGGCTGACGGGCGATCTGGCCGAGCGACGCGAGCGAGCTGCGCAGCTCCTTGTACTGGTTCGGATCGATGAACCGGCTCTTGAGCTGGAAGCTGCGGTGGCAGTTGACGTGCGTCGCGTCGGTCTTCGTGCACGACGACGCCATCGTCGTCACCTTGTTCGCGTTCGTGCCGGCGTTCGGCAGCGCGATGATGTCGGTGCCGGCGGGCAGCGTGATCGCCTCGTCCTGGTCGTACTCGAACGTGACGTGCGCATCGAGGCCGTACTTGCGCGTCGGCATCGCGCCGAGCACCTGCGGCAGCGCCGTCTCGACGAGGCCGAGCGCACCACTGGTGACGATGCTGCGGAGCAGGCGGTAGTCACCGGTCTTCGGCGCCGCGTTCGGCACGTCCACCTCGACCTCGATCGCCATCGGCGTGAACAGCGCGAGCGGGCTCGTCACCGTGTACGACACGAGCTTCGCCTCGGGCAGCGCGTGATGGAGGATCTGCTCGACCGCTTCCTTCTGCTGGTCCTCGGGGAGCATCGCGGCCGTCGAGCGTACGATCAGGTCGAACATGCCCTTGGTCTCGAGCTTGACCTTGCTGTGCATCGAGCCGTCGGCCCGGATGCTCGTCGTCGCGGTCGCGTGGCCGAGGTTCGCGCCCGGGTCGAGCGCGGGGATGCGCGTCAGCGGCTCGCCCTTGATCGTCGAGACGAGCGTGTCCTGCTCGGCCTCGTAGCCGGGGAGCAGCGACGTGTTGTTCTTCGCCGTCGGATCGAGATACGTCCAGCCGCCCGCCTTGTTCGGCATCGCGACGATCGCGTGGTTGAAGCCGTCGTACGCGACCTTCGGCAGCACCGGGTCACCGACGTTCGTCAGCACCGGGTACGCCTGGATGCCGGCCTCGCGCAGCATCGACGTGAGGAGGATCGAGACATCGCGGCAGACGCCCCAGCGCGACGTGAACGTCTCGTTCGCCTTGCGCGGCGTGTAGCCGGTGCGCGGGCCAACGCCGAGGCCGCGATAGCGAATGTCCTGCGCGACGAAGTCGTAGAGCGCTTTGATCTTCTCGTCGTCGGTCTTGGCGTCCTTCGTCAGCTCTTTGACCTTCGCCTTGATCTCCGGCGTCGCCTCGAGCTGCGGCGCCGTCAGGTCGGCCCACCACTTCGAGAAGTGCTGCCAGCTCGGGTCGGTCGTGACGACGAGCGTCGGCAGCTCCGTCGAGAAGTCCATCGCCATCTCGGGCACCAGCTGCGGCGAGTTGTGGACGCGCCAGCTGTAGTGCATGCGATCGCCGGCCTTCGTCGAGGCGGTCTCGATCTTCGGCGCGCGATCCTGGTGATAGAGCTGCGATACGATCGGCAGCGACGCCGGACCGTCGACGTTGTAGCTCGCCTCGAGCACGGGCTCGGTCGACTGGAACGAGAAGATGTCGTTGAAGAACCCGACGCGCGTCGGAAGCGAACGCGTCATCTTGAACGTGATGTCGGCGACGTCACCGACCGCGAGACCGGAGAACGTCACCTTCACCGAGCGGCCCTGCGGGTCGTAGATGTTCGACTCGCCCGACTGCTCGACGTCCTGGATGTCCTTCTTGTCGACAGGGACGACGGTGCCGTCCTTCTTGATCACCTGCGCGGAGACGACTTCCATCTTCTCCGCGTCCTTCGTGTAGTAGAGCGACCGCGTCGCGGTCTCGGCCTTGCCGTCGGTTGTCAGCACGAGCTTCGCCGAGTGCCAGGTGTTCGTGTACTGGCCGTCGGGCTGGTACACGACGTTCTGATCGTCGACGACGGTCACGGTGTTGGCGCTCGGGTAGTCCGAGGCTTTCACCTTCTTGATCGCGTCCATGATCGACGGATCGACATCCGCGTACGCCGGGGCGGCGATCGCGAGCAACACACTCACACTGAACACGCGCCTCATCTGGGCCTCCTGTGGTCACTTCCCGGTACCACGGCAGACGTCGAGCGCATTCCAACGGTTGCTCGCAACAGTGCGAACTTCGTCGAAAAATGCCGTCGCAGTGACGTCGCACCCCGTCGCAGTGGTATGCAACCGGCACCATGATCAAGCGTCCGAAGATCGCAATCATCGGCGCCGGCGGAAACGTTGGCGCAGCAGTCGCTCAGTGGGCCGCGCAGAAGGAGCTCGGCGACCTCGTCCTCATCGACATCAAGGCGGGTCCCGCCGAAGGTCGCGCGCTCGATCTGACGCAGTGCTCCCCCTGGGAGGGCTTCAACAACACCAGCTTTGTCGCGACGGACAAGGCGGAGGCGATGGCGGGTGCGGATGTCGTCGTGATGACCGCGGGCGTGCCGCGCAAGCCCGGTCAGTCGCGCGAAGAGCTGATCAACATCAACGCCGGCATCGTCAAAGGCATCTGCCAGGACGTGAAGAAGCACGCGCCCGACAGCGTGCTCGTCGTCGTCTCGAACCCGCTCGACGCGATGGTGTTCGTCGCGAAGCAGGTCACCGGCTTCCCGCGCGAGCGCGTGATCGGCTCGGCCGGCGTGCTCGACTCGGCGCGCTTCCGCACGTACCTCGCGCTCGCCGCGGGCGTCAGCGTCGAAGACGTGCACGCGATCGTGCTCGGCGCTCACACCGACAAGGACATGGTGCCGATCGTCTCGACCGCGCAGATCGGGAACGTGCCGGTCACGAAGTTCCTCTCGGCCGACAAGATCACCGAGGTCGTCGAGAACACGAAGAAGGGCGGCGCGACGCTGACCGGTCTCATCGGCACGTCCGCGTGGCTCGCGCCGGGCGCCGGCACCGCGCTGATGGTCGAGGCGATCGTTCGCAACCAGGGCCGCGTGCTGCCGTGCTCGGTCGAGCTCAACGGCGAGTTCGGCGTCAAGGGCGCGTTCGTCGGCGTGCCGGTGAAGCTGACGAACAAGGGCGCCGAGAGCGTCCACGAATTCGAGCTCTCCGCGCAGGAGAAGGAGGCGTTCGGCAAGAGCGTCGCCGCGAACACCGAGCTGATGAACATCGCGCGCGGCTTCCTCGGCTGAGCTTCGGCGATACGGCGCGAGGCCTCGCGTATTCATGTGAGGGCCTCTTACGCAACCCTGCGTTCGCAGCCGGGTTTTCGACGGCAACTACCATTCGCAGCGGGCGTAACTGCCCGCGGCGGCGCGGTTGGACCACCGACCTGCGTCAGGCCTTCGACGGATGGGCGGCCGCACGGCGGTTGCACTTCTTCCGGGCATGCTGGGAACGACTGTTCTCGACCGATATGTCGTCGAAGCGGAGCTGGGCGCGGGTGCGATGGGGTCGGTGTATCGCGCGCGTCACGTCCGCGTCGGGCGCACGGTCGCGATCAAGGTCCTGCATCCGCACATGCTCCGCGAGGCGGGCATGGTCGAGCGGTTCGAGCGCGAGGCGCGGCTCGCGGCGCGGCTGCACCACGTCAACGTCGCGGCGGTGCTCGATCTCGCGGACGGCATGATGGTGATGGAGCATGCGCCGGGGCGGCCGCTCGCCGACCTCGTCGGGGCGCCGATGGCGCGGGCGCGCGTGATCGACATCGTGCGGCAGATCCTCGCCGGCCTCGACCACGCGCACGCGATGGGCCTCGTGCATCGCGATCTCAAGCCGGAGAACATCATGATCGACGCGGCGGATCGGCTGTGCGTCGTCGACTGGGGCATCGCGGTGCTGCGCGACTCGATGGATGACGACACGCGCCGCCTGACGACGGCCGGCCTCGTGCTGGGCACGCCGATGTACATGGCGCCCGAGCAGGCTCGCGGCGAGCGCGTCGATCAGCGCTGCGATCTGTTCGCGCTCGGCGTGACCGTGTACGAGCTGCTCGCGGGCGTCGCGCCGTTCGAGGGCTCGGGCCTCGACGTGATCCTCGCGAACCTGACGCAAGAGCCACCGTCGATCGCGACGCGCGCGGGGGTCGAGGTCGATCCCGCCCTCGAGGCGTTCGCGCGGCGGCTGATGGCGCACCGCGCCGACGAACGGTTTGCCTCGGCTCACGCAGCGATGATGGCGCTCGAGTGCATCGCGGCGGCGCGCTGGGA
>JAFAOG010000399.1 GCA_019237945.1 Deltaproteobacteria bacterium | reverse complement strand
CGCCGCGACGGCGGAACCACGTCGAACGGATTGTGCTCGGCCATCCGCCGAGCCTATCTCGATCGGTCGCGCGTTAGTGCTGCGGCTGCGGCGCCAGCTGCGGCTGCGGCGCCGGTTGCGGGTACGGCTGCGGTTGCGGCGCGCCCTGCGCCGGCGGCGGCCACGAACCGGGCTGACCCGGCTGACCTTGCGCCGGCGGCACGCCCTGTGGCGGCGGCCAGCTGCCGGGCATCGGCTGCTGCTGCGGCGCCTGGCGCAGTGCCTGCTCGTTCTTCGCCCGGCGGCACGCGCTCGTCTTCGTCCAGCCGAACACCATTCCGCCCGCGCCGGCCGCGCCGATCACGGCATCGATCGCGAGCGCGCCGTGGCGGGAGATCGGCGGCGTGCACATCGGGTTGTCCGACGGGCAGAGTCCCTTCGCGTAGTCGCCGTCGTCCTCGACGCTCAGCGTGATGACGTTGAGGACCATCAGGGCGGTGAGGATCGTGTCGAGGACGGGGACGACACGGCTCTCCGTGCAGTCGAAATACGACAGCTGCGCATGGTTGTCGGGCGGTCCGCTGACGAACGCGAACGAGCACGCGGGGAGCATGGCGGCGAGCGTCGTTGCGATGAGAATCGTGGCCAGAAGCCGCATGAGCCGCGCTATAGAATCGCGTCGGCATGCGGTCAAGCGTCTTGTGGCTGGCACTCGTTGGCGGCGCGCTCGGATGCGTGACGCCGAGTGTGCAGCCGCCGCCCGTCGATCCGGCGCGCTATCAGCATGCGGCGGATCCCGATGTGAACGTGCGTATTCATGCGCCCGAGGAGCTGGTCGGGGATCCCGATGTCCGGGCGGGCGACATGCTGGTGGTGCTCGCGCAGCGGGATGTCGATGCGCGCGTGCGCGAGGCGGCGGCGGGCGCGATCGCCGAGCGGCATGACCCGGGGCTCGATCCGGTGCTCGAGCAGACGGCGGCGATCGATCCCGATCCCGAGGTGCGGCGGGCGGCCGCGGCGGCGCACGAGCGGCTGTGGCCGTGGCAGAAGCAGCCGCGGACAGCGGCGGGGTTGAGCTTGTTGTGCCCCGGGTGCGGGCAGCTGTACTTGCGCGAGAACGGCGAAGGCGCGGCGATGCTCGGGGCGAGCGCGGCGCTGCTCGGCGGCGGCATCTTGATGCTGCGCGATGCCGGCAATGTGAGCCTCGACGGCGCGTCGTCGACGCGGAGCGCGCCGATCGGGCTCTGGCTCGCGACCGTCGGGCAGAATCTGTGGTTCTACTCGATCTTCGACGCGTACCGCGATGCGCGCGTGCTGCGCGGCGACGCGGGGTACACGTTCTCGATCACGCGCGAGCAGCTGCCCGAGCTCGTGAGCGCGCCGTTTCGTCCGAGCGTGCTGAAGAGCCCGTGGGTGTGGGCCGGCGTGCCGATCGCGCTCGCGGCGGGCATCGGGATCTCAGCGCTCGCGAGCAGCGGCGGCTTGACGGGCAATCCGTCGATCTTCGACGTGCCGCGCGTGAACTTCCTCGGGCACAGCTACTCGCGCGGCGCCGGCTTCGCGCTCGGCGAGGGCTACTACGCGACGCTGTTCGGGACCGTCGGCGTCGGCGAGGAGTCGCTGTTTCGCGGGCTGATCCAGACCGAGCTCGAGGAGCGGTTCGGGACGGTCGGGGGCATCGCGCTCGCGAGTGCGATCTTCGGCACGGTGCACCTCGTGAACTTCGGATCGGATCCGAAGCAGGCGCTGGTCGCGGTGCCGACGATCGCGGTGCTCGGCAGCTCGCTCGGGCTCGCGTACGCGCATACGGGGCACAAGCTCTCGACGAGCGTCGCGATGCACTTCTGGTACGACTTTTTGCTGTCGACGGTCGCGTTTGCCGCCGATCCGAATCACCAGCCGTTCGTCGTCAACGTCACGATGTAGGCGCGGCGTCGAGCTCGACGACGAAGCGCGCGCCTGGGCTGGCGTGCTCGACCCAGACGCGGCCGCCCATCGCCTCGACCTGCGACTTGACGATCGCGAGCCCGAGGCCCGAGCCGCCTTGCGCGCGGCTGCGGCCGGAGTCGATGCGGTAGAAGCGCTCGAAGATGCGTTCCTCGTGGCCGTGCGGGATGCCGGGGCCGGTGTCGGCGACCGATAGCCGCACATGCCCCTCGGCGCGTGCGGCGCGCACGGTGACCGGCGACCCGCCGCCGTACTTGACGGCGTTGTCGATCAGGTTCTGCACGACGTGATCGAGGCCCTCGCGCAGGCCGAGCACCGCGAGATCCGGCGCGACGTCGACGATGATCTCCGCCTGCGGCGCGACGCCCTTCGTCGTGCGCGCGGCATCGGTGACGACCTGGAGCAACGTGACCGGCACGCGATCGCCGACGAGCGCCGGGCGGCCGCCGAGCTGATCGAGCACGAGCAGGTCGCTGACGAGGCCCGCGATCCGCTGCGCGTTGCGGTGGATGGTGGTCAGGAACTCCTTCGAGGTGTCGGCGTCGACGCCGCCGCCGAGCAGCGTCTCGGCGTAGCCGCTGATCGAGGTCACCGGCGTGCGGAGCTCGTGCGCGGCGTTCGACAGGAACTCGCGACGGACGCCTTCGAGCGCGCGCAGGCGCGTGACGTCGTAGAGCACGACGATCACCGAGCCGTGCTCGAGCGGCCGCGCACTCGCGCGCACGGTGCGGCCGACGAGCTCGAGCTCCTCGTCAGCGCCCTCGCCTTCGCGAGCCTTGTCGACGAGCGGCGCGAGGCGCGCGGGCAGCTGCTTCTCGTTGTCGCCGAGCAGCGGGCGGGCGGCTTCGTTGGCGAGCGCGACCGCGTTCTGCGGATCGACGACGAGCACGCCCTCGACGAGCCGGCCGAACACGACCGACAATAGATCTCGCTGCTCCGTCAGCTCGCCGACGCGCGCCTTGACCTCGCCCGCCATGTGCATCATCGCGCGTGCGAGCACGCCGAGCTCACCGCCGGCGGCGGCCGCCTCGGTCGGGGCCGCGACGTCGTAGTCGCCCGTCGCGAGCTTCTCCGCGGTGCGCGTCATCGACTGGATCGGGCGCGTGATCGCGCGCACGAAGATCCAGCTGAGCAGCAGCGCGCCGAGGAACCCGAGGCCGAAGCCGACGAGCAGGCGGTTGCGCATGCGCGAGCGCGCCGCGACGATGTCGGAGACCGGGACGGCGAGCCGGATCACGCGGCCGTCGTTGCCGGGGACCGCGACGAGGTACTGGTCGTCGTCGCCGTCGCGCAGCACGCGAATGCCCTTGCCGACGATCCCGCGGCGCGCCTCCTGGACCTCCCACGCCTGGCCGATCGGGCGATTCGCCGTCGATGGTTCGACCGAGTCGCTCTCGATGAGGCCGTCGGCGCCGATGATCGTGATTCGCGCGCCCGTGGTCGCGGCGAGCTTCGGCGTCAGCTGATCGAGGTGGCGCGCCTGCGAGATCCAGCTCGCGACCTCGCGGCCCTGCGCGGTGAGGCGGTTGTCGAGCGCGGCGATCAGGTCCGCGGCGAGCGTGCGCTCGATCTCCCACAGCGTCAGGCCGCCGACGACGAGCACGAGCACGAGGAACGTCAGCAGCAGCCGGTTGCGCAGCGAGCTGCGGACGAGGAACGACGGAAGCTTGGAGCGCATCTCAATAGTCCGCGCGGCCTGCGACCGTCGCGGCGCGGGCATCTCGCGACGTACGTCCGGTTCTCGAGCCGCCGTTACCACCAGTAGCGGCGGCCCTCCGCTTCCGGGCGTGCGCCGCGACCTGCGCCACGCCGCTCGGTCTCGGCTCGCGGGGACTATTGAGATGCGCTCTAGCCATCGCGACGCGCGCGGTAGCCGAAGCCGTGGACGGTCTCGACCACGTCGGCCGCCGGCCCCAGCGACACGCGCAGCCGGCGCACGTGGACATCGACGGTGCGCGTGTTGATGTCGCCGCGCATCTCCCAGACCTGCTCGAGCAGCTCCTCGCGCGAGAACACGCGGCCCGGATCGCTGACGAGCAGCTGCAGCAGCTTGTACTCGAGCGGACGCAGCTGCGTGGGCGCGCCGTTGATCTTCACATCGTGCGTCACCGGGTCGAGCTCGATCGGTCCCGCCTTGAGGATCGTGCCCGTCGACTGCGTGCCGCGCGCGCGCCGCTCCGCGAGCCGGTTCGCCAGCGCCGTCACGCGCAGCACGACCTCGCGCACGACGAACGGCTTGACGACGTAGTCATCCGCGCCGACCTCGAGGCCGAGGATGCGGTCCTCGGGCTCGCCCTTCGCGGTGAGCATCAGCACGCCGACCTCGGCCGTCGGTGGGTCGCCGCGCAGCGTCTTGCACACGTCGTAGCCGCTCTGGTCGGGCAACATCAAGTCGAGGATCACGACGTCGGGGCTGTTCGCCTTGATCGCGGCGAGGCCCTCGGCGCCGGTGCCTGCACACGTCACCCCGAAGCCCGCGCCACGCAGGTTGAACTCGAGCAGACGCGACACGTCTCGCTCGTCTTCGATGATGACCACCCGACGTTCCATGCCCCTTTATACCGCGATACGCTCGCGCCGTGCGGCGCCTCGTCCTGCTGGCCCTCCTCGCTGCGTGCTCGTCGAAAAACAGCGGGCGCACCGTCCGGATCGCGGCGGCCTCCGATCTCGCACGGGCGTACGAGGAGCTCGGCACCGCGTTCCAGAAGAAGACGGGGATCACGCCGCAGTTCCAGTTCGGCTCGAGCGGCCTGCTCGCGAAGCAGATCGAGCAAGGCGCACCGTTCTTCCTGTTCGCGGCCGCGAACAAGGAGTACGCGGACCAGGTCGTCACCGCCGGCCGCTGCGACGCCAAGAGCGAACGCCTCTACGCGCGCGGCCGCATCGTCGTGTGGTGCCCGACGGGCACGGCAGCGCCGGTCAAGCTGACCGACCTGACCGACCCTCGCTACAAGAAGATCGCGATCGCGAACCCCGAGCACGCGCCCTACGGCCGCGCCGCCAAGCAGGCGCTCGAGAAGGCCGGCATCTGGGACGCGCTGCAGCCAAAGCTCGTGCTCGGCGACAGCGTGCAGTCGACGATGCAGTACGCGCGCAGCGGCGCGGTCGATGCGGCCGTGATCGCGCTGTCGCTCGCGGTCGTCAGCGACGGCGGCTCGTTCCTCAAGATCGACGACGATCAGTACGACCCGCTCGATCAGTCAATGGTCGTCTGCGGCAACGGCGAGGAGGCCGACGCCGCGCACCAGTTCGAGGAGTTCATCTCGTCGCCCGACGGCCGCGAGGTGATGACGCGCTACGGGTTCGTCCTCCCCGACGCGCACGCCAAGCCATGAAGCCAGAAACGCTCGTTGCTCAAGCTCTGCACGCGATCGACCAGCAGACCGGCGACATCGTGCCGCCGATCCAGCTCGCGACGACCTACGCGCGCGACGACCAGTACGCGCTGCGCGGCCCGATGTATGCGCGCGACGAGAACCCGATCTTCCGCACCGTCGAGCAGGTGCTCGCGCGGCTCGAAGGCGGCACCAGTGCGCTCGTCTTCCCGTCGGGCATGGCGGCCGCAACGGCCGCGATCCGCGCCTGCGTGAAGCCGGGCGATCACGTGATCGCGCCGCGCGTCGGTTACTTCGCCGTGCGCAACTGGGTGCAGCGGTTCGGCGCGCGGTGGGGCGTGCATGTCGAGACGGTCGACACGACAAACCTCGACGCCGTCCGCGGCGCGCTGCGCCCCGGCAAGACGAAGCTCGTGTGGTTCGAGACGCCCGCGAATCCGACCTGGGACGTCACCGACATCGCCGCAATCTGCGAGCTGGCCCATGCGGCCGGTGCACGCGTCGGTGTCGATTCGACGTGCGCGACGCCCGTGTTGACGCGGCCGCTCGAGCTCGGCGCCGACCTCGTCATGCACTCGGCGACGAAGTACCTCGGCGGCCACTCCGACGTGCTCGCGGGCGCGCTGATCACGCGAGCCGACGACGACGTGTGGGCCGAGGCGAAGCTGATCCGCCACGACGAAGGCCCGATGCTCGGCCCGGTCGAGGCCTATCTCTTGCTGCGCGGGATGCGAACGCTGTACGTGCGCGTCGAGAAGCAGTGCCAGACCGCGATGGCGATCGCGCAGCGTCTCTCCGGAATGTGCGACGTGCTCTACCCCGGACTTCCCTCGCATCCGCAGCACGCGACGGCCGCGCGCCAGATGCACGGCGGCTTCGGCGGCATGCTGTCGATCCAGACCGGCGGCGGCGCCGACCGTGCGCTCGCGGTCGTCAAGAAGTTGCGCGTGTGGGTGCCGGCGACGTCGCTCGGTGGCGTCGAGTCGCTCGTCGAGCATCGCGCCTCCGTCGAGGGCCCGAATTCGCCGACGCCCGCTGACCTCCTTCGCCTGTCCGTCGGCCTCGAGCACGCGGACGATCTGTTCGACGATCTCGCCGCTGCGTTGCGATGAACGGATGTTCATCTGGATGAATTGCCGTTCATGAAGCTCCGCATTGCCACCTGCCTGAACCTCCCCGAAGTCGACGTCGATGCCGAGCCGCTCGTCGACGCGCTGCGCCGCGCGAACGTCCCGTTCGAGCTGCTTGCCTGGGATGACCCGAGCGTCGACTGGGACGCCCCCGCGCCGACGATCCTGCGCAGCACGTGGAACTACGCGTTGAATCTGGATTCATTCCTGGCGTGGGTCGATCGCGTCGCGACGGCGTCCCCGTTGTGGAATCCGCCCGACGTCGTGCACGCGAACGTCCGCAAGCGCTACCTGCTCGAGCTCGCGCGCCGCGGCGTGCCCGTGATCGCGACGACGCTCGTCGAGAGGGGACAGACCGCGCCGCTGCCGCACGAGCGAGTCGTCATCAAGCCCGAGGTCGGTGCCGGCTCGCTCGGCGCGCGCGTGTTCGAGCCAGGCGACCCGGCCGCCGCGCAGCACCTCGCCGCCCTGACGCAGAACGGCGCCGCGCTCGTGCAGCCGTACGTCGCGTCGGTCGAGCAGTACGGCGAGCGCTCGCTCGTGTGGATCGACGGCGCGCTCAGCCACGCGATCCGCAAGACGCCGCGCTTCTCCGGCGACAGCGAGAAGATCACCGGCCCGTTCCCGATCGCCGACGACGAGCGCGCCGTCGCGGAGGCCGCCCTCGCGCCGTACGCGGGCGACATCCTCTACGGGCGCGTCGACGTCGCGCGCGACGACGCCGGCCAGCCGCGCGTGATGGAGCTCGAGCTCGTCGAGCCGTCGCTGTTCTTCGCGCGCCAGCCCGGCGCCGCCGACCGCTACGTCGCCGGATTACGCCGAAGGCTGCAACAGCTGGGCGCGTAGCCGCTCGATCGCGTCGATCGCCCACGCGCCGTACCAGAACAGATCCTTGCCCGAGACGTGCACCACGCGCGCCGACGGCAGCGCCTTGCGCAGCACGGCTGCATCGTCGGGCGTGAATGCATACGGCTCGTCGGGCAGCACGAGCAGCTCGGCGCCGCGCGCCATCACCTCGTCGAGCGTGACGCGTGGATAGCGCACGTCGCGACCGCCCGCGTCCTGCGGCGCGCTCTTGCCGAGATCCGCCGCGAGCGGATAGAGCCGCAGGCGATCGCCAAACACGTTCGCGACGCCCGCGTGCGCGAGCACGTCGCTGCCGAACGTGTCGGCGTTGAGCGTCATCAGCGGGTCCATCCAGATCGGCACGAACGCGCGCACGCTCGGCTCGCCCGCCTTCGCGATCTGGTAGCCGCGGCGGATCAGCTCGCGCGCCACCGGCGATGCCTCGACGCCGAGGATCCGCGCGAGCCGCGCGAGGTGCGCGACGCCCTGCTCCACGCGCCGCGGCAGCGACACGAGCACCGGCACGCGCGCCGCGAGCGCCTCGAGCGCCTGACGCGTGTTCTCTTCCTGATTCGCGATCACCAGATGAGGCGCGAGCGCGAGCACCGCCTCGACATCGACATCCTTTGTCCCGCCGACCGTCGGCGCGTCGCCGTGCTCGCACCACGTCGTTCGCCCGACGAGCCGATCGCCCGCGCCGAGCGCGATCACGCTGTACGTATCGCTCGGCACCAGCGACACGACGCGCGTCGGCGCGTGCGGAAACACGAGCGTGCGGCCCAGATCGTCGGTCAGCTTGAGCGCCGGCATCGGCGTCGTATACCTGCTAAGGTTCCCGCGTGCCAGAAGACGAGCTCGTCGCGAAGGCGTTCGACGCCGACAAGCACGAGGAGCTTGCACAGGCGATCCAGAGCCTGAACCCCGAGGAAGCCCAGTTCTTCCTCGAGAAGCTCGAGCGCGCGGTCCGCAAGCGCAAGATCCAGATCACCGGCTACCTCGCCGCGATGCTGGTCTGGGTCGTCGGCATGATGATCAGCCTGATGTATTACGGCATGTCGAATGGCGGATTCATCGGCTGGGTCTTCCTCATGCCGTTCCTCGGCGTCGGCCTCGTCCTCTACGGGTTCGGCAAGTGGGCCGATCGCGTAGGAAATCCGCCCGCCAAGAACTAGCCGGCCCGGGCTATCATCCGCGCATGCGGACGCTAGCCCTCCTGCTCGCCCTCGCCGCGGCCTGCGGCGGTGGACACAAGGCCAAGGACGACGCCCCGATCGGAGGCGGCCACGACGGTAGCGGCGGCGGCTCGGGCTCGGGCGGCTGCACGACGCCGCCGGCGGTCCCGGTCGCCGCGTGCACCCCGGTCTCCGGCACCACGGTCGCCGCCAACAAGATCGGCCAGGTGTCGGGCGGCGCGATGCTCGCGACGTCGCCTCCGAACGACGGTCGCCTGTTCGTCGTCGAGCAAGGTGGCCGCATCCGCATCTTCCAGAACGAGCAGATCGTCGCGACGCCGTTCCTCGACATCTCGGGCGACATCGTCGCGGGCGGCGAGCAGGGCCTGCTCGGCCTCGCGTTCGACCCCGACTACGCGTGCAACGGCTACTTCTACGTCTGGTACACGCTGTCGAACGCCGACGTGCTCGCGCGCTTCACGGTCAGCTCGGATCCGAACAAGGCGGACGCGGCCAGCAAGCAAGTCTTGCTCTCGATTCCCGACTTCGCGACGAACCACAACGGCGGCATGCTCGAGTTCGGCGCCGACGGCTTCCTCTACATCGGCACCGGCGACGGCGGCGGCGGCGGAGACCCGCACCGCAACGGTCAGGCGATCGATCGCACGGCCGCCTCGTGCACGAGCACGCAGTGCGAGCCACTGCTCGGCAAGATCCTGCGCATCGATCCCGCGCATCCCGCGAACGGCAAGCCGTATGGCATCCCCGCCGACAACCCGTTCGCGAACGGCGGCGGCGAGCCGGAGATCTTCATCATCGGCACGCGCAACCCGTGGCGCTGGTCGTTCGATCGGCAGACCGGCGATCTGTGGATCGGCGATGTCGGCCAGGACGTGGACGAGGAGCTCGACGTGCTCCCCGCCGGCCAGCAGGTTGGCAAGAACCTCGGCTGGTCGATGTACGAGGCGAACCGCAACTACGGCAACTACACGCCGGATCCGAACGGCAAGACGTTCCCGCAGCTCGTCAAGAACCACACCGCCGACGGCTGGCACGCGATCATCGGGGGCCAGGTCTATCGCGGCCCGTGCTACCCCGACCTCGCCGGCAAGTACTTCTTCACCGACAACACCGCGTCGACGATGTCCGTCGCGACGTACAGCGCCGGCACCGTCACGTCGACGGACCTCGCCGGCACGTGGCCCAGCTCGCCCGCCTCGATCCACGCCGACGCGCGCGGCGAGCTCTACGAGACGACGACGAACGGCAGCGTCTATCACATCACCGCGGGCCCGTGAGATCGCATCGCATCGCGCTCGCGACCGGCATCACGTACAACGTCCTCGAGTGGGAGCACCCGGGCGACACGACGTTCGTCCTTATCCACGGCTTTCTCGATCTCGCCTACGGCTGGCACGAGGTCGCGCCGCTCCTCGACGCGCACGTCATCGCGCCCGACCTCCGCGGCCACGGCGACAGCGACTGGATCGGCGCCGGCGGCTACTACCACTACATGGACTACGTCGCCGACCTCGACGACGTGATCGCGCGCTTCGCCCGCAAGCGACTCGTCGTCGTCGGTCACTCGATGGGCGGCGGCGTCGCCGCGTACTGGTGCGGCACGCGCCCCGAGCGCCCGCACGCGCTCGCACTGCTCGAGGGCCTCGGCCCGCCGGATCAATCGGAGGTCGATCTCGCCCCGCGCACCGCGCAGTGGATCGACGCATGGAAGCGCGCGCGCACCAAGCCCAAGCCGATGTCGTCGCTCGCCGATGCCGCCGCGCGCCTGCGCAAGCACGACCCGCTGCTCTCCGAGGCGCTCTCGCTGCAACTCGCCGAGCACGGAACGCGCCGCACGCAAGCAGGCGACGGCCTCGTGTGGAAGCACGACCCGCTGCACCTGACGATGGGTCCCTACCTGTTCCGCCGCGAATACGCCGCGCAGTTCTGGCGCAAGGTCGCGTGCCCGACGCTCGTCGTCGACGCCGCGCAGTCGTTCATGAACCTCCCCGACGCCGAGCGCGCCGCGCGTCGCGCGTACCTCGCGCACCATCGCCACGTCACGCTCGAAGGCGCCGGTCACATGATGCAGCGGCATCAACCGGCGCCGCTCGCGCAGCTGCTGCGATCGCTCGCCTAGCCGACGGTGACGCCGGGCGGTGCGGTCACCGCGCGCATCAGGCGCGACACGGCGCGGCCTTTCCAGTCGAGCGGGACGAGCACGCGGAACGTCGAGCCCTTGCCGACGTCGGAGTCGAGCTCGACCGTGGCGCCGAGCAGGTCGGTGAGCCGCGCGACCAGCGCGAGGCCGAGGCCGACGCCGCCGAAGCCCTTCTCGTCGGAGCTGTCGCCCTGGCGGAACGGCTCGAAGATGCGCTCGCGCTCCTCGCGTGCGATCCCGATGCCGGTGTCGACGACCTCGAGGGCGACCGCCATCAGGTCGGCGCGCTCGAATGCGCGCACGGTGACCTTGCCGCCTTCGGGCGTGAACTTGACCGCATTCGAGACGAGATTGACGAGCACGTGCGCGAGCCAGCGATCATCGGACTGGACGAACGGGAGGTCCTTGGCGACGTCGGTGTCGAGCTGGATGTGCTTGGTGCCGACCATCCACGAGACCGAGGCGGTGACGCGCTCGACGAGCGTCGTGACGTCGACCGCGCGCGGGCGCGCCTCGATCCGGTTCGCTTCGGCGCGCGCGAGATTGAGGACGTCGTCGACGAGGCCGAGGAGGTTCTGCGCGGACCGCTTGATCGAGGCGCACGCGTCTTTTTGCTTGTCGGTGACGGGCCCGTAGACGCCGGCCGCGATCACGTCAGCGAGGCCCTGGACGCCGTGGATCGGCGTGCGCAGCTCGTGCGTCATCGACGCGATGAACTGCGAGCGCTGCGTGTTGACCTGGATCAGCTCGGCGGTGCGCTTCTCGAGGTCGCGCTCCTTGGCACGCAGCAGGCGCATCGTCGCCGACGCGAAGAATGCGGGGACGCCGACGACGAACGCGCAGTAGCCGACCGCGGTGAGCGTATAGCCGAGCGTCGGGACGTGGTTGGGGTCGCCGGGGACCGGGGTGACGGCGAGCACGCCCGTCGCGAGCCCGAGCATCATCGCCGAGAACGCGAGCACGATGCTGCCCGCCATCAGGATCGTGATCGAGGTGTTCGAGAGCAGCGAATGGACGGCGATCACGATCACGTACGTCGCGGTGAGCGGCGAGTACGGGCCGCCCGTGAAGTAGATCGCGCCGGTCAGGCAGATCACGTCGGCGGTGACATTGAGCGTCTGCGTCGGCAGGACGAAGCGGTCGCGCGTGAGCGCGAGCCAGGCGAGCGAGTTCGTCAGCAGCTTGATCGAGACGAGGCCGACGAACGCCCACCGCCACGGCGTCAGGCCGAAGAACGCGGCCGCGGTCGCGAGCACGCCGAATCCGGCGGCGAGGAAGAAGCCCACCCAGATCGAGACCCAGAGCCGGGGGCGCGCGGCGGGCAGCCCCATCTCCGCGATGAAGGCGGGAAAGCGCACGGACGAAGTCTACGGTGCCTACGCTTCGCCGAGCAGCTTTTTGACCTGCGCGAGCAGGTGAACGAGGTCGAACGGCTTGGTCAGGTAGCCGTCG
>JAFAOG010000340.1 GCA_019237945.1 Deltaproteobacteria bacterium | reverse complement strand
CTCCGTCGTCGTGCTCGCGCTGCTCGCCGGTTGCCACAAGAAGACGGAGGCGCCGGCGAACGGGTCGGCGGCCGTCGAGACGGGCTCCGGCAGCGCGGCGGTTGCGACGCCGCCGCCGGCGCCGACGAAGGATGTCGGCAAGGCCCTCGACGATGCGCTCGCCGCCAAGCACCTCGCGCCGGATGCGGTGCTCGAGCGCGTCGCGTCGCCGACGTCGGCGTGGGCCGTCGTTGCGACCAAGCTCGATGACGTGAAGAACGTCGTCGCGATCGACGTCGTTGCATCGCGCGCCGACGGCGTTGCCGAGGTGCACCTCGCGCCGCCCACCGGCAAGGCGTCGTTCAAGAGCGTCGACTCGCTCGAGGCGAAGGACCTCGACGGCAACGGCACCGACGAGGCGACGCTCGTTCTGCACTGGGTGCGCGAGACGAGCATCAAGGGCGAGCAACCCGGCTGGCAGCTGATGGCGGACGAGGAAGGGCATCAGCTCTACGTGCTCGGCGGAGCGCCGGTGCGCGTCGCGTTCACGCACCTGATCTCGTACACGAGCACGGCCACGACGCTCCCCGAGGACAACACGATGTCCAAGCCCGACGACGAGACCGTCACGTACGACTGGAGCATCGCGGGCAAGCCGCCGGCCGTGTCGCTGAAGCGCACGAAGTCCGAGGTCGCGGCGAAGGACCGCGTCAAGGGCACGCTCGAACCGGCGAGCGATCCGGTGTTCGCCGCTGGTTCCGGCAAGGACATGCCGCTCTCCGGCCTGTAGCGGTATGCTCGCGCGCGATGAGTCGCGCAGGTTGGGTGATCGTCGCGCTGCTCGTCAGCGCGTGTGGAAAGAAGGATGCCGCGAACCCGGCGGGCTCGACGGCTCCCGTGGGTTCCGGCAGTGCGGTCGTCGCCGGCTCGGCGGCGACTGTCGCGGCGCCCGCGGATCCGAAGGCGGCGCTCGATGCGGCGCTGAAGGCGAAGGGCGTCCCGGCGAAGGATGTCGTGAAGCGCGTCGATGCGGCGCATACGTCGTGGGCGCTGGTCGTGTCGAAGTCGCGCGACGACGCGTCCTACGTCATGCAGTACTCCGTGATGCGCGCGGGCGCAGACGGGGTGGGCGAGGTCGCGATCGACGCGCGCACCGGCGGCGACCAACCCGCGCTTGGCAAGGACATCGACGCGTTCGACGTGCGCGACCTCGACGGCGATGGCAGCGAGGAGTGCGTCGCGGTGATCGCGTGGCAGCTCGATCACACGTTCCCGTATGACAAAGGCTGCAAGAAGTGCGAGTACGGGCAGGGCGAGGGCGGCAAGCAGCTCTACGTGATCGGCGACAAGGCGGGGAAGCCTGCGATCGCATTCACCCACCTGGTCGAGTACACGACGCTCAGCCAGCCCGGCGAGGCGACGAACCCCGACCCGCCCGCGGAGGAGAAGGTCGCGTACGACTGGAAGGTCGACGGCCCGCCGCCTCACGTGACGCTGACGCGCACCGACAACCAGCTCAACCCGAAGCGGCACAAGGAGCTGCTCGATCCGGCGACCGACCCGCTGCTCGCGGCGGGCAGCGGCAAGGATGTCCCGCTCGTCCTGAAGTAAGCTGGGGCATGGCCGGGAAAGCCGACGACGACGTCACCGCGCTCGCCCAGCAGCTCGCGACGATCGCGAAGGCGCCGAGCGCGCAGCAACCGCAGCTCGCGAAGCTCGCGGCGAGTCTCACGGCGCTCGGGCAGGCGCTCGCGGCGGGCGATGGCGATGCGGCGGCTCGCGCGCGCGCGGCGGACGAGCTCGATCGCGTGCGCACGCAAACGCTGGCCGTGCCGGGCGCACCGACGGGCCTCGTGCAGACACTCGAGCTGTTTGCCGGCTGGCTTCGCGCGCCGAACGCGGAGAACACGGCGGCCGTCGAGCGGTTCGTCGCGGCGCTGCGCGCGGTGCCGGGTGGCGAGGCACTGTGGACGGATCAGACGGCGGAGGCGAAGCGCAAGGCGGAGCTCGACGCCGACGTGCAGAAGTCTCTCGACGAGATCGCAGCCGGCATGCCGAAGCTCAAGCTCTGATCACTCGAGCGTGCCGGTCTCGGCGAGCTTGCCGATCTCGCGGAACTCCATGCGGATCGCGCGCTCGAGGTGCTCGTGCTGGAGGGCGCCGCCTTCTTCGGCCGCGAGGAATGCGGCGCGCAGCGCGGCGTTGCGGATGTAGCCGCCCGAGAGGCGGAAGCGCTGCGCGAGCGTGGCGAAGTCGAGCGTGCCTTGCACCGGCACGTTGGAGGGAATCAGCGAGCGCCACAGCTGCTCGCGCATCTCCTCGTCGGGGAACGGGAACGTCACGCGGTAGGTGAGGCGGCGCTTGAACGCGGGGTCGATCGCGTTGCCGAAGTTCGTCGTCAGGATCGCGATGCCCTCGAAGCTGTCGAGGCGCTGCAGGAGGTAGTTGACCTCCATGTTCGAGTAGCGATCGACGGAGGTCTTCACCTCGGTGCGCTTCGCGAACAGCGAGTCGGCCTCGTCGAACAGCAGCATGACCTGGCCGTCTTCGGCGGCATCGAACAGCGCGCCGAGGTTCTTCTCGGTCTCGCCGATCCACTTGCTCGTGATGCGCGAGACGTCGACGCGATACAGCTCGAGCCCGAGGTCGCGCGCGATCACGCCGGCGACCATCGTCTTGCCGGTGCCGGGGCTGCCCTGGAACAGCGCGGTGATGCCGCGCGCGGTCGTGATCGACTTGTCGAAGCCCCACTGCTCGAAGACCTTCTTGCGGTGGCGCACGCGCGCGGTCAGCTCGAGCAGCGAGTCGACGATGTCCTCGGGGAGCACGACGTCGGTCCAGGTCGCGAGGCGGCTGACGCGCGTCGCGCTCTTTCCCAGGCGATTCTCGAGGTGCTGGCGCACGGCCTCGTCGAGCTCGCGCAGCCAACCCGCGGGGTCGGTCGGCGGATCGGCGCGCCGCGTGACCTCGATGCACACGCGCTCGATCGTGCCGGGCCCGACGCGATAGCGCGATGCCAGGTCACTCGGATCGGGCAGCGGAATGCCATGACGCTCGAGTGCGATCGCCCACGACTCGCTGCGCTCGCGCTCGTTGCGGATCGGCAGGTCGAGCGTCAGGTAGCCGGGGTCGAGCGGCGCCGATGCATCCTGCGGCAGCCGCACCGCGACCGGGCCGGGATGGCCGCGTAGCACCGATCCGACCTGGATCTGGAGGTCGCGCTCGTCGGAGCCGATCAGCTCGAGGCCATCGATGCACGGCACCACGCCGCGCAGCATCGCGCGCCGCAGCGCGGTCTCGAGCACGGCGACGAGGCGCCCGGGCTCGCGCGGCACGATGCTGAGATCGATGATGCCGAGCGAGCGGCCGGCGCGCGCGGCGAGCGACGTCAGCAGCGTGTGGCGGCCCGAGCCGGTGCGGCCGCGCACGACGATGCGCGCGGGCTCGCCGGGCCGCGGCGTCGACAAGAAGCGCAGCGCCTTCGTGATCACCGCGCGCGGCAGCTGCAGCTCCTCGAGGTCGCGATCGACGCGCCGTACCTCGAGGTTCTGATCCGGCTCGCCTTCCGCCGGCTGGTTCATGATGTTGCGAACGACGAGCGTATCGGCGGCGAGCGGCGCGAACGGACGGTCGCCGGGCCCGAGCCGCACGAGCCCATATCGCCGCAGCGGCCGGTCTGCATCGAGCTCGCGCGAGATCTCACCGGCGAGATGCCCGCCGAGGATCTGCGTCAGCAAGAATTCGTCGACGACCGAGCGCCCCTGATCGTTGGCGAGGATCCCGTACAGCCGCGCGAGCTCGCCGCGCATCCGCGGCGCCGCGATCAGAAACAGCAGCGACATCGCGAGCGGCGACAGCTCGAAGTCGCGCGCGAGCACGTCGAGTGGCGTCAGCCGCGATCCGCGCTCCTGCGCCACGGACGCGAGCACCTCGCGCGTTGCCTCGAGCCGCGCCTGCGCCCGCTCGAGCTCGCCGGTCGCCTTGCCCGACACGATCTTCAATAACCCCGCAACCTCGTCGACGAACGGCGGCTTCGTCTGATCCGGCTTGACGATGCGTCCGCTGTCCCACGCCTCCGCGATCGCGACGTACACCTGCGCGCCGACGAGCTGGAGCTGCAGCTCGACCGTCTGCGCGATCTCGCCGGCCGTCGCATCGGGCACGACCGCGACCGGATCGAGCCGCACGAGCGGCGCCTCGGGGAACGGGGCAGGGCGCTCGGGCGCCGGCGCGGGAGGCGGCTCGACGCTGTGCCCGTTCGTCGGCGCGGGCTCCTCGAACACGATCGGTGGCTCCGACGGATCGACCTGCGGCGCGTCGTCGTCGTGCGCGGCCTCCGCTTCGCTTGCCTCGCTCGGCGCGAGCGACGGCTGCCCGAGCGCATCTGGCCGCACGAGGTCGACGCCATCCGGTCCCGCGATCGCGATCAGCTGCAGCGCGTCGTCGATCGCGATCGCCGTCGTCTCCGCCGGCAACATCAGATCACGCAACCACCGCCCGAACCGCAGATCGACGACCGCCAGCCGCTCGCCGCTGCGCGCCGCCGCGAGCCCGCGCCGCGCCGCAAACGCGACCTGCTCGACCGCCGGCACGCGCAGCACCGCGTGCGGCGACCCGTCCGACACCGCCGCCACCGACAATCGCATCTCCGCCGCCGGCTCACCGGCCGCCGCCGCGCGCTGCTGCGCGAGCACGAACAACCGCCCCTCGAGCACGAGCTGCGCATCGACCACGCGCATGCCCTGATCGCCGAGCGGCTTGCGCCACGCCTCGCCGATGCTGCGCCACAGCCGCAGCTGTCCCGCCTGCCACAGCAGCCACCGCCCCTCGGCGATCGGCAACATCACATCGCCACCCGGCCCGATCGACTCGACGCGCGCGGGATTCGCACGGACGACGACCGGCCGCGCCGCATGCCACACCGGAATCGCCGCGGTCGCCGAGATCATGAACCGCCCGCCGCGATCGAGATACCCGATCGACTCGCTCGCGATCGGCTTCCCGTCGAGCGCGCTCCGCCGCACGAGCTGATCTCCCGCGATCGCCCACAGCTCGTTGCCGACCGGCGCGATGTCGATGACGCCCGGCAGCTCGAAGCGGAACCGCACGTTACCGCTCGCGTCGTACACGGACACGTTGTCCGCATCGACGGCGAGCAAGTCGCCGCGTGGCCCGAAAAACCGCAGGACGCGAAGGGATGACACCCGAAGGACGATCCTAGCTCAGTTGCGCGCGAGCATCACGGCCGTCTGGCTGAACGCGCTCGAGGCCCAGAATTCTCCGAGGGCGTCGAGCTTGTCGCCGAGGTCGCCGTCGCGCTCGACCGTCGCGAGCTGGTAGGCGAGCTTGGCCTGGACCGGGATGGCGCCCGTCGCGATCTTGGCCTCGTGGGCGGAGGTGCGGGCGTTGCGCTCGGCGGCGGCGAGCATGTGGAGGAAGGCCTTGTCGTGCTCGACCTTGTCCACCTTGCCGCTGTCGTCGGTGTGGACCTCCAGCGAGTAGTACTTGGCGATCAGCTGGGCGGCGTCGTAGTAGGCGAGCTCGCTGCCGGCGAGCGAGAGCAGACCCCACGCGAGCGAGTGCTCGCCCCAGGCGGCCTTGAGCTCGTCGAGCGGGCCGTTGCCGAGGCGGCTGGTGATCCAGGCGACGTAGTAGTCGGGCTCGAACGCGGCGATCTTGGTGCGCGCTTCGTCCTCGGAGACGTGGTTCTGCTCGGCGAGCGGCTGGGTGAGCAGCGTGTCGAAGTAGTTGAGGCCGGCACCGCCCGCGGACGAAAAGGACGTCGCCATGCGCTTCACGTTCGGCAGCGAGCACATGTACTGGACCGATTGCTCGTTCTCGAACTCGAGCTCCTGGGTCGCGAGCGTCGACTCCGCGATCGTGCGGCCGACGTAGAGCAGCGTGGGGGCGATCGCGGACATGGTCTTGTCGGCGGCTTCGGGCGAGCCGAGCTGCGCGGTCGGGACGCCCTTGAGCGAGTCGAGATAGGCCGCGGTCTGCGCGATCGACATCGACGCCATCTGCTTGAACACGTAGCCGCGCAGGCCGGCCTCGAACGCCGCCATCATCTCGAGGTGCCCGCCGAGCGTGTTCGGGCGCATCGTGCCGATCTTCTTCAGCACGGCCGTCGTCGTTTCGTCGAGGCGGTCGAGCGCCTTGATCTCGTCGACGGCGGCCGCGATGTTGCCCGACTGCACCTTCTGGAGAATGTCGTACGCCTGCGTCGTCGCCGATGCGAACGCCCACGCTGCGAGCATGCGCGAGTACGACGCGCCCGCCATGCCGCGCTTGTGCAGCGTCTCGGCGGTCTCGGCGTAGCTCTTCGCGTACTGGCGCATCGCGGAGAGCAGCGGCGGCAGGCGGCCCGCGTTCTCGAGCTGCACGAGCGTTGCCCACTCGGTGCCGACGCGCGTCTGCCACTCCTTGTACTTGGCGTCGAGCGCGGCGACGGTGTCCTTGTCGAGCGCCATCTCCGATTCGGCGACGGGCGTCGGCTCGGGGAGCGACTTGCCGGTGAGCAGCTTGTACGCCTCGTGGACGTCCGCGACCTCGACGGCCTCGACGCCGTGCTTCTTCGCCAGCTCGACGAGATCGACCAGCTCGCCCGTCGCCTCGGACTTCGCCATCCGCATGCCGATCGGATAGCCGAGGTGCTTCTTGCCCTTGTCGATCGAGCCGAGGAACTTCTCGGGGATGCCCGCGACGGGGCCGATCGTGCCGTCGGGGTTGATCGTGCCGGTCATCGTCGCGGTCGGATCGATCGGCGTGCCGGTCATCGCGGCGAGAAAGCCGCCCGCCATCAGGCCCGAGGCGCTCGCTCCGTCGATGTAGCCGCCGCTCGACGCCGAGAACGTGAAGTCGGTGAGGTCCTTGTTGAGCGTCGTCGCGGCGACGATCGCGCTGACCCACACGCCGGCGCGCCACTGCGGCCCCGTGCCGCCGGCGAACTCCTCGACGATGCCGACCTGCACGCTCTGATCGGGATTCGGCGCGGTCGCGAGCTTGACGGCCGTCATGCCGCCCGTGATCGGCGGCGTCATCTTGACGTACATCGCGTCGACGGCGGCGCGACTCTGCGCGGTCGGCAGCGGGATCAGCGTCGAGCCGTTCTTGTCGTCGGTGCCGAGGATCGCGGCCTGGTTCGGCGCCTTCGCGTCCGCCTTGATGCCGAGCGGGCCGTACGTGACGACCTTCGGCGCCGGCTCCTCTTGCTTCGGCGCATGCTGCGGACTGCCACACGACACGACCAGTGCTGCGGCGAGCGCGCCGCGCGGGATCCCCATGCACCGATACTAGCGCGCGCGGGGATGCTTGCGCGCCTGCTCGAGCACGCGAGCGCGCGACACGTGCGTGTAGACCTCGGTCGTCGAGATGTCGGCGTGGCCGAGCATCGCCTGGACCGCGCGCAGGTCGGCGCCGCCCTCGACGAGGTGAGTCGCGAACGAGTGGCGCAGCTTGTGGGGCGAGACGTCCCCCGTCGGCAGCCGCACGCCCGCCCGCCGCGCATACCCGCGCAGCAGCTTCCAGAATGCCTGGCGCGTCATCGGCCGGCCGCGCGGCGTCAGGAACAGGCCGCGCTCGCTCGGGTCCCGCGGGGCGCGCTCTTCCATCACGCGACGGAGGCGTTCGATCGCCTTGGCGTGCAGCGGCACGAGGCGCGTCTTGTTGCCCTTGCCGGTGACGCGCACGAAGCCCGCGTTGAGGTTCACATCTGCGAGCGACAGCGTGACGAGCTCCGACACGCGCAGGCCACTCGCGTACGCGAGCTCGATCATCGCGGCGTCGCGGCGGCCGCGCTGCGTGTCGGGCGGCTGCTGGATCAGGCGCATCACCGCGTCCTCGCCGAGCACGCCGGGCAGGCGCTTCGCGGTGCGGGGCGCGTCGATCAGCGCGGTCGGATCCGCCTCGAGCCAGCGCTCGCCGACGAGATGGCGAAACAGCCCGCGCATCGCGACGAGGGCGCGCGCCCGCGAGCGTGGGGCGAGGCCGGAGTCGGCGAGCTGGACGAGGTGGTCGGTGATGTCGAGCTCGGTGACGTCGTCGACATCGGCGCGGCCGCGCGTGTCGAGGAACGCGAGCAGGCGCGCGAGGTCGCGGCTGTAGCTCTCGAGCGTGTGACGCGCGAGCCCGCGCTCGACCTTGAGATGATCGAGGTAGAGGTCGACGGCCTCGTCGAGCGGCAGCCGGCGCGCCATGCCGGTGATTGTCGGATGCCTGTGGTATCGCGCAACTATTCCGTCTTGCAGTCACAGGGCCGGCCGGCCATAGTCCCCGAGGGCGCGTGGATCTCAATCCAGACAAAGTCCGCATGATGCTGATCCACGTCTTCGTGTTGATCGCATCGGTCGCCTTCCACGAGTTCGGCCACGCGTTCATGGCCGACCGCCTGGGCGACGACACGCCGCGCCGCCAGGGCCGCGTGACGCTCAACCCGCTCGCTCACGCCGACCCGATCGGCACGCTGCTCCTCCCGCTGCTCGGCGCCTACTACGGCGGCGGTGGCTTTGGCTGGGGCCGCCCGGTGCAGTGGAACCCGGCGCGCGTCGATCGCAAGCACCGGATGTCGACGGCCCGCATCCTCGTCTCGATCGCCGGCCCCGCGATGAATGTCGTGTTGGCGCTGCTCTTGACCGCCACGCTCGCGATCTTGCACACGCAGCACATCGCGATGCGGGGCTCGCAGGCGTACAGCATCATCCTCTACGCGGTCCTCACGAACTTCATCCTGTTCTTCTTCAACCTCATCCCGGCGCCGCCGCTCGACGGCGGTCACGTCGCCGAGAGCATGGTCCCCTACAAGCACCGCGCCGCGTTCGAGAATTACGCGAAGTACGGTCCATTCGTCCTGATGGCGGTTGTGTTCATCCCGCAGCTGGCGCAGATCTTCATCGTCCCTGCGATGTGGTGCACCACGCACGTCTACGCGCTGTTCGGCCTGATGTGACCGCCATGGATACCGGCTATTCCGTCGCACTCGACGTGTTCGAGGGCCCGCTCGATCTGCTCTTGCACCTCGTCAAGAAGCACGAGCTGTCGATCCTCGACATCCCGATCGCGTTCGTCACCGAGAAATACCTCGAGTACCTGGACGCGATGACGGGGCTCGATATCGACGTCGCCGGCGAGTACCTCGTCATGGCCGCGACGCTCTGCCACATCAAGTCGCGCGAGCTCCTGCCATCCCCCGAGCCGCTCGAGGAAGACCCCGAGGCCGCCGAGAACGGCGAGGACGTCGACGTCGATCCGCGCGCCGACCTGATCCGCCGCCTGCTCGAGTACCAGAAGTACAAGGAAGCCGCCGACAAGCTCGGCGAGCGCCCGGTCGTCGGCCGCAACGTCTGGAGCCGCGGCGCCCCGACCGAAGACGCGGTGGGCGAAGGCATCGACCACGACGCGATCGCCCCCCTCGCACCATTCCCCGTCCACAAGCTGATCGAGGCCTTCGACCGCGTCATGCGTCAGGCCAAGGTCAAGGTCGCCCACAACGTTCTGATCGACCGCCTGTCGGTCAGCCAGAAGATCCAGGAGCTGACCGACCGCCTCGAGGCGGAAGGCCGCTTCTCGTTCAGCTCGATGTTCTCGTTCCTGCGCGACGGCGTCGAACGCACGGTCGAGGAGATCAAGCACGAGGCGGTCGTGACGTTCCTGGCTCTGCTCGAGATGGGCAAGCTCAGGTTGTTGCGGCTGTCGCAGCTCGAGTCGGAGGGCGAGATCTTCATCGAGCGCGCCGCGGACGATCTCCGCGAGCGCATGGAGCAGGGCGTCGCCCGCTCCGATAACGACTACCGCTAGTTGTCAGGGGGCGGTGGTACGACTGCGGCGTGAGTCGCAAGTCGAAGAAGCGCGCTGCCAAGCGGGCCGCCGAGGCCGTTCCGGACGAGATCCTGGCGGAGGGCTCCGGCCCCACTGCCGACCCGCTCGTCGAGGCGGACGCGCAGTCCCTCGCCGATGCCGCCGCCGATGCGCTCGCCACCGCCGAGATCGGCTCGGTCGAGGCCGAGGTCGAGGCGGTCGCGATGGCCGCCGAGGTCGCCGTGACGGCCGCCGAGGCCGCCCGCGCCGCGAAAGCCGATCCCGCCGCCGCCGCGTCATCAAAGGGTGCGAAGGGCAAGAAGAAGCGCGGCCGCAAGGCCGAGCCGGCCGTCGCGCTCGATGCATGGGGGCAGCCGATCGTCGTCGAGGACGAGCCCGCGGCCGCCGAGGCCGTCGACGCCGCCGATGCCGACGCCGACGCCGCGGACACCGCCCCCGCCGCCGCCGACGCCGACGACGCCGCGGACACCGACGCCGCCGACGCCGCCGATACCGGCGTCGAGCTCGCCGCGGACGCTGCCGAGGCGCCGGCCGATGCGGACGATGCCGATCTCGCCGCCGGTGCTGCAGATGCGGACGACGCGTCGGGTGACCTGGACGACTCGTCGGAGGAGCCGGACGGCTCGTCGGACGACGATTTGCGTGCTGACGCCGCCGCCGCGAGCGATGCTTCCGACATGCCGGAGGACGAGCTCGCCGCCGCCGAGGGCGCCGACGCAGCGGATGGTGAGGCTGCCGCCGACGAAGCCGCCGATGGCGCCGTCCTGCCGACCAGCGCCGCCGCGATGGATGCGACCCAGCTCCGGCACCTCGTCGAGGCGCTCGTGTTCGCCGCGGACAAGCCGGTCACGATCCAGCGCTTGCGCCAGCTGACGCGCGTCAGCGATACGCGTCGCATCGAGCAGGCCCTTGGCGAGCTCGCCGAGGAGTTCAAGTCGCGCGGCATCGCGCTGCAGGTCGTCTCGGGTGGCTATCAGTTCCGCACGAACACGCAGTACTCGAGCTACGTCCAGCAGCTGATCGCAGGCCGGCCGGTCCGCCTCTCGCGCGCACAGCTCGAGACGCTCGCGATCGTCGCGTACCGTCAGCCGATCACGCGCCCCGAGATCGACGAGATCCGCGGCGTCGATTCGTCGGCCACGCTCCGCCTGTTGCTCGACCGGTCGCTGATCCGCGTCCTCGGCAAGAAGGAAGAAGTCGGCCGCCCGACGCTGTACGGCACGACGAAGGAGTTCCTCGACTTCTTC
>JAFAOG010000322.1 GCA_019237945.1 Deltaproteobacteria bacterium | reverse complement strand
GCCTTCTGGCCCTTGACGCCCTTACCGGACGTCTTGCCCGTACCCGAGCCACGACCGCGGCCGAGCCGCTTCTTCGCCTTGGTGGCGCCTTCGTTCGGGTGGAGGTTGTGCAGCGTGATCGACATGGGAAATCCCAACTTGCGCGTCGTGGAACTTGGCGCGGAATGAGTCTCAGAGCAAGGAAGAGATCGGCAGCTAGCCGAACGGTTAGTCGGCCGCTTCGACGGTGACGAGGTGGCTGACCTTGCGGATCATGCCGCGCACCGAGTCGGAGTCCTGGAGGACGACCGAGTGGTGCGGGCCGCGGAGGCCGAGCCCCTCGAGGGTGCGGTTCTGCGTGTCCGAGCGGCCGATGCCGCTCTTGACCTGGGTGACCTTGAGCTTGATCGCCATGGCTACTACCCCTGGGGCGCGCGGTCGCGCCGGATCTGGAAGTCGGAGACGTTCTTGCCACGCGTCTTCGCCACCTGCTCGACCGAGCGGAGCGCCTTGAGCGCCACGACCGTCGCGTGGATGACGTTGTGCTTGTTCGACGTACCGATCGACTTGGTGAGGATGTCGCGGATGCCCGCAACTTCGAGGACCGGGCGCACGCCGCCGCCGGCGATCACGCCGGTACCGGGGGACGCCGGGAGGAGCAGCACCTGCGCCGCGCCGAAGAAGCCTTCGATCTCGTGCGGGATGGTGCCCTTGAGCAGCGGAATGCGGAACAGGTTGCGCTTGGCGCGGTCGGTACCCTTGCGGATCGCCTCGGGCACTTCGTTCGCCTTGCCGAGACCGGCGCCGACGTGACCGTTCTGGTCACCGACGACGACGAGCGCGGAGAAGCTGAACCGCCGGCCGCCCTTGACGACCTTCGCGACGCGGTTGATGTGAACGACGCGGTCGACGAGCTCGCCGACTTCTTCAGGATTGATGATCATTAGAACTCCAGACCCGCTTCGCGCGCGCCGTCAGCAACTTCCTTGACGCGGCCGTGAAAGATGAACCCGTTGCGGTCGAAGACGACGGCCGTGACACCGGCCGCCTTGAGCTTGGCGCCGATGGCCTTGCCGACCTCGCGAGCGCGCTCCTTCTTCGGCTTGCCGTTGACGGCCTGCTCGATCTGCGTCTCGGTGTCCGACGCCGCCGCGAGCACGCGGCCCGTGGTGTCGTCGATCGCCTGGGCGTAGACGTAACGCGCCGAGCGGAACACCGAGAGGCGGGGCCGCTCGGACGTACCGTGGATGCGCTTGCGAATGGCGCCCTTGCGCTTCATCCGCTTGCGCGTCTTCTCGCTGCCAAACTTGATGTGTCCCGACATGGCTACTTTCCTGCCGTCTTGCCTGCTTTGCGCAGGATCGTCTCTTCCACGTACTTGATGCCCTTGCCCTTGTACGGCTCGGGCGGACGGAACCCGCGAATCTCGGCGGCCGCGGCGCCGAGCGCCTGACGGTCGATGCCGCTGAGGATCAGCATGTTCTTGTCCGTCTTGGCGGTGATGCCTTCGGGCAGCGTGTAGTCGATCGGGTGGGAGAACCCGAGGCTCAGCGTGATCTTGTTGCCCTTGATCTCGGCCTTGTAACCAACGCCGTTGATCTCGAGCTGACGGGTGAAGCCGTCGGTCACGCCCTTGACCATGTTGCCGACCAGGGCGCGGATGAGGCCGTGCGCGGCGCGCTGCTGGCCTTCATTGCCAGTGCGCTCGAACACGAGCACGTCCTTGCCCTCGTCCTTGGCCTGCTTGACCTCGACGTTGTGGTTCTTCTTCAGCGAGAGGGTGCCCTTGGGGCCCTTCACCTGGACCATGTCCTTGGTGATGGAGACCTGCACACCCTTCGGAATCTCGAGAGGCTTACGTCCAATACGCGACATAACTCACCAGACCTCGCAGAGGACTTCGCCGCCGACGCCCTTCTGACGGGCTTCCTTGTCGGTCATCACGCCCTGCGACGTGGAGATGATGGCGATACCGAGGCCGTTGCGGACCTTCGGGACGTCCTTGGCCGGCACGTAGGAGCGCTGGCCAGGACGCGACACGCGGCGCATGCCGGTGATCGCGTTGGAGTTACGACCGTCGTAGCGAAGCTCGAGCTTGATGAGGCCCTGCTTCTTGTCTTCGGCGGTCGACACGGTGTTGAGAAAACCCTCGTCGCGCAGGATCTCGGCGATGCGCAGCTTCATGTTCGAGCGGGGAAGCTCGATGTTCTGCTTGCGCGCGCGGATTCCGTTGCGGATGCGAGCGAGGAAATCAGCAATAGGATCGGTCATCGACATATTCGATATTTCCTCTTCGCTACCAGCTCGACTTGATGACGCCCGGGATGTCGCCGCGGAGCGCGAGCTCGCGGAAACACAGACGGCACATTTCGAACTTACGGAGATACGCACGCGACCGGCCGCAACGCTTGCAGCGGCTCTTAATGCGAACCTTGAACTTGTGCTTCTTGGGAAGCTTGTCGACCAGCTTGCTCATGCGGACGCTCCCTGCGTGGCCGTGGCGGCAACCGGAGTGGTCGCGACCGCCTGGCGGAACGGCATCCCGAGGTGCGTGAGGAGCGCGCGCCCCTCGGCATCGGTCTCGGCCGTGGTGATGATCGAGATGTTCATTCCCTTGATGGAGTCGATCTTGTCGTACTCGATCTCGGGGAAGATGATCTGCTCGCGGACGCCCATGGTGAAGTTGCCGCGGCCGTCGAAGCCGCGCGGCGACACGCCGCGGAAGTCGCGGACGCGCGGCAGCGCGATGTTCAGCAGGCGATCGAGGAACTCCCACATGCGCTCGCGGCGCAGCGTGACGAACACGCCGATCTTCTGACCCTTGCGGATCTTGAAGGTCGCGATGTCCTTCTTCGCGCGCGACACGACCGGAGCCTGGCCGGTGATGGCCTTGAGCTCCTCGACGCCGTTGTCGATCATCTTGGGCTCGTCCTTGGCCTTGCCGAGACCCATGTTGACGGTGACCTTGAGGATGCGCGGGACCTGCATCGGAGTTCCGTAGCTGAACTCCTTCATCAGGGCGGCGCGCACCGTCTTCTCGTAGTGGTCCTTGAGACGCGGCGGCTTCTCGCGCTTGTACTTCGGCGCGGGCCCGGTCGGCTCGGCGGCCTTCTTGCCGCCGCCCGCCTTGGCCTTCGCCTTTTCCGCGCGCTCTTTCTTCTTCGCTTCGGCAGCCGCTTTGGCGTCTGCGTCGTTGTTGTTCTCGTCAGCCATGACTCATCCCTTTACGCGCCGGCAGTCGAGAACTTGGTTCCCGACTTCACGCCAACGCGGACCTTGGTGTCGCCTTCGACGACGTTCTTGACGCGCGTGCCCTTGTTCGACTTCTCGTCGAACAGCTGCACGTTCGAGATGTGGATCGACCCTTCTTTGTCGACGATTCCACCCTGCGGGTTCTTCTGCGAGGGCTTGGTGTGGCGCTTGACCATCGCGACCTTCTCGACAACGACGCGGTTGCCGAGCACGCGAAGGACCTTGCCCTTCTTGCCCTTGTTGGAGCCAGCGATCACGATGACCGTGTCGCCCTTACGAACGTGCGCCATTACAGCACCTCCGGAGCCAAGCTGATGATCTTCATGAACCGCTTGGCGCGGAGCTCGCGCGCGACCGGTCCGAAGATTCGGGTTCCGATCGGCTCGTTCTCCTTGTTGATCAGGACGGCCGAGTTGCCGTCGAACTTGATGAAGCTGCCGTCAGGACGGGCGAGCTCGCGCTTGGTGCGGACGATGACCGCGCGCGCGACTTCACCCTTCTTGACCTTGGCGCCCGGAATCGCCTCGCGAACCGAGACGATGACGACATCGCCGATCGTCGCATAGCGACGACGCGTGCCACCGAGCACCTTGATGCAGTAGACCTTCTTGGCGCCGCTGTTGTCCGCGACGTCGAGGACAGAAGTCATCTGGATCATGACTACTTGGCCTCCAGCTCGGCGGCCGCGACCTCGGCGTTGTGCGAGAGCGTGCGGAGGATCCGCCAGCGCTTCGTGCGCGACATCGGACGCGCCTCGACGATCTCGACGACGTCGCCGACCTTCGCGGCGTTCTTCTCGTCGTGCGCCTTGTACTTCACGCGGCGCGTGACGAACTTGTGGAACCGGCGATCGCGGACGCGACGGATGACCGTGATCACGGCCGTCTTGTCCATCTTGGTCGACGTGACGGTGCCGAGGATCGTCCGGCGGCTGCCGCGCGTGTCGTTAGCTTCGTTAGTCTCGGGCATGGCTTACGCCTTCTTTCCCTGCGCCTGCGTCTCGGTACCGAGCGAGCGACCGCGGAGGATGGTCTGGATGCGCGCGATGTCGCGGCGCTTCGTCGTCAGCAGAGCCGTCGACGTGACCTGGTTCGTGTACTGACCGAGCTGCAGACGGAACAGCTCGTCCTTGGTCTCGGTCAGCTTGGCGCGCAGCTCGTCCTCGGGGAGGTCGCGGAGCTGCTGGAGGTTCTTCGTGGACTTCGACATGGCTTAGAGCACCCCTTCGCGGCGGACGAGCTGCGTCTTGACCGGCAGCTTGTGGTGCGCGCGGTGGAACGCCTCGCGAGCGATCTCCTCCGTGCAACCTTCGACCTCGAAGATCACGCGGCCCGGCTTCACGACGGCCACGTAGCCCTCGACGCCGCCCTTACCGGTACCCATGCGGGTCTCGGCCGGCTTCTTCGTGAAGGGGTGGTCGGGGAAGATGCGGACGTAGAGCTTGCCGCTCTTCTTGACCACGCGGCTGATCGCGACGCGGGCCGCCTCGATCTGTCGGGCCGTGATCCAGCCGGGCTCTTTGACCTGGAGGCCGAAGTCTCCGAACGAGACCTCGTTGCCGCCCTTGGCTCGACCCGTGGTGCGGCCCTTGTGGCTCTTC
>JAFAOG010000292.1 GCA_019237945.1 Deltaproteobacteria bacterium | reverse complement strand
CGTCGCGCGCACTCGCGCTACTGCTCGCGGACCACATCGCGCGCGGCCTTGTCGCTGCGGATGCCGACGAGCCGCGGGTGGCGGAGCTTGTCGTGTCCCGTCCACTCCATGAACGCGACCTGCACGACGACCTCCGGGCGGACCCAGTGACGCGCGCTTCGCGGCAAGCCCGTGCCGCGCGTGAACGGACAGGCGTCCTGCACGAGTGGATCGAGGCGCGCGCGCAGCGCGACCAGCTCCGCCGTGTCGAGGCCCGTTCCCACCTTGCCGGCGAAGACGAGCGCGTCGCCCTCGTAGTACCCGACGAGCAACGCGCCGAGGCCTTTGCGCTTGCCGCGCGGATCCGTGAAGCCGCCGACGACCAGCTCCTGCGTTGCCTCGATCTTCATCTTCAGCCACGCGGGCGAGCGGCGCGACTCGTAGACCGATCCGCGGCGCTTCGCGATCACGCCCTCCCAGCCTTCGCGTGCCGCGCGCTCCCAGGGCGCTGCGTCTTCGACGACCACCACGCGCCGCAGCGGCGAGGCGAGCGGCAGCGCGTCGAGGACGGCCCGGCGCTCCTCGATCGGCCGCTCGCGCAGGTCGGCGCCATCGCGCCACAGCACGTCGAACACGGTGAACGCGCTGCCGTTCCACTCGAGCTCGCCGTCGAGGATCAGCTCGTCGCACGGCAACGCCGCGACCGCACGCGCCACCGCCGGAACGTCCTGCGGCAGGTGGTTGCGCGAGTACAGCTCGACGCGCGCGCCGCGCTTGAACGCCAGCAGCCGGATGCCGTCGACCTTGTGCTCGAACGTCCACTCCGGGCCGGCGAATCGCTCGTGCGTGAGCGTCGCGGCCATCGGCTCGATCCAGTCGGGCATCCCCATGGCGGGGCCCGCGGTCAGCCTTGCTGGGCGCCGCAGTCACCGCAGAAGCGGGCGCCGGCGGCGAGCTGCTTGCCGCAGCCGGTGCAGAACTGCTTCTGCGCCGGGCCGGCGGTCGGCTTGCCGCAGCTCGCGCAGAACTTGGCGCCAGCCTGGAGCCGGGCTTTGCACGAGGGGCATTGCGAGAGCATGTTCGCCTTGGCGTCGAAGTCGGGGACCTGATCGACCGCGCGCATCTTCTCTCGCGCTTGTTCCGCGGCGATTTGCGCCTGGGCGGCGGCGGCTTCTTCGGCCAGGTCCGGGGCGCAGGCCTCGCAGAGCTGGCGCGATTCGTTCCAGCAGATTTCGGGGCAGACCCAGTTTCCGCAGCGCGTGCACTGGTGGAACTTGGGACGGATCTCGTCGATCGCCTTCTGGAAGGCGGCGTCCCACTGGGGACCGCGGAGGCCGTCCTTCATGTACTCGCCGGCCTGGCCGGCGGCCCACAGGTTGCCGCCACCGAACAGGCTGCCGAGGCCCTTGGCGATCTTGGAGCCGACGCCGAGCGCACTGGCCTGGAACGAGCTGCGATGGCCGTTGCCGCACTTGTCGCAGAAGAACTCGAACTGGTAGCCCGTGTCGTTGCTGTGGTCGTGGTAGTTGCGAGTAAACGCGATACTGCCCATTTGGCCGACCTTACAACGGAAAAGACGGTGCTTGCACGGGAGTAGTGGTGTGTGGCACGCCTCGGGGATGCGTGGATTGATGATCGCGGTCGTGGCGCTGGGTGGTGTCGCGTCGGCGCAGCCGAAGCAGAGTGCCCCGGCGCTCGTCGGTGCGAGCGAGGCGGCGAAGTTCTCGGCGGCGACCGGGTTTGTCGACGATCCGGTGGCGACGGATGATGCGCGCGTCGCGTACGTGCTTGCCGATGCGTCGACGAAGGCGGAGCTGCATGTCGCGACGCTCGGCGGTGGCGAGCAGGTCGTCGACATCGCGAGCGTGACGCTGCATCCGATCGCGCTCAAGCTCGTCGGGCCGCGGGCGTTCGTGGTCGGGCAGCTGCCCGATGGCAACGAGATCGCGGCGATGGTCGAGCTCGCGGCGGTCGGCAAGAAGCCGGCCGGCACGGTCGTGTACAAGCTCGGGCCGGCGACGCACATCACGGCGATCCGCGACGGCGCGAAGAACCTCGTCGCCGTGCACAAGATGTCGCCCGGCAAGGATGGCGGCACGCACCACGAGCTGTCGCTTGTCGGTCTCGAGACCGGGAAGGCGGTCGGCGGTGCGAAGTCGATCGACTTCGATGCGAAGGACTTCAACGCGAAGGTCGACTTTCATGTCGATCACTGGAGCGATGGGTATCGGTTCGCGTGGGGGCTCAAGGGCGGCGAGTGGGACAAGAAGGAGAACCAGCGCTCGCCCGACGTCGAGGCGAAGCTCGACCTGTCGACGGGCAAGATCGTGTGGACGCAGCCGATCGGCGATCTGTTCGAGCAGCGCAAGCGGTTCCAGACGCTCGCCGAGGTTCACGATGCGATCGATTTTCTGCGGATGAGCTGGGACAACCAGAACATCCAGATCTGGCACGCGGGCAAGCCGGTGACCGTCGCGCTCGACGAGCCGATCACGAACTACGATCCGAAGTCGCTGCAGGGCGTCGTCGACGCGGATGGCTCGGCGTGGCTCGCGCTCAAGACGGACCCCGTGAACCCCGACGCCGTCGCGCGCAAGAAGGCGGACCCGGAGTATCTCGACGTGTTCCGGGTGAGCGCGGATGGCAAGGCGTCGCGCAAGGCGCGCGTGCTCTCGCCGAGCATGCGATTCCGCTTCGGCGTGCTCGGCACCGACAAGTTCTGGCTGCTCGAGCGCTCGAACGGCTTCGACCGCGGCGGCAAGACGCTGACCGTCTACAAGCTCGGCGCGTAGCCGCTGCTCAGCCGGCCCGGCGCTCAGGTTCCGAGCGCGACCGCGAGAGCCGCGCCGACCTCGGCGTTGTGCAGCGCGAGCGCGCGGTTCGCGCGGAGGGACGCGCCGCTCGTGACCTCGGCCAGGCGGGCGAGCAGGTACGGCGTGAGGCGCTTGCCGTGGATGCCCGTCGCTTCCGCCTCGGCGAGCGCGGCGTGGATCGCGGCCTCGATGCGGCGCGGGTCGAGCTCGGCGTCGGCCGGGATCGGATTGGCGACGAGCACGCCGCCGCCGTCGAAGTCATCCCAGTGGCGGCGGACGATCGCAGCGAGGTCGGCTGGCGTCGTGACGATGTGCTCGACCGGTATGCCGGAGTCGCGCGTGTAAAACGCGGGGAGCTCGTCGGTCTTGTAGCCGAGGACGAGCACGCCGAGCGTCTCGAGCATCTCGGCCGTGCGCGGGAGATCGAGGATCGCCTTCGCGCCCGCGGAGATCACGGCGATCGGCGTGCGCGCGAGGGCGATGAGGTCATGCGAGACGTCGCCGGTGTCGCCGCGGTGGACGCCACCGATGCCGCCCGTCGCGAACGCGCGGATTCCCGCCTTGTGCGCGAGCACCGCGGTCGCCGACACGGTCGTCGCGGCGGTCGTCTTGCGCGCGAGGTGGACCGCGAGGTCGGTCGCGCCCGCCTTCGCGATCTGCTTGCCGTCGTGGGCGAGCTTGGCGAGCGTGCGGTCCTCGAGGCCGATCCACGGGCGGCCTTCGACGATCGCGATCGTCGCGGGCACCGCGCCGCCCATGCGGACGGTCTCTTCGAGCTCGCGGGCGATCTCGAGGTTCTCCGGCCACGGCATGCCGTGCGCGACCAGCGTCGACTCGAGCGCGACGAGCGGCTTCTTGGCCGCGCGCGCCTCGGCGACTTCCGGCGAGAACATCAGGTCGAGCACGCCGCCATCCTACTTCGGGAGCCCGCTACTTGAGCTCGAACTCTTTGCAGAATGCGGCCTCGGTCGGCCGCGCGCCCGACGCATCCGGCGCATCGAGCGGCCACCGGCGCTGCCCTTCGTCGGGCCAGTCGTGCGCGCAGCGGTCTTCACCCGGCCGCCAGTAGAAGCAGTGACAGCACGCCGACCGCAGGTTGAAGCGGCGCGCTTCCTCGATCAGCTGGTCGGTCAGCGGAAACTTCACGGCGCGGTGTGTGTGACTTGCTGAGGCGTCGGGATCGCCGCCGAGCCCGCCGATCCAGCGGAGCCCGGGTCGGGATTCGAGCCCGTCATCGCCTCGTAGCCAGCCTTGACGCCGCGCTCGACGCGATGGACCGCCGGCCCCGCCTTGTCCTCGACGCCCTGCTTGAGGTCCTGGACTTCCTCGGTGTGCCAGATCGATCGCACGTGCTGCGCGAACGTCTTCTTGCCGAGCGGGACCGTGAACGCCGCGTAGGCCAGGGCGGCAAGGATCGCGAGCCAGACAAGGAACCTGATCACACGCAAACCCTAGCGCGCTAGTCGGTCGCGCGCTTCAAGATCAAGAACGCCACGCGACGGTTCTTGGCCCAGGCCTTTTCGTTGTGCGACCGATCGAGCGGCTGCGTCTCACCGTAACCCTGCGCGGTGAGGCGCTTCTCGTCGACGCCCTTGTCGATGAGGTACTGGCGCACGGAGTGGGCGCGACGATCCGAAAGATCCAGGTTGTACGCGTCATCGCCGCGCTCGTCGGTGTGACCCTGAATCTCGACGAGCTGGATGCTCGGGTTGCCCTGGAGCGTCGCCGCGACGGCATCGAGGATCGGGTACGACTCCTTCTTGATGATCGCCTTGTCGTACTCGAAGTAGATCATGTCGAGGATCTCGATCGACGTGTCGGTCACGACAACGCGACCGCGATCCGGGCAGCCATCTTCATCCTCGAAGCCGTTGTACGTCTCCGGCTCGTTCGGGCACTTGTCGTCCTTGTCGAGGATGCGGTCCTTGTCGTTGTCGGGATCGGGGCAGCCGTCTTCGTCCTCGAAGCCGTCCTTGTCCTCGGGGTCGTTCGGGCAGAGGTCGTCGACGTCGAGGATGCCGTCCTGATCGTTGTCGGGGTCGGGGCAGCCGTCTTCGTCCTGGAAGCCGTCGAAGTCCTCGGGGTCGTCCGGGCACTTGTCGACATCGTCGAGGATGCCGTCGCCATCGCGATCGTTCTTGTTGCCCTCGGGGCAGCCGTCTTCGTCCTGGAAGCCGTCCTTGTCCTCGGGGATGTTCGGGCACTTGTCGTCGACGTCGGGGATGCCGTCGCGATCGTTGTCGGGATCGGGGCAGCCGTCCTCGTCCTCGAACCCGTCGTAATCCTCGGGATCGTCGGGACACTTGTCGACATCGTCCTTGATGCCGTCACCGTCGCGGTCGCCGATGTTCGGCTCGAACACGATGCCGATGAACGCGCGCAGATCCGGGTTCGCGCCCTTGTTCGGAATCAGGCCGCGGCCGGCGCCGAGCGAGAGGAACGAGTTGCGCGCGAGGTAGAGCTTGACCGCTCCGATCGCCTCGAGCGGCTGGTAGTTCTCGTGTGTGCCGATCGGCTGCGCGCCGAACACCTCGCCGACGACGTCGAACTTCTGCACCGCGATCGCGTACGCGATGCCGACACCGAACGGGATCTCGCTCGACGCGGTGATCGACTGGTTCGTGCGCGGCGTGCCGCCGGTCGTCGTGTCGTTATCGGTGTACGTCTCGGTGCCACGGATGCGGATACCGGCGTTGAGCGCGATGCGCAGCTGGCTCTTGCTGCCGAATTCCTTGTCGAGGATGCCGATGACCTGCGGGACGAACTGGCTGCCCGCCTTGCCGTCGGTGCCGTTTCCCTTCGCCTCGCCGAGGAAGCGGTCGGTCGGCGACACCGTCGGCAAGTAGACGCTCGCGACGACGCCGAGGCCGACGTGCGGCGGGCGGCTCGTCTTGATGAATCGCGTCTTGAAGTGGAGGCCGATGTTGCCGATGCCCTGGCCCGACAGCTTGAACAGCTGATCGTCGTTCGCGTTGTTCGGATCGCCGAGGTTGTTCGGCCCGCGATCGCCGCTCATGATCACGAACGGAACGCTGACGCCGAACTCGAGCTCGGCCGGTCCCGCGTGAATGCCGAACGCTCCGATGAGCGTCGCGGTGATCATGTTGTCGATCGAGTAGCAGGGTGCGCCGGTGCCCTTGTCACACGTCGACGTATCGCCGAAGTGAAGGAGCCCGTGACCCCAGTCGAGCGCGCCGAGGCCGAACGACAATTCCTTGTCGCCGAGCACCTGCGATGCGTTGACCGTGATGTAGCCGCGCGAATCCATCGCGGGGCGGAACGGATCGAGGGTGATGTTGCCCGCCGGCTGCGCCGACGCGACCGCGCTGACGGTCAGAACACTCAGCGCGAGAAGATAACGATGCATAGGCAGGCCTCCGGACAGGTGTCCACCGAGCTAGTGCAACCAGGCCATGTCCTGGTTACACCACCCAGATCCCGCTCGTCAATTTAGCTACTTACCTTCGAGCATGTCGCGCGTGATGCCGTTGCGCACGCACATCTGAAGGAGCTGGTTCTGGGCGGCGGCGCCGACCCGCGGCCAGTACTTCTTCGCCGGTCCGATCATCTTCGCGTTGCACGAGGCCATGAACGCGAGCTGCGAAAGTCGCGTTCCATTCGCGCCCTTGCACTTCATCGCGTTCTCGAACTGCTGGAGCGCAGCGCCGTGCTGGCCGATCTGCTCCTGGCCCATGCCCTTCTGCTGGAGGTCCTCGGGGTCACACTGCGCCGGCGGCGGCGGCGTCACGACCTGCGTCGCGCTGCCGTTGCCGGGCGGGTGCGGGTGCTCGACGGGATGCTCGTTGCCCGGATTCGTCGCGACGACCTCGCACTTGTAGCCGGCGAACTTCT
>JAFAOG010000245.1 GCA_019237945.1 Deltaproteobacteria bacterium | reverse complement strand
GGCGGGTGCCTCGAACGCGTAGACGCGCGCGAGGTAGTCGGCGTAGCGCTCGCGCGTCGGCTTGGACAGCAGGGCGACGCGAGCGGAGTCAGCGGGGCCGTGGTGGATCTTGGTCTCGAGGTCGAGTCGCTCGAGCATCGAGATGGAGTCGCGCATGTGAATACACCTCTGCAATCGTCACGCCGCGTGCCGGATGGGCAGCGGGCTCACGGCGGGTGCGTGACGCAGCACCGCCTGGATCTCGGCGATGATCGCGAGAGCCTGCTCGTGCGCCGTCTGGGCGCCGAGATCGAGGCCAACGGGGCCGTGGATCCGCGGGTCATCGACACCGAGGGAGAGCTCGCCGAGCATCTTCTCGGTGCGACCACGGGGGCCCGGAACGCCGATGTAGCGCACGTGTGTGCCGACGAGCGCGCGCAGGTTGTCGCGGTCGAGCTCGTAGCGGTGCGACATCACCAGCGCGACGGCGCGATCACATTCGTCGACGCGCGCGGCGAGATCGGCGGCCGTGCCGACGAGGATCTCGTCCGCCTGCGAGAAGCGGGTGCGCGTCGCGTGGCGCGGCTCGTGGGCGCAGACGGCGACGTCCCAGCCGATCGCGCGTGCGAGCTGGACGATCGGCACCGCGTCGTGGCCGATGCCGAACACGAAGAGGCGCGGTGGCGGCAGGATCGCCTCGACGTACCACTCGACATCGCCGTGGCGGCTCGTCCGCGACTCGCCGGTCTCGATCGCGTGGCGGCAGTCGTCGGCCATCGCGACGCGCAGCTCGGCGTCGGCGATCTCGCCGGTCGGCTCGGCCCCTGCGAGCAGCGCGACGCGTGCGCCGAGCTTGGCGCCGCCGATCACCGTCGCGACCGCGCCGCGGCGCTGCGTGCGCAGGCACTTCTCGGCGAGCTCCAGCGGATCGATGCGGCCGGGGGTGCCAGCGCGCTCGACGAGGATCTCGACCGGGCCTTCGCCGTCGAGCCCGAACGCGGAGCACAGGTCGCCGTCGGGCGCCTCGCAGCGCAGCAGGAACGGCTCGCCGGTGCGCGTGCGCTCCCAGCCGGTGTTCGCGAGCTCCGCCTCGAGAGACACGCCGCTCGCCGAGCTCGTCATCCAGCGGAACTGCGTCAGCAGCATCCGCGCTCCGACCCGAAGACCTTCCGCGCGCACGATCGTCGCGACGAGGTGAGCTTCGCGCTGGCGGCGCAGTCGCGTCGCGTGCTCGATGATGGCGCGTTCGGTCATGACTACTGGACCTTGACGACGCGGACGCGGTTGTACGGAACGTCCTCGCCACGCGTGCCGTCGGCGACGTAGATCGTGTGGCCATCGGGCGTGACGGCGAGGCCTTCGAGGCCGTGGAACTCGGCGCCCTGCGGGTCGTCGTCATCCGCGAAGCCGTCCATGCCGTCGCCGGCGACCGTCGTGATCGACGAGCCCGACAGCTTGCGGATGCGGAAGTTCTCGAGGTCCGTCATGAAGATGTTGTCGGCCGAGTCGATCGCCATGCCCTGCGGATGGTTGAACTTCGCGTCGCTCATCGCGCCATCGACGAAGCCCGGGCTGCTGCCGGCCATCGTCGAGACCGTGCCGTCGAGGCCGACGATCCGGATCCGCTGGTTGCTCCAGTCCGCAACGATGAGCTTGCCGTCCGAGCGCTGCACGATGCCGTACGGCGCGGAGAACCGCGCGGCGGCGCCGGCACCATCGGCGAAGCCCGCCTGACCGAACGTGCCCGCGATGTTCGTGATCATGCCGGTGTTGACGTCGATCGCCTCGACGACATGGTTCTCGTAGTCGGTCGCGCCGAGCCGGCCGTCCTTGAGCATGAACAGGCCGCGCGGGCGGCCGACGTCGACCGCGAGCGGCGTGGCCGTCTTCGCGTGGATGTCGACCTTCCAGATCGTTCCCGACATCGGGCCGTGCTGGTTGTTCGGATCGTTATCGGTCGCGACATACAGCGTGCTGCCGCCGAACGTCACCGCGAACGGGCGCGAGAAACCCTGCTTGGCGACGATCGTCTCGGTCGTGCCGTCCGAGCTGACCGCGCGGATCTTGCCGTTGTCGAAGTCGGCGACATAGACCTTGCCGTCGGGGCCGATCGCGACGCTCACCGGGTTATGGAACAGCGCCGTGCAGCGATCGCCATCGACGTAGCCGGCGGAGCCACCGCCCGCGAGCGTGCTCGCGCCCATCGTCATCGGAGGGCACGTGCCGGTGTCACCCGTGTGCGAACCGGAGGTGCCGCAGGCGGCGAGCGACGCGAGGAGCAGGAACTTGAAGCGCGACATGCGGCCATGCATCAGCAAAAAGCTTGCCGGCCCAACCTCGCGTTTTCACCGGACCTCCGACGGGTGCTGCGCGTGCGCTCGCGCCCACGGTGTGCGCCGATCCGGCTTCAGCGAGCGGCTGCGATCCTGCGCCGTGGCGCCACGATCCCAGCGTGCGCGAGGTGATCGTGCACCTGCGCGTCGTTCATGCCGCCGAGATCCCGGTCGTACTCGTCGAGCTTGAGGCCGTCGCGCTCGAGCACAGCCGCGTGCTTGCGAATCTCTCCTAGCATGTGCGGCGACGCGATCAGCACGAGGTGCGGGAACGCGCCCTCGCGCACGATCCGATCGATCTGAGCTACGACCTCTCGCGCGAACTTTTCATCGCGCGTATTCACGAACTGCTGGCGGTGGTCATCGGTCGCCTGCTGATGCGTCCCGACGCCCGCCGAGTTGCCACCGCCGATCCGCTCGCCGCTCTCCGTGTCCTCGAACACCTCGGCGATGTGGCGCCGCCCCGGGTTGAGCATGTCGAAGATCTCGTGCAGCTCGTGGCCGGCCGCGTTGCGTTCGTCGTACTCGCAGATGCGAGCCCTCGTGGAGTCGATGATCGCGATGCAAGCTCTCATGATCGCCCAGCGGTGCAAGCGATGAGCCCGCAGCTTCAGAAGCTCGCGGAGAGGACCGGGAGCATCATCACGCGCGGCGTCGCCGAGCTCGGCGTCGTGAACGTCTTCTCGTAGCCCTGGACGACGACATACGCGAGCCCGCCCGCGATCGCCGCGTACGTCAGCCGCGCGGGAATCTGCCGCCACCCGGTCATGCACCACAGCGAGAACACGTGGCTGACGTCGTTGTTCGGCGAGAACAGCACGACGTCCTTCGCAAAGTCGATCCACAAGCCGGTCGCGCCGACCGTCAACGCGAGCTGCCCGTAGCGATTGCGCGGCCACGCGCTGGTGAGCACGAGCGCGGCGAATCCACCGAGCAGCACCGTGTCGGTGATCTTGGGCGCGATGTAGAACGCGACGCGATCGCCGCGCGTCCGCAAGCCCGAGACGTACGTCCAGCCGAACCGGAAGCTGTTCGTGTGCGGATCGATGCCGGGCGGGAACAGATGCAGCTCCTCGACATCCGCGCCGACGAGCTTTGCCATCAGCGCGTGCGATCCCTCGTGCAGCGACACGCCAGCGAGATACGTCGGCGGCGCGAGCGCGAGCCCGACCTCGAACAATGTCGTGTTGTCGGGATCCGCGTGCGCGGTGCCGGCGAGCAACAGGATCAAGACGGCGGCGCGCATACCCAGATCTCGTCGACGGGCTCGAAGCCGAGGCGCTTCGCCAGCCGCAGCGACGCGACATTGCTTTCGTTCGCGCCCCACACCGGCTCGCGGCCCTGCGCACGTTCGTCGCGGATCATCGCGGCGGCGACGACGGTCGCGAGGCCCATCTGGCGCGCCCCGGGCAACGTATCGACACTGACGTCGAACAGCCCCGCGCTCCGCCACGGCGCGTACGCGAAGCACACCGGCTCGCCGTCGACCCACGCGCTCCAGATCGGGCTGCGTCCGCGCGCCCACGCGAGCTCGTCGGCGAGCGCCGCCGGCAGCGGCCCATCGCCCAGCGGCACGGCGCCTTCGTAGTCGGGCAGCGCGTTCGGATCGGGGAGCGAGTGCAGGATCGCGCGCTCGACGGGGCGGCCGGTTGCGCGCGCCAGCTCCTCGCGCTCGACGAGGATCACGTGCGGCCGCGCCGCGAGCCGCCGCACATCTTCGGTCTCGACCTCGCCCGCGACGACGATCAACCTCGCGCGATCGTGCCCGAGCGCGAACCCACCGCCGAGCTCCTCGCGCCAGCCTTCAGGATCCGCCGCGATGCCGTGCGCCTCGACCCAGCGCGGCACATCGGGCAGCGCCAGCATCTACTTCTTCAGCCCGCGCAGATATCCGATCGCCGCATTCGCATCGTCGATCAGGCACGCACTGACCGGCTTGCCGCGCAGCGGACCACTCTTGATCTTCTTTGCGATCGCTCGCTCGAGCGGCTCGATCGCCCGCGGATCCGCGAGCGCGCGCAGCTTCGCGACCGCCTCCTTGCGGATCTCGCACGTCTCGCCTTCCTCGAGGTCGAGCGTGTACGCCTTCAACCACTCGACGCCATCGCCGAGCTTGTACTTGTCGATGATCGGCGCCACCGCGTGCCGCCGCTCGTACTGCTGACTGACGGCCGCCTTGTCGATCGCGGGCGCCGCCTCGGGATCCTTGGTCCCGCCGACCCACAGATCGAACGCTTTCGCGACGACCTCCGGATCCTTGTCCGCGGCCATCGCGCGCAAGCTCGCGCGCAGCTTCTTGTCGGCCTCGACGTCGGGCGCGAGCACGAGCGCACGCCGATACGCCTCGATCGCCTCGAGGTTCTCGTTGCGCGCCGCATACGCCTCGCCGAGCACGAGCTGCGCGTCCGCATCCTTGTCGATCGGCGCTTTCTCGAGAATTGCGATCGCCTTGCTCGGATCGCCACGCTCGAGCGCTTCGCTCGCCTGGCCCGCGGGCGAGTTCGGATCGAGCTTCGGCTCCTCGGGCGGCTTCGTCCAGATCGCGATCCCGACCCCGACGCCCGTCGCGATCATCGCGATCAGCACGTACAACCACCACCGCCGCTTCGGCGGCACCTGCGCCAGCCGCTGCTCCGGCGTCAGCCCGAAGATCGGCTCGCCCGCCGGCCCGGTGAACGGCAACCCGATGCCGACGCCACCACCGACGCGCCCGCGCGCATCTCCCGCGGCGACCACCGGCGGCGCCGGTGCCGTCTCGACCCCGACCCCGAGCTTCGTCCCCACGCGCGGCTGATTCTCCGCGCCCTTCGCCGGCGTCGCGACGCGCGCACCCTTGTTCGGCGTCGCCACGCGCGGCCCGCTCGGCGCCAACGTGATCGCTTCTTCGATCGCGCTGTTGATATCGAGTCGTTCCTCGTCGAGGCCGAAGTCGCCCACCAGCGGCTGCGATCCGGTATCGCTCACGCGCTCGAACTCGACGTCCGTCTGCCCACCCTCGGCGGTGTGAAGCGCCTGCTCGACGGCCGCGAGAAAGCTCTCCGCATTTGCGTACCGATCGCCCGGCTTCTTCGTCAGCCCGCGCACGATCAGCTTCTCGATCGAGCTCGGCACCGGCTTGCCGCCCTTGATGAGCTTGCTCCTCATCGGCGGCACCGGCTTCGCCGTGTGCATCGACATCACCTCGAGCTTGTCCTCGCTATAGAACGGCGGCTGCCCGGCCAGCATCTCGTACCCGACGACCGCCGCCGCATACAGATCCGCGCGCCCGTCCATCGGATTGCCGAGCGCCTGCTCGGGCGCCATGTAGATCGGCGTACCGAACGCCATCCCGGCCTGCGTCAGCCGCACGCCATCATCGCTGAGCTCGCCGCTGATCGGCTTCGCGATCCCGAAGTCGAGAATCTTCGCGAAGTCCAGGTCCTCGCCCTGACGCACCAGAAAAATGTTCTCGGGCTTGATGTCGCGATGGATCAACCCGGCCTGATGAATGCTGCCGAGCCCGCGCAGCATGTGCCCCAGGATGTGAAGCGCGCGCCCGGGCGCGATCTGGCCCTCGTTCTCCAGCACGTCCGCGAGCGACTTGCCTTCGAGCAACTCCATCGCGAGATACAGCGAGCCGTCGGGCAGCCGGCCGACGTCGTACGTCGCCACGCAGTTCGGATGGTCGACGCGCCCGACCGCCAGCGCCTCGCGCTCGAATCGATTCCGGACCTCCGGGCTCGCCGCCAGGCTCGGATGCAAGATCTTCACGGCGACCTGCCGCCGCAACCCGACATGCGTCGCGCGATACACGAGCCCCATGCCGCCGCGGCCGAGCGTCGCGTCGAGCCGGTACCGCCCGTCGATGACCACCCCGATCAGCTCGGAGCCATCGCCGTCCAGCGGAACCGGCGTGAGCGCCAGTGCCGGATCGGTCCCGTCGGTACTCGGCATCGTGGGCCCCCATTGTGCCATCACCGCCGAACCCGGCCCACCAAGGCCCTGTCATTCCGCATCCTTCAAGTCGCCTAACCCCTTGCCAGACCACGCCGTGGTCAGTAGATTCTGCCACCCCCGCCCAGTTAGCTCAGATGGTAGAGCAGCGGACTGAAAATCCGCGTGTCCCTGGTTCAATTCCGGGACTGGGCACAAACAATTCCGCCGAGTAAGGGACGAGAGCAGCCGTCCCGCTCGTCCCATCGGTGCCGGGTTTTGGCGCCTCGTTTGTGTAGCCGGCGTGCGACCTGTCGTCGGGTAGTTGGGCGCCCGGCAGCTTGGCGATTGCGAGCTCGTAGTCATTAGGTCCAACGCGTCCGTAGACCAGGTCGACCATGCGCGTGCTGCTGTGGCCCATCAGGTTGGCGACGACCTTGGCGGGCACACCGGCCTGGACGCTCCACGAGGCGAAGGTTCGACGTAGGTCGTTGAGCGTGACGCGGGGAACGCCGGCGCGCTCGCACGCCTCGGGGAGATCGCGACCGACGCTGCCCCATGATTCCACGACGGGGCCCTGACCTTGATGCAGCTTCTCGAGCCACGGGCGGAGGCGCGGGTGAATCGGCACGACGCGGTAGGGCTTCCCGCCGACGCGCACCTTCGACTTGGGAACGGTGATCACGTTGCGCGCGAGATCTACGTGCGTCCAGTCGAGCTTCTCCAACTCGCCTTTGCGACACGCGGCAAGGCCCGAGAGCAGCAAGTACAACGTGCGCTTGATCAAGCGCACGCGCTCGTGCTCGCGCGTCGCAGGCTTCGCGTTCGGGCGCGGCACGATCAGGTTCTGGGCGAGCAGCATGAACTGGTCCGGTGTCAGGAACGTCTCGCGCGGCGTGTAGCCGCTCGCGAACTGCGGAACGATGTCGGGGACATTGCCGCGAAACGTGCCGCGCCTCTTCGCGCTCTTCAGCGCACCGCGCAGCACGATCAGCTCTTTGTGCACGCTGTGGCGATGCGCCTTGTCGCTATCTGGACCGTTACCGCAGCGCTTCGCGATGTAGCGTTCGACCATCTCCGCGGTCAGCTCGCTGACGAGCGTCGCCCCCATCGCAGTGGCCAGGTGCCGCGCCTTCTGGCGATAGCAGCTGACCGTCGCCGTCGGGGACGTCGCGTGCACGACGTCGACGAAGTACTTCAGGGCGGCGTCGAGGGTCTCTGACGCGTGCGGGGCTGAATCGGTCGTAGCCAGTTCGAGGTCGCGGAGTCGGAGCTTGGCGACCTTGATGTCTCCAGTGCGGAGGGATTTCTGGACTCGTCGTCCGGTGTGGAGGTCGGTGTAGTCGGCGTAGTAGACGACGGTGCCGTCATCCTTGAAGCGCTTGGTGAGGTTACCCATGGTTCAGGCTCCGTAAGGTTTCGTTCGACGTAGCGATCGACGGCCGGTTCGGGAACGAGCAGCCGCCCGCCGATTTCGGCGTGCATTAGCCGCCGCGCGAGGCGATATGCGCTCGACCGACCGATTCGCAGTCGTGCTGCGAGCTCGGGAACGGTCAGCAGGCGCGATCGCGCCTCCGGCCTCACGCGCGACTCCCACTGCCATGCGCCGCACCCAGCTCGACACCGGCTCGTAGCCCGCGGCCGCTTTGATGGCAGCGAGCTCCTCCGCCGTCAACCGAATACCGATCACGTGCACCGAGGTTTCGTCGGCGCGCGGAGGTCGACCGGGTGAACGTTTCGCCACGCCGACATTGTGATGATTTTGCGCAACGAAAACAACCGAAGAACCGCGCGATCTTCACGGCCTACGTCGTCCGCCCGGGGAGGGTGACCATCGGGATCGCGAGCCGCTTCGCTTGCGGTACCTGCACATCCGCGGGCAACGCCGCGCGAACGCGAGCAATCGCGAGGTCCAGCAGCTGCTCTGCCGGCATGCCCCGCAGAACGCCAACCATCGCCGCGACCGGGCTGGCGGTAACGGGCGACGCTCCTACCGCGATCCCCGGCGTGGCATCGAGGGCGGCCAAGATCGCACGACACGCGGCGATGCCGGCGGCCTTTGCTTCGGCCGTCGCGCCCGGCGCCACTGCCGCACGAATCGCGTCGATGACCGCTTCCATGACCTACGCCGCCTTCTGCGCCTGCGAGGGCGCCGGAGTGAAGCGATCGTAGTGGCGCAACAACCTCGAGCTCGCGAGCTGCGGACGCGGATCGACCGGAATGAAGTGCTTGTGGCTATCAGCTTCCCAGAGCTCGAAGTAGAGCCGCTTGAAGTCGCCCTTGGCCGGCGCACCTACGTAGCCGATGACGTCGCCCGCGCGCACGCACTGCTCCTCCGGGCTGTAGAGGTCCGTGCGAATCGCGCAGACCGCCTTAAGGTTCGCGTAGTGCGTCGCCCAGCCGTTGCCGTGGTTGATGATGACGCCATATGCCTGCCCGAGACGCCCCGCGAACGTGATCACGCCGTCGTGAAAGCTGTGCACCGTCGTCATCTGCGGCGTGAAGTGCGTCGTGGTGCCGCTCTCGCTGCCCGCTGGAAACGCATCGAGCGCATCGTCGGCGGTCGTGCGCGCATAGGCGAGCTCGATGCCGGGTCGGTTGTCGTTCGATGGCAGGATCACCGGCTCGCGCTCGTTGACGGCCGGAAGCGGCCACACCGGCGACGCGCTTCGCGCGATCTGGATGGGTCGCTTACCGCGGCGGCTCTTGATGAAGTGGGGAGGGTTGAGGGCGAGAGAGATTTCATCCATGGCTGTTCTCCTTGGTTCAGAACGGAATCGCTTCGTCGGCGGCTTCGGTCCGACCGATCAAATTGTCTCGAGGCTTCAGCTTCGCGATGAGGCGCATCTCTTCATCGAGAGACTTCGCCGGTGACGTGAGACGCACGGCGACCTCGACGGACGCGCGCGGGTACGTGAGGCCGGGGTCGTGGCCTTCGCCGTACTGGCCCTTCCAGAATCCTTTCGACCGGCGCCACGTCTGGAAGTGCCGCGTCAGTGTGTCATAGAGGCGCCCTGCGGAAGACCCGACGTAAAGGATCTCGTGCGAGTCGGCATCGCGAATCACGTAGACCCCGGCCTTGCCCTTCAGTGCGCGAACCCAGTCGGGGTAGGAGTCACCGGACGAGCCGACGGCCTGGTAGACAAGTGTTCCATTGCGAGCACAGAGCGCGTTCGGATCGCCGACCGTCTCCCATCCGCGCATCAGCGGCGCCGGATCGATGCGATCACTCGGTCCGCCGAGCCAGACCTCGAAGTGCAGATGCTTGAGGTGCTCGGCATCGAGCGGTGACGCGCCGATGATCGCGATCGGCTGTCCTGCCCGAACGCGCTCGTTGCTCTTGCCTGGCGCTGCCGGCGCAACCAGGAGCTTCTCGAGATGCGTGTAGAACGTGGCGACCTTGACTGGTCCGTGGTCGAGCACCACCGCAAAGCCACGCGGCGTGTGCATGGCCGACCACACGGTGCCGTCGCTCGCTGCGACCGCGGGCAGGCCATCGGGCATGACGAACAACTTCGAGCCGTTGGGCTTTCCCGGTTTGAACGCGTCGAATGACGCGCGCTCGAACATGATGTCGACGCCGCCATGCCTGGCCACGCCGGGACGTGGGGAGTTGAAGCCGTCCGAGATCATGGGTGCGCGTCCGTTCCAGCGCGGCACCGGCCAGACCCAGCGCCCGGGCAGGGGGCCGATAAGAAGCGCAACATCGCGCTGGGACCACGCGTACGCGGCGAGTCCGCCGCCGACGAGCCAAGGCCAGGCGCGCACGTCACGCATCCTTTGAGTCACGGCGCTTCCGCGCGACGAAGAATAGGCCAAGCAAGCCTGCACCGACGAGTAGCGGCGTTCCGAAGCCCTGGAACAAGCCCTTGCCCGCTTCGTGCGCGACCTCGCCGACCGCGTGCGCTGCGCTTGCGACGAAGTCGACGCCTCCACCTGCCGCGTGTTTGATCGTCTCCGGCAAGTGCGCGACGCTGTCTTTGAGCGCTTCCTTCGCGTGATCCCAGCCGCTCGGTGCCTCGTCGGCAACCGCGACTTGAATCGACGTGCTCGAGAGCGCGCGCCAGAACGCATTGTTCTTCGCGTACACCGCACTCGGTGCAGACTTCCGAGCGATCGTATCTACGTCGTGCGTCGCCGCTTGCCAGGTCTTGGCGACTCCGGCGTGCCCCATGACGTGCGTGGCGCGAGCGAGTTGTTTCGACCAATAGTCGGCAAGCGCGATGACGTCCGCGTTCGTCGTCCGCGGAATCACCTTCTCGCCGCCAGTCCCGGCGTCGGCATGCACCTTGTCGCTGCCGCGAAGGTCGCGCAGGTACTTGAACTGCTCGACGTAAAGGTCGTCGAAGGTCTTTACGTTGTCGAAGTGCTTGAACGGTCCGTCACCACTCGGGCCCGCATTGCGGGCAGCGTGTGAACCGATGACTGCGATCAGCGCGTTCCACGTCGACGCGGCGAACGGCGTCACCGCCATATCGTCGAGGAAGACCGCTGCGGTCTCCAGCGTCGACCAGAACGCTCGATTCGCGAAGAATGTCTTGTGAGGCGACTGCACTGCATCGGCCTCGATGTCGTCAAGGGACGCACGCCATCGACTGAGCACGCCGGGCGTTGCGTGGCGCGTGATCGCGGGATCGAACACCGCCGCGATTGCGATCACCTCCTCGCCTGTCGTACGCGGCCAGCGCGCGCCGGAGTCGAGCTCGACGAAGCCGCGCGTATCGAACGCGCGGTAGCGCAACGCGAGATAACCGTCCGTCCAGGTTTCGATGGTCATGGGTGTGCTCCTGAAAAGTCAAAGAGATCGGGGGCCGGGGTCGCGCGAGCGATTCGTCGCGCGCCCTGGTTTTGGTTTGCTGCTAGTGCCTGCTGCTAGGTGCCTTCTGCTACTGCTGCTCGATCACCTCGCGCGGGATCACGATCGCGATCGGCCGAGCGCCGCACGCATCGCTCTGCTCCACGCACATCTGCGCGTCGGCGGGTGCGGCTTGCGCCGCACTCGTCGCCGCCTTCTTCGTCACGCTCTTGTAGGCGGGCGTTCCGCCAAGCCACGAACCGAGCCAACCTCCGCCGTTGGGCGGCGGTTGATCTTCACCTCGATAGTTGGGAGTCGCCATGACGCGTTACCCCACCAGCTTGGTGACGAGGTTCCCGAGCGTGCGGACCTGCTCGTCGCGCTTCGCGTACTGCGCGAGCGCAGCCTGGTACAGGATGAGGTTACCCACATCCGTGGAGACACTGTCCGTTGCGACCGGTGCCGCGGGGAGCGGCATCAGCGCGGCGAACATCTGCGCAACCAGGTCGACGAGCTGTCCCGCGGTCACCTTCCCGAGCAGCGTCGCCGCAGCGGTCTGCGGCGGCGGCGGCGGGGCGTAGAGGATCTGGGGCTGTGCCGGCGCGTACACACGCGCCGGCGCGCCGTAGATCGTCTGCACCGGGCGGGCAGGCGCAGGGCGCCAGCCGCCTTGGATGACGGGACCACCACCGCCGGTGCGGTTGTCGGTGATCGCGTTGCGGGTGTCCACGAAATAGATGTCCGGATCTTCCATTCGCTGTCCTTTCACGGGCCCGCGCTTTACCGCTCGCGCGACCCCGACCCCCGATCCGATCCGGCTACGCCTCGCTCTCGCGTGCCTCGAGCGCGAGTCGCGCTTGTGCGCGAGCCAGTGCGTTCTCGAGTGCGCCCGGTGGCAGCTCTCCTGCATTGGCTAGCTTCTTCGCGACCTGAGCTGGCGCGGTGGCGACGACTGGGCCCGACTTTTTCTCCCGATCGTCCATCATCATCAGCGCGAGCTGGCTGCCTGCCGCCGACATCACGCCGGCACCGACGCTCCGCACCGTGGGCGCATCGCCCTTCCAGGCGAGCCCTCCCCCGACGGCCGCGAGTGCCGTCGCGATCGTCTTTGGCGCCCACCCTTCATGGGCGAGGAACGAGCCCGCGAGCGCGGTACCCGCCGCACCTGCGGCCGTGTAGGCGAGACGCTTCATCGGCGTCTCCTCTTGCGGCTTGCCCGCAGCGCGCGGTGCGCGCGGCGCGACGTTGCGCAAGTGGTGCTTCTTGAACTTGGGCTTCTTCTTCTTGGCCATAGGTCTCTCCGTTACGCAGCGAGTTGGGTGAACGCCGCGCACGCATTGCGACGGCGAAGCGGGACACGACGGATCACGACCGTGGGCAGCTCGTCGCGCGCCGCCCCCGGGAGGTGGAGCATCGACGGCATGGCGCGCATCGCTGCGATCACCGGCGAGCTGTCGATGCCGATGTCGAGCTCGATCGCGGCGAACAGGATCGCGAGCGTCGTGTAGACGTCATTCATGTCGATGTCGACGCGCCGACCTTCGAGCCACGCGCGGACGTATCCGCGGACGCGCTCGATCGCCTCGAGCTCCTCGTCGTAGTCCTCGGCGAGTCGCCGAGCGATGTCGAGCCCCCACTCGATCGCCTCTTGAAGGCGCGCGAACAGCGGCTGCCAGTCCTTCACAGCTTTGCGGGGCGCGCTCCGAAGGCACGCCTGCCTCTTCTGCTCACTCTTTGACACAGTCCTCTCCTGTCCCCGGGCAGTGCCGGGCCTTGCCCGCACGCGGCGAGCGATTCCTTCGTCGCGACGCGCACCACGCGCGCCGCGAGCAAGCCAGTCTCGAGCTAGGCGACCTTGCCGTGTGCGAGTGTCGCGAACGTCGTGAGCTTTGGCGGATGCGCGAACACACCCATCGTCAGCCCTTCGCGATTCAGCTCTTCCTCGACCAGGCCGATCATGTCGGCGCCGATGCCGAGTGCGTCGAGCTTGCTACGCAGCGCGACTGCACCGATGTCGAGTCCGACATGGCCGGCTACGCTGGCGAGGGCCGAGACGAACGGCGGAGCCTCGAACTTGTACCCACCGATCTCGAGCGCGAGGTTGCGCTGCGTGTTCGCCAACACTTCGTCGAGGACCTCCGCGATCGCGTGGGCCGTCGTGCGCACCATCGACAACGCACGTGCTCCGTAGCGCCGCGCCGCCTGCTCGGCGAGCGCGAACATCCATCCCATCGCCTCGACATCCGACGGGGCCGGCAACTCACTCTCGTCGACGAGCCGCATCACCGCGTTGCGCGCCTTGCGCACTCGGGAGGGCCCGTTACGAACGTTGCCGGCCCCGTCCTGGGCGAGGCGCGCCGACCATTCGATCGCGTCGTGTGCATCGACAATGACCGGCCCGGGCGCCGTCATGGCGACGCCGCAGCAGAGCCCATTGCGCGAAACACGCGGATCCAGAATGACGGGCGCGCCGTCCTCGAGCGGGAACGTATGAAGGCCGATGGGGGTGTCGAGCGTCGCGAGCTGTCGGTTCGGACGCGGGTCGACGAGCTCCGCCACCGCCAGGTAGAGCGCAGAGCGCTCGACGCAATTGGGATCGGGCGCCGGAACGCGGAGCCGCTGCGGCGGCTCGCACGCTTCGGCCTTGGGGCCGTCCTCGGGGTCTCCGTCGTCATCGCGCTGGGGCAGCGTGCGGATCCACGCCGCGAGGCTCGCGGTCGTCGGATGTTTGGCAGCGATCTCGACGATCGCCGGGTCCTGGTTCTTCACGAGCTCGGCGACGACCTCGGTGATCGAGCCGAGGCACGTGTGATCGTTGAACGGAACCGCGATCACGGGACGGCCTCCGAGTTCCCGGCCACCAGCGTGCGGATCTTCTGCACCGCCTGCGCGACCTCAAGCTTGCTGAGCTCGTCAAACCAAGCGCGCAACTCGACCGGGGACAGCTCGCTGGCGAGCTGCTTCGCGAGCGCAGCCTCGTCGGGCTTCAGCTGCGACTGGATCGCGATGAAGTGCGCCATCGTCTTGGGATCGAGCGGAGGCAAAGCCGGCGCCGGCGGGAGTTCGGGCGTCGGGTCCTCAGACGACGTGCTATCGACCGCGGGAGCTTGTTCGCGCTTCTGCTGGCCGTCGGCAGCAGCCTTGCGCCAATCGAGCGCCGATCCGATGTTGATCTTCTTGCCGACGAAGCCCGTCATCACCACCGGGATGAGCTGCGCGACGAGGTTGTTGATCAGCTCGAAGGTCGGCGACGACGAGGGCGGTGCGGCCTCCTCATCGTCGTCATCGTCTTCGGCATCGACGATCCGCGGCTCCCGACGCGGGAGGCCGGCGCCATCCGCAGCGCGAAGCAGCTCGGCAGCCGCCGACATCATGTCGGGGAAGCGATCGATGATCGATCGCGCGAGGTCGGTGTTGAGACGCATCGCTTCCGCGATCACGCTGTCCGTCCCGTGCGACGTTATCTGTTGGGGCTGCGCGGCCAGCGCCACCGGGGCCTCGCTCACGCTCGACACCTGGACGTACGCAGCCGGAACGTCCTCGATCGAGCGCCCGCGCTCGTCGACCGCATCGAGCCGGAATCGACCCGGCGCATCGACGCTACGGCGCAGCTCCTCCAGGTCTGACTCGATCGGGATCACGAGCGGCACGCCGTCGCGCCCGTACACGACCTCGGGAGCGCCGCGCTGCTTCATCCGCCGCACGCGCCATCCGCTGGCAGCCGCGGGCAGCTCGAACGACTCGCCATTGATGTTGTATGCCAAGTCCGACATCGATCTTCTCCTTCAAGAAAGGAGGCGACTCGCGACCGACTCGATCGCAGTACCTCTCGTCCTGCTATCTGGGAGAAGTCGTCATTCGCTACCGCGATCGCTCTAACTATTCTGCAACCACGCGATCAGCGATCGAATGGACACGACGATCACGAGCTCGGCACCTGCCCAATCTTCGGTCGATCGATGATCGGGCACATGCCGAAACTATGGCCTCCGACTCGCTCACGACTTCCACCCTGGCGGGCGAAGCCGTCGTCGGAGCGCCGGATCGAGCGTCGCGTAACATCGCGACGTGATCGATTGATCCTTTCTTTTTCGCGCGCCGCGTTCGCACCGGCGCGTGCGGTCAGCTCGCCATCTTCAGCTGCGGAGCCACCGCTTCCGGCACCCAGAGCAACGTGATCACGCCGTTCGTCGTCGCCAAGGGCGCCGAATGCTCGACGATCTCGACGTCCTGATGTGTCGAAAGCCACGCATCTGCAACGATCGGCTGCGCGCGGTCGTCGAGCTTCTGTCGATCGTGCCAGTCAAACGCAACCGAACGGCGATCCAAGCGAGCGCCACGCGTGATGTTTGCGGAAAACGTCGTGCTTGGAACTGCCCAGACGACCTTTCCGCGCTCGGAATACACGACGCAGCACCGCTCGGGTGTCAATTCGACGAAACGAATGGCGCTCGCGGCGATCGGAGTCATGAAATCCTTCGCTATCGCGTAGGCGATCTCGAGGCTGGGCGCCGCGATCTCGCACCGCTTGGACAGCTGATCGCGCGGCATCATGAGTTCCGCCGTAAAGACGTTCGCTTCGGCTTCGTAATGACGCTCCACACCCGCTCGCGGCGGCTTGTAAGGCCGCTCGTGCTTGCAGAGATGGTCGATCTCGTCCGGCGGATGCTTGCAGATGAGATGCGCCAGCTCATGGCAGGTGCACCACTTCTGCTCGGCCGGGTCGGCGACGAGCTCCGACACCCGGATGATCGGCCTCGGTCCCCAGCACAGCCGCGCCATCGCGCCGGTCACGCCACCCTCGACGATCTGCACGCCGCGCGCCGCGGCGAACTTCTCGATCTGGATGTCGGCCGGCGCGCGCACGCCCCAGCGCTTGTTCATCGCACGCGCGAGCGCCTCGGCGCGGCGCAGTCCGAGAACGCGATCGGTCGTCACGATACGCGCTCCACCATCCAGTAGATGTCCTCGAGCATCGTGCGCAGATCGTCATCCGTGATCTCCGCCAGCTTACGATGAGCGAAGCCGAGGTTCGGATGCGCCGACTTCAGGCGCGCGTACTCCGCAACGAGTGCATCGCGTGCCATCGCGAGCAGGGCAGGGCGGATCGTGCGCCGCTCGCGCGACGGTTGCGCGATGCGCGCGAGCTCGGCACGACGCATCTCCCCGAGCCGATCGCTCACGAGCGCGTGGTACTTCGCTGCAGCCGCACGGCTCTCCTTGTCGGGTACGCCCTCTTCGAGCTCGACGGCGACCGCTGCATCAGCGAGCGCTTCGAGGGTGATCAGGTGCTTGTTCATGGGCTTCTTCATGGGGGCCTCTTCTAGTGAGTGAGCGCGGCGAGTGCCGCGGCCCGCAGCTTCGCGGGCATGTCCTGCACGAGCCGGCCGAGCCGGCGGCGTGCGTTGTGGTAAGTGGTCTCGTTCATCCCGCCTTCGGCGAGCACTTCATCGCGATCTGTGATGCCCTGCATGTAGAGCTCGAGGAGGCGGAGCACCTCGGGCTTGTCGGTCACCCTCGGCTTGAGCCACGCGATCACCTCGTCATGGACGGCCTTGATGCGAGCATCGCGCTCGCTCGCGACCGGAGACTCCAGCGCAGCAGGCACGATCGCGCCGGCGGCAGCCCGCTCGACCACGGCATCGGCGCCGTCGCCTTCTTCGAACTGATCATGAAGATGCGGCTGACGCCGCTCCCACTGATCGCGAACGCGGAAGCGAACGGCATCGAGCAGGTGCTGCTCGAGCGGCTCCTTCTCTGGGTTCCACGTCAAGCGCCGATCAAGCGTGTCGGTGACGACGCTCGAGACGATGTCCTCGACATCGGCGGAGCTCACCTGGCCCTTGCGCCCGGCGAACGTGCGCAAGCGGCTACGGGCTGCGCGATGCAGCCGTTCAAACATCTTCGGGGTTGCCTGCTCCTCCACCATCTCTCTCCACTCCTCGGGCGGCAGGGACGCCAAATCGCTCTTCGACATGTGCTTCTCTCTTTCCGTTTCCAGCGTTATTTCCAGCGTTAGTTGATGAGCCTCGTGCTCGGATCGGGGATACGTGCGGTGTGCTGCATGACGAGGGTCGCCAGCGCGGCCTGCGCGAAGCTCGCGCGGGTCTGCTTCCACAGCCGGCCTGCGGCAGTGAGCACCTCGCCCTCGATTACCTGGATGCAGCGGCGTGATTTCGATCGTTTCGTCGCCATCGGTTCGTGTCCTTTCGTGGGACCGACCCTAGGGGCGACGTCTGACGAATTCGCGCCGAAATTGCCAAGATCGCGACGCAATTCGGAGATTGATCGTCAATGATCACAGCTATCTATAAGAAAAACGCCCGCGTCGTTAGGACCCATGGTATTCCCAATGTGTCCAAGTAACTCCGAGTTCGAAGTTCCAAGGAGGACCGTGATGGCGACCGTGGCGGCACAACAGCATGAAGCATGTCCCTGGTGTCAGCAGCCGATTTCTCGCGCGAAGTACCTCCAGATCGAAACGCGGATCCGCGACGAGCAGAAGGCGAAGCTCGAGGCCGCGCTCGCCGAAGAGCGCGAGCTGCTGCGCACGCGCATGCAAGCCGACCGCAACGCGCTCGAGCTGCAGATGCAGGGACTCAAGGAGTCGCTCGAGAAGGCGAAGGAGGAGAAGGCCGAGTTCGATCGCCGGTTGAAGGAAACGCAAGCCGCCGCCGCCGCCGCCGAACGTAAGCGGCTCGAAGCGGAGTTCGCCGCGAAGCGCGTCGCCGAGCGCGAACACGAGCGCGAGTTGCTGAAGAGCGAGCTCGTGAAGAAGGACGGCGAGCATCAGAAGGCGACCAAGGTCCTCCTCAAACAGATCGCCGAACTCGAGAGGAGGGTCGCCGAGCAGGCGAATGAGAAGCCGGAGGTCGTCGACATCAACGTCGTCGAGGAGTTAAAGCGCGCGTTCAAGAACGATCGCGTGCTCGCGCTGCCGAAAGCCGACAAGACCGAGACAGGCGGCAATGCGGTCGTTGAGGTCAAGTTCAAGAACAACGTGTTCTGCGGCAAGATCCTCATCGACACGCGTGCTCGTCGTAAGTGGAGCACGCAGTACGCGACCAAGTTGCACGCCGACTCGATGGAGCAGGGCGCCGACCACGCGATCCTGTGCACTCTCGATTTCCCGAAGGGCGTCAGCGAGCTGCATCGCCACGACGATGTGCTTGTCGTGCATCCCGCGCGCGTCGTCGAGATCGTCGCGATCCTGCGCGACGCGCTGTTGCGCATGCACAAGAACAAGCTGAGCAACGAGCAGCGCACGGAGAAGAAGACGGCGCTGTACGAACACATCACCTCGGAAGCGTTTCGCCGCAAGCTTGCCGAGGTGTCGAGGGTGACCGACGAGGTCGGCCAGATCGACGCCGACGAGCAGGACGCGCACCGCAAGGTCTGGGAGAAGCGCGGTCGCGCGATGCAGAAGCTGGCGAAGCTCCAGAAGCAGGTGGTCGAGGAGATCGACGATATCGTCGATGGAATCGAGGACGACGATGGTCGCGGCAACTGAGTGGCAGGAGCGACGGCTCGGTCGCACGGTGCTGCGCACCCGGCGCG
>JAFAOG010000568.1 GCA_019237945.1 Deltaproteobacteria bacterium | reverse complement strand
CGTAACCGGAGTAACTCGCCGATCGTACTCGACTGCAATGATGTGATGCCCGACGTCAACCGCGTGCTCGCGAAGATGCGCGACTTCACCGACCGCGTACGCACCGGACGCTGGCTCGGCCACACCGGCAAGCCGATCAGCGACATCGTCAACATCGGCATCGGCGGCTCCGACCTCGGACCGGTGATGGTCACCGAGGCACTCCGCCCGTACTGGAGCGCCGGCATGGACTGCCACTTCGTGTCGAACGTCGACGGTACGCAGATGTGCGAGACGCTCAAGCGCGTCGACCCGGAGCGCACGCTGTTCATCGTCGCGAGCAAGACGTTCACGACGCAGGAGACGCTGACGAACGCGAAGACCGCGCGCGCGTGGCTGCTCGAAAAGCTCGGCGCGGGCCAGGACGCGGTCGCGAAGCACTTCGTCGCGCTGTCGACGAACGCGAAGGAAGTGGCCGGCTTCGGCATCGACACGCAGAACATGTTCGAGTTCTGGGACTGGGTCGGCGGCCGCTACTCGCTGTGGAGCGCGATCGGTCTGTCGATCATGTGCATGATCGGCGCCGACAACTTCGACGCGATGCTCGACGGCGGCTACCTGATGGATCGCCACTTCCGCCAGATGCCGCTCGAGCAGAACCTGCCGGTGATCCTCGGCATGCTCGGCGTCTGGTACTCGAACTTCCTTGGCGCCGAGACGCACGCGATCTTGCCCTACGACCAGTACATGCATCGCTTCGCCGCGTACTTCCAGCAGGGCGACATGGAGAGCAACGGCAAGGGCGTCGACCGCGAAGGTCACCGCATCACCGACTACTCGACGGGCCCCGTGATCTGGGGCGAGCCCGGCACGAACGGCCAGCACGCGTTCTATCAGCTGATCCATCAGGGCACGCGCATCATTCCCGCGGACTTCATCGCGCCGATCGAGACGCACAACCCGGTCGGCAAGCATCACGAGATCCTGCTCGCGAACTTCTTCGCGCAGACCGAGGCGCTGATGAAGGGCAAGACGCCCGACGAGGCGCGCGCGGAGCTCCAGGCGGCGAAGATGGCATCGGATCAGATCGAGAAGCTCGTGCCGCACAAGACGTTCACCGGCAATCGCCCGACGACGTCGATCATGACGCAGAAGATCACGCCGACGGCGCTCGGCTCGCTGATCGCGCTCTACGAGCACAAGATCTTCACGCAGGGCATCGTGTGGGACATCTACAGCTTCGATCAGTGGGGCGTCGAGCTCGGCAAGCAGCTCGCGTCGAAGATCCTTTCGGAGTTGGAGTCGTCGGCGCCGGTTAGCTCGCACGACGCCTCGACGAACGGGCTGATCAACTATTACAAATCTCATCGGGGGGCATGAGTGACGGACGCAGAGCTCGATCAGCTGTGCATCAACACGATCCGGACGCTGAGCATCGACGCGGTGCAGGCGGCCAACAGCGGTCACCCCGGCACGCCGATGGCGCTCGCGCCGTGCGTGTACGAGCTGTGGAACCGGGTGCTGCGGTTCGATCCGCAGGATCCGATCTGGCCGAACCGCGACCGCTTCGTGCTGAGCGCCGGCCACGCGTCGATGCTGCTGTATTCGATCCTGCACCTGACGCAGACGAAGGCCGTCAACCCGAAGTACGAGCGGCTCGGCACACCGACGGTATCGCTCGACGACATCAAGAAGTTCCGCCAGCTCGATAGCAAGTGCCCGGGGCATCCCGAGTACCGGTGGACCTCGGGCGTCGAGACGACGACGGGACCGCTCGGGCAAGGCTTCGCGACGAGCGTCGGCATGGCGATCGCGCGGCGCTGGCTCGCGGCGCACTTCAACAAGCCGGGCTACGCGCTGTTCGACTACGACGTGTATGCGCTCGGCGGCGACGGCTGCATGATGGAAGGCATCTCGCACGAGGCGGCGTCGCTCGCGGGACACCTCGGGCTCGCCGAGCTGTGCTGGATCTACGACAACAACCGGATCACGATCGAAGGCTCGACGTCGCTCGCTTTCTCCGATGACGTGGCGACGCGGTTCATCGGCTATGGCTGGAACGTCACGCGCGTCGGCGACGTCAACGATCTGCAGATGCTCGCGCGCGGGTTCGAGACGTTCCAGAAGACGACCGATCGGCCGACGTTGATCATCGTCGACAGCCACATCGGCTACGGCTCGCGCAAGCAGGACACGCACACCGCGCACGGCGAGCCGCTCGGCGAGGACGAGATCAAGTACGTCAAGCGCCAGTACGGCTGGCCGGAGGACGCGAAGTTCCTCGTGCCCGACGGCGTGTACGCGCACTTCGAGAAGGGCATCGGCGCGCGCGGCCGCGATGCGCGGGCGCAATGGGAGCAGATGTTCGCGGCGTACGCGAAGGAGTTCCCGCAGCTCGCGGACGAGCACACGCGCATGCAGAAGCGCGACCTGCCCGACGGCTGGGACAAGGAGCTGCCGGTGTTTCCGCCCGATCCGAAGGGGCTGGCCGGTCGCGATGCGTCGGCGAAGGTCGAGAACGCGCTCGCGAAGCAGTATCCGTGGCTCGTCGGTGGTTCGGCCGACCTCGCGCCTTCCACCAAGACGCGCCTGACGTTCGACGGCGCCGGCGACTTCGAGAAGACCGAGTTCGGCCGCAACTTCCACTTCGGCATCCGCGAGCACGCGATGGCCGCCGCGCTCAACGGCATGGCCTTGTCGAAGCTGCGGGTGTTCGGCAGCGGGTTCTTCGTGTTCAGCGACTACGCGCGGCCGTCGATCCGGCTGTCGTCGATCATGGAGCTGCCGGTCATCCACATCTTCACGCACGACTCGATCGGTGTCGGCGAGGATGGCCCGACGCACCAGCCGGTCGAGCATCTGGCGTCGCTGCGCGCGATGCCGGGTCTGATCGTGCTGCGTCCCGGTGACGCGAACGAGATCACCGAGGCCTGGAAGCTGATCGCGGAGACGCGCCATCACCCGGTCGTGCTCGTGCTGTCGCGCCAGGCGATGCCGACGCTCGATCGCACGAAGTACGCACCCGTCGCGGGTCTGCGCAAGGGCGCCTACGTGCTCGCCGACAGTGACAACCCCGAGGTGATCCTGATCGGCACGGGCACCGAGGTGTCGCTGTGCGTCGCCGCGCACGAGAAGCTCGTCGCCTCCGGCGTGCGATCGCGCGTCGTGTCGATGCCGTCGTGGGAGCTGTTCGAGGAGCAGGATGCCGCGTATCGCGACTCCGTGCTGCCGCCTGCGATCACGGCGCGCGTCGTCGTCGAGCAGGCGAGCAACTTCGGCTGGGAGCGCTACGTCGGGCGCACCGGCGCGATGATCACGATGAGGACGTTCGGCGCATCGGCGCCGCTCAAGGACCTGATAACGAAGTTTGGTTTCGCGCCCGACAACATCGTCGCCGCGGCGCGCGCTCAGCTCGCACAAAGGAAATGAACATGCAGCTCGGAATGATCGGTCTTGGACGAATGGGCGCGAACATGGCGCGCCGCCTGATGCGCGCCGGCCACCAGATCGTCGCGTACGATCGCAGCCCCGATGCGGTGAAGCAGCTCGCCGGTGAAGGTGCGAAGGGCGTCGACTCGCTCGGCGCGATGGTGCAGGCCCTCAGCAAGCCGCGCGCGGTGTGGATCATGGTGCCCGCCGGCGGCCCGACCGAGTCGACGGTCAACGAGCTCGCCGAGAAGCTCGAGCCGGGCGACACGATCATCGACGGCGGCAACTCGTTCTTCAAGGATGACGTTCGCCGCAGCAAGATCGTCGCGGCGAAGAAGATCAACTACGTCGATGCCGGCACCTCGGGCGGCGTCTACGGCCTCGAGCGCGGCTACTGCCTGATGGTCGGCGGCGACAAGGAAGTCGTGCAGCGCCTCGATCCGATCTTCAAGACGCTCGCGCCGGGCCGCGGCGAGGTCGAGCGCACGCCGGGCCGCGAGAAGCTCGGCGGCACCGCCGAGGAAGGCTACCTGCACTGCGGGCCGGTCGGCTCGGGCCACTTCGTCAAGATGGTCCACAACGGCATCGAGTACGGCATCATGCAGGCGATCGCCGAGGGCTTCGACATCATGCGCGGCGCGCGCGGCGAGCAGGTCGCGGAGGACATCCGCTACCAGCTGCCGGTCGCCGACATCGCCGAGGTGTGGCGCCGCGGCAGCGTGCTGTCGTCGTGGCTGATCGATCTCACCGCGAAGGCGATGGTCGAGGACCCCGAGCTCAAGAAGTTCACGGGCAGCGTCCAGGATTCCGGCGAGGGCCGGTGGACGGTGATGGCCGCGATCGAGGAAGGCATCTCGGCCGACGTGATCGCGACGTCGCTGTTCACGCGCTTCCGCTCGCGCCAGGACCACTCGTTCGCCGAGAAGGTCCTGTCGGCGATGCGGTTCCAGTTCGGTGGTCACGTCGAGCGTCCGACCGGAGGCTGAGATGAAGGTCCAGCGGTTCAAGGACCTCGAGGCGGTCTCGCGCGCCGGCGCCGAGGAGCTCGTGCAGCTCGCGCGCGCGTCGAACGGGCCGTTTCACGTCGCGCTCAGCGGTGGCTCGACGCCCAAGCGGATGCACGAGATCCTCGCGAGCATGGGGCGCGATGCGCTGCCGTGGGAGCGCGTCGTGCTGTGGTGGGGCGATGAGCGCACGGTGCCGCCGGATCATCCGGACTCCAACTTCGGGATGGCGAAGCGTACGCTGATCGATCCGCTCAAGCTCACCCGCTACTTCCGCATGGAAGGCGAGAAGGATCCGCCGGTCGCCGCCGACGACTACCAGAAGCGGTTACTCGCGGAGGTCGGTTCGCCGCCCGCGTTCGACCTGATCTTCCTCGGCATGGGCCCCGACGGTCACACGGCATCGCTGTTCCCCGGCACGCCGGCGGTCGGCGAGAAAACGCGCTGGGTCGTGTCGAATCCCGTCGACTCGCCGGTCGCGAAGGGCAAGACGGTGCGGATCACGTTCACGCTGCCGATGATCGCGGCCGCGAAGCACGTGCGGCTGCTCGTCGCCGGCCCCGACAAGACGCACATCCTGCCGCGCGCGCTCGGCACGCCGTCGCCGGAGGTGCCGTCGTCGCTCGTCCGCGGTCCGGACGTCGCGTGGTTCATCGACGAGGTCGCGGCCGAGGAGCTGCCCGCGTGATCCTCGCCGGCGATACGGGCGGCACGAAGACGGTGCTCGCGCTGTTCGATCGCGATGGCCGCATCGCCCGCGAGCAGCTGTTCCACTGCGCGGAGTTCCCGTCGCTCGAGGCGATCCTCGACGCGTTCAACCCGGGGCCGCTCGAAGGCGCGTGCTTCGGCGTCGCGGGGCCCGTCGTCGCGGGCTCGGCGAAGATCACGAACCTGCCGTGGACGATCGAGGAGCGCGCGCTGCAGCAGAAGCTCGGCGCGCCGGTCAAGCTGCTGAACGATCTGCAGGCCACCGCGCTCGGCACGCTCGCGCTGCCACCCGAAGGCTTCTCGGTGCTCCAGCCGGAGGCGCACCACGACCTCCACGGCACGATCGCGGTGATCGCGCCGGGCACCGGCCTCGGCGAGGCGACGCTCGTCCACGATGGCCACCGCTACGTCGCCCTGCCCTCCGAAGGCGGCCACGCCGACTGGGCGCCTGGCACCGACGAGGAGCTCGACCTGTGGCGGTTCCTGCGCGAGAAGTACGGCGGCCACGTCTCCGTCGAGCGCGTGCTGTGCGGCAACGGCATCGGCGACCTCTACGACTTCTATCGCCGCGGCGCGCCGCACCTGCCCTACCAGGGCGACCGCAACGCCGCGGTCACGCAAGCTGCGCTCGACAAGACCGAGCCGCACGCGATCCGCGCGCTTGATCTGTTCGCGGAGCTGCTCGGCGCGGAGGCCGGCAACGTCGCGCTGCGCACGATGGCGACGGGCGGCGTCGTGATCGGGGGCGGCATCCCGCCGCGCATTCTGCCCGTGCTGCAGAACGGCCGCCTCGTCGCGCGGTTCTCGCAGAAGGGTCGCTTCCACACCTGGGCGCAGGCACTCGGCGTCCGCGTCGCTCTCGAACCGCGTGCTGCGCTGCTGGGGGCGGCGCACTACGTGATCACCAGCAAGGACTGACTGCCATGGCCGATACCATTCCACCACCCGTTGTTGGCGAGATCCTCGGCGACTTCTCGGCGACCAAGCGCCGCAAGCCCGAGCCGACGTCGATCGTGATCTTCGGCGCGACCGGTGACCTCGCGGGCCGCAAGCTCGCACCCGCGCTCTACAACATCATGCTCGACGGCGGGCTCTCCGACCCGACGATGATCATCGGCGTGTCGCGCGGCGACCAGACCGCGCAGAAGTTCGCCGCGGAGCTGCGCCCGAAGGTCGAGCAGTTCTCGCGCCAGAAGGTCGATCCGGCGAAGTGGGACAAGTTCGCCTCGATGCTCGACTTCGTCGGCGGCGAGTTCAACGACGACAAGACGTACCTCGCGCTCAAGGAAAAGCTCGAGGCCGCGAAGGCGAAGGGCACGCGCGGCAACCGCGTGTTCTACCTGTCGACGCCGCCGAGCGTGTTCGCGCTGATCCTCGAGAAGCTGCACCAGCACAAGCTGATCGAATGCGCGGTGCAGCGGCCGGGCGTGCCCGCGTGCCGCGTCATCGTCGAGAAGCCGTTCGGCCGCGACCTCGCCTCGGCGCGCGCGCTCAACGAGATGATCGGCGGCTACCTCGACGAGAGCCAGATCTATCGCATCGACCACTACCTCGGCAAAGAGACGGTCCAGAACATCTTGGTCCTCCGGTTCGGCAACTCGATCTTCGAGCCGCTGTGGAACCGCAACCACGTCGAGTACGTCGAGATCACGGCCGCGGAGGACATCGGCATCGAGGGACGCGGCGCGTTCTACGAACAGACCGGCGTCGTCCGCGACATCATCCAGAACCACCTGTTGCAGGTGATGGCGCTCGTCACGATGGAGGTGCCGGCATCGTTCAAGGCCGACGACATTCGCGACGAGAAGTCCCAGGTGCTGCGCTCCGTCCGCGAGCTGACGCTCAACGACGTCGCCAACTTCGCGGTGCGCGGGCAGTACCGCGGCTATCGTGAGGAGAACGGCGTCGCGCCGAACTCCCAGGTCCCGACGTACGCCGCGATCCGCTTCATGATCGATAGCTGGCGCTGGCAAGGCGTGCCGTTCTACCTGCGCGCGGGCAAGAAGCTCGCGGAGCGCCTCACCGAGGTCAACATCCACTTCCGCGCCGTCCCGCTCGTTCTGTTCAAGGAGGAGGCCGCCGGCTCCGTTCTCCAGCCCGCCGTGCTCACGCTGCGGATCCAGCCCAAGGAAGGCATCTCGCTGCGGTTCGTCGCGAAGGTCCCCGGCGAGCACATCCAGGTCGGCAACGTCATGATGACGATGAACTACGCCGACGCGTTCAACCGGCCGATCAGCGAGGCGTACGAACGCCTGCTCCTCGACTGCATGCGCGGCGACGCGACGCTGTTCAACCGCCGCGACTCCGTCGATCGCGCGTGGGAGCTGATCCAGCCGGTGCTCCAGGTGTGGGAAGCGACGCCGGGTGTCCACATCTACGAGCCGGGCACCGGTGGTCCGCCGTCGGCCGACGAGATGATGGGCCGCGAGGGCCATAGCTGGCGCGAGCTGCAGCGCCAGCCGTCCGGTCAGGGCTGAGCCGGCACGACGCAACCCCTTGCCTCGGCGCTGCACGTCCGCGGAAACGGCGACGCATCGATCACGTCGAGCACGGCATCCGTGTAGCGGTCGTCGAGCTCGACGGCGAAGTGGTCTGCGCCGCGATCGAGGTCGACTTCGAGCGTCGGAAGCGGCGCTCCGTAGCTCGACGTCGCGCGCACGATCAGCTGGGCCGGCGTCTGCTCGGGCCGCACCTCGAGCGCACGTCCGTGCAGCACGAGCTCGGCGCACCCGAGGTGCTTGCAGGACATCGACCAGCGCGCGATCCGCGTGGCGCGCGCGACCTCGTGGCGAGCCGCGACGTACAGGCGATGGCTGTCGAAGCTGACGGCGACGTCGAGATCGAACAGCGCGTCGAGCGCGACGGTGCCATCGAGCTCGTCGGGAAGCACGTACGAATCCTGATAGTCGACGAACCGAACGTCGAACCGCTCGATCGCGCCCAGCTGCACGGACTTCGCGGTCGTGACGACCTCGGTCTCGTGATGCGTGCCGGCGGCGTCGATCACCGTATGGTGCTCCTCGGCGACCGCGCCGGCCGGCCAGAACCGCGTACGCAGCCGCGAGTCCACGCGGCCGAGATCGATCTGCAGCTCGCGCCCCTGTCCGTCGACGGTCGCCGCGATCAGCGGGTGCTCGGTGGGTGCGTTCCGCTTCTTGCGGAAGTAGAAGTCGACCGCGCGCGCCTGGGCGAGCTCGCGTGCGTGCTTCGGCGTCGCGAGCCAGGCGATGCCCTCGTCGCGCGAGAACCCGAACACGAGCGACGACGTGAACACCTCGCGGCCGAGCACGCCCGCGATCCGGCGCCCCGCGATGTCGAACGCGTGCTGCGGCCGGGTGACGAACGCCAGGCTGTCGAGGTGAAGCGTCCCGACCTGCACGTCGACGACCGGCGCGTTGCGGAACGCCGGCACCTGCGTGAGCACCTGCGCGTCGATGCCCGTGTCGGCGTCAGGGTCGAGCACGAACAGGAACGGCCCCTTGCCGCCGATCGTCACCGGCACGATCAGCGGCTCGTGCGCGAGCGGATCGACGAGCGGGAACGTCCAGCTCTCGCCCGGCGAGAACCCCGGCGGGGCACCGATCACACAGGCCGGTAACAACAGTGTGAACCACGCCGCTCGCACCCCATGACGGTACTACGATGACGTCATGCGTGCCCTGATCCTCGTCGCCGCGCTGTCGACCGCCGCCTACGCGGATGACGTGCTGCATCCCGGAACGCCCGAGTCCGATCCGCCGACGATCACCAACCTCGGCGTCGGGCTGCCGATCACCGGCGACGACAACTTCACCGCGCAGGTCGCCGTGCGCTACCGCGTGACCGGCACGACCATGTGGCACGATGCCCTGCCGCTCGCGCGCGTGCATGCCGAGGCCGTCACCGGGTTGACCGTCGGCCCCGGCTTCGCGGGCTCGATCTTCGACCTCGCGCCCGATACCTCGTACGACATCGAGCTCCACGCGACCGACGCCGACGGCTCCGTCGATCAGACGCTGATGCTCACGGCGAAGACGCGGCCGGTGCCCGGTGACCCCGCGTCGCCGCACGCCGTGGCCGTGTCGACCGCGCAGGAGCTGACGGCGGCGTTCAATGCCGCACAGCCCGGCGACGTGATCACGCTCGCCGCCGGCACGTACGCCGGCCCGTTCACGCTGAGCGCGAGCGGCACCGCGCAGAATCCGATCGTCGTGCGCGGCGCCGGCGACGCGACGATCCTCGACGGCGGCAATTGCGCGGGCTGCAATGTCATCGACGTCTACGGCAGCTACATCCACATCGAGAGCCTCTCGCTCGTGCACGCGAACCGAGGGCTGCGCTTCCAGACCCAGGTCGCGACCGCCAACGTCGTGCGCCGCGTCCACATCTCCGATGTCACGCTCGGCATCGGCAGCAAGCCGGACCAGACCGACTTCTACTACGCCGACAACATCCTCGAGGGCCGCGTGCAATGGCCGTGCGTCTACACGAGCGACGATCCGTGCAACGACAACGGCACCGGCACGATCGTGCACGGCACGCACGCGAACGATGACGGCATCCATCTCGAGGGCTCCGGTCACGTCGTCACGCACAACCGGATCTCCGGCTTCGGCGACGCGATGAAGATCGAGCAGGACGGCGCGAAGTCCGTCGACTTCATCGCGAACGACGTGCTGTGGACGTACGACAACGGCATCGAGCTCGACACCTCGCTGCGCAACACGCGCGCGCTGCGCAACCGGTTCACGAACACGTTCGCAACGCTGTCGTTCCAGCCGATCTACGGCGGCCCCGCGTACGCGATCCGCAACGTGCTGGTCAACGTCGCCGACGAGGAGTTCAAGCTCCACGCGAACGGCAGCACGCCGACGGTCGGCGCGGTCATCTATCACACGACCGTGCTGCGCGATCAGCGCGCGATCCAGTGCTCGACCGCGAACGAGCCCAAGTTCTTCACGATCGAGAACAGCATCTTCGAGGGCCCCGCGACGATCGCCGACAGCCACACCGTGCGCTGGGACGTGCCGTCGGTCGCCACCGCGACGACCGACTACAACGGCTATGCGCCCGACGGTCAGTTCGAGTACGGCTACGGCGCAGGCGGCATGACGTACGCGAGCTTCGCCGCGCTGCAAGCCGGCGGGCGCGAGACGCACGGCCTGCTCATGGATCAGATGTCGGGCATTGCCGACTGGCACACCAAGCTCGATCCGATGACGCCGACGCTCGCCGCCGCGTCGCCCGCGATCGACAAGGGCGTCCTGCTGCCGAACATCGACGACGGCTTCCTCGGCACCGCCCCGGATCTCGGCGCGCTCGAAGCCGGTTGCCCGACGCCGATCTGGGGGCCGCGACCGAGCGGCATGGACGAGACGAACGAGCCGATCGGCTGCCAGCCCACGGATCATCCCGGCGATCTGCTGTTCGGCGACGACGCGGGCCCCGGCGGATCGAAGAAGTCCGGAGGCTGCTGTCAGGGCGCGCCGGCCCCGTCTTCTGGCGCGCTCGCTGCACTCGTATTCGTGACGTTGCGTCGTCGGCGTGATCGTCGCCGGGCGTTTACAAAGTAGTACGATGAAGCGATAGCGCGCGCCGCGGAGCCTTCGTAGCGTTTCGGGCATGAAGAAACTCACGACGCTCTTTGCCGTGGTTGCCCTCGCGACGACTCTCGGCCTGACCGGCTGCAAGAAGAAGAAGAAGGACGGCGATACCGCCGCCGACAAGCCGGCCGAAGGCACGACGGCCACCGGCTCCGCCGCGATGGCGCCGACGCCCGACAAGGCGGCCGCTCCGGCCGCGGGCAGCGCAGCGGCGGCTCCAGCCGCGGCGGGCGATCTGCCGGCCGAGTGCAACGAGTACAAGGCGGCGATCGAGAAGCTGTCGGCTTGCGACAAGATGCCTCAACAGGCGCGTGACGCGCTGAAGCAGGCGTACGACCAGGCGTCGGCGGGCTGGGCGAACCTGCCGGCCGAGGCGAAGGCGAACCTCGCCACGGCGTGCAAGGCCGGCGCGGATGCGGTCATGACCAGCGCGAAGCAGGTCTGCGGCTGGTAACGCGATCGATTTTCACTAGCTAGCTTGGACTGTGGGCCGCTCGGCAAGGCGGCCCTTTTTCATGGGCACTGCACGGTGACCGCGAGCTTGTTGTTGTCCTCGCGGCACTCGTAGTCGATGCCGGTGCCGTCGCCCTTGTCGTCGGCGACGACGTCGCCCGAGCCGTTGCCGCCGGTCCACGTGCACGACACCGTCGTGCAGAAGCCGGGGTTGATGCGCTGGGCGGTCTGCGCCGTGCAGCGAACCGCGCCGCTCGAGTCGTAGACCGCGACCGGCACGCCCGGCGCGACCGGCTCGGTGCCGCGGTTGCAGATCTCCGCGGTGACGGTGGGACCGGCCGCATCGCACGTGACCTTCGCCTGGCGCACGGTGAGATCGGGAATCGCGCCCGCGGTCTCGCCGTCGCCCGGCGTGTTCTGGCGGAAGTTGTTGAGGCCCGGCTGCTTCCAGTTCTGCAGCCACTGGCTCGTGCGCGGCACCTTGCCCGACTGATCGATGTTGGTGACCGAGTAGGCGTGCTGGTTCCAGATCGGGCGCGTGTTGATCCAGCGATCGAGCGAGTCGGCGAGCACGCGCACGCCAGTCGCGGCGGCGGTCGCCGGGTGCGACGCGCGGCAGACCTTGCCGGCGGCCGACGGGCCGGCGATCGGATCGAGGCAGACAAAGCCGTCGCCGCCGCAGTCGCTGTCTTGCGTGCAGCGGCAGCGGCCGAGCGTATCGGTGGCATTCTCGCGGCCACACGTGGTTCCGCGCGGGCAGTCGGAGGGATCGCGGCACTGCACGCCGTCAAAGATCGGATCGACGGCCGGGCAGCCGACGGAGCAGTTCGTGTTCGACGTGCTGACGATCTCGGCGTTGAAGTCCGCATCGACGTCCGCGATCACCGGGTTCTCGTACCAGGTGCACGACGTGCGATAGCGCGAGTACACGACCTTGCCGGTGAGGCCGTCGTAGACGCGCGTGAAGCACTCGTCGCCGTAGACGACCTCGGCGCGGCCGTCGCCATCGAAGTCGAACACCGACGAGCCGGTGACGTTCGACGACGCGTCCTGCGAGATATCGGCCCACAAGACGCCGTTCGTCGTCATCGACGCGCAGAACATCGGATCGGGCGTGCCCGTGCAGTCCGGATCGAACACCGTGTAGGCCGTCGCGCCGGCGGAGGAGAGCTCGACGCGGCCGTCGCCGTCGAAGTCCGCGATCGTCGGCGGTCCGCCCGCTCCCGCCGTCGTGCCCTGCAGGTTCGCCGTGAACACCTCGCGCCCGTCGAGCGCGAACACGTGCGCGACGCCGGCGCGGATCAGCGCGACCTCCGCGATGCCATCGAGATGCGCGCGATCGGACATCCCGTTCGTGTACGTGCCGAAGTCGGCGACCGCAACGTGCCCGACGCCGCCCGGCAGCGCCTGCTTCGGCTGCCACTTCTTGTTGGTGCGGTCCCACACGTAGATCTCGGCGCCCGTGATCAGCTCGACCTGGCCGTCGCCGTCGATGTCGGCCGCGACGGGGATGTAGCCCGTGCCGGTCGCGACCGTCGCGCCGAGCGATTCGTCGAGCGCGTTGCCGTTCGCGTCGTAGACGTTGCCGTAGAACAGGATCTCGGGAATGCCGTCGTCGTCGAGGTCGTGGATCGAAGGGCCGGCCCAGTCGCACAGCGTGTCGGCGAACCTCGAGGACGTCTGCCACAGCACTTCCCAGCCGGTTGGCTTGAGCGTCCACGCGACGAGGCCGCCGTCGCTGCGCGCGCCGACGATCTCCGGCGTCGCATCGATGCCACCGATGTCGGCGATCGCGACCGATGCCGATGCAACGAGCGTCGGCGATGCGATCGTCGCCTGCTGCTGGCACGTGCGACCATCGATGATGCGAATGATGCCGTAGTAATTCGGGTCGCTGCTCTCGCAGGACGGCGCGATGCCGTCGGTGAAGTTGTACGACGTGAACACGATCGACGGCGACGACAGCTCGCCCTGCGCGTAGAACGTCGCGACCATCGGCGTCGCGAGCACGTTGACGTGGTTGGGATACGGATCGCCGGCGGGCGGCCCGACCCACTCGCACTGCGCGCCTGGGAAGAACACGCCGGGAACCGGATCGCGCTTGCACGCCGGATCGCTGCCGCCGCCAGGACCGACGCCCCACGGCAAGCACTCGTGGTTCGGCACGTCGCAGTACTTGTCGCCCGGACAGTCCGCATTGCTGCCGCACGGCTCGGGCGGCGGCACGCACGTGTTGTAGCGACACACGTCGTCGCCCGTGCAGGCCGGCGTGCAGATGTCGCCGGGTGGTGCGTCCGGACCGTTCGAGTGGTGGTGGTTGCAGTCGCACGCGGGCGACAGCGTGAAGGTGGCGAGGAGCGCGACGAGGAGCCAGCGCATCTACACCGAGCGTACACCTACTTGCAGAGGACCTGGCCCGCACACCGCGTGACGTCGATCTTCTGGTCGCGGTCGTGCTTGTCCTTGATGCGCTGTAGCTCCGCCGCACGCTCCCGTGCTTCCGCGGCCTTGCGATTGGCCTCGTCGAGCCGCTTCTGCGCCTGCTTGAGCTCGAGCGCGTTCGTCGCCGTCGCGACGGCCTGCTGCGCCTCACGGACCTTGCCGTCGAGCTCGTCGAGCGTCTTCTGCATCGCCTCGAGCTTGGCGACCGCGTCGGCGGCCTCCTTCTTCGCGGCGGCCTTCTCGGCGTCGGCCTGCGCGGTCGCGTGCTGCGCCTCATCGGCCTGGTGCATCCGATCGATCGCGAGCCCGCCGAAGCCGAGACCTCCCGCCACCGCGATCGTGGTCACCGCGACCATCCACTTCGGCCGGCGCTTCGCGATGTCGGCGCGCCGCAGTGCAACCTCGTGGACGAGCCGTTCCTGCTCGAGCTGCGCGGCCAGTCGCGCGCGCTCCGCAGCCTCGTGCGCCTCGACGCGCATCCGCGCCTCGCGCTCCGCCGCGACCCGTGCCTCCTCGATCCGCAGCTGCGCCTCGCGCTCCGCCCGCTCGCGCGCTTCGATCGCCGCGAGCCGCGCCTGCTCCGCCGCGACGCGCGCCGCCTCTTCCGCCTGATGGGCGCGCTCGCGAGCCGCGCGTTCGTCCGCGATTCGCTGCTGCTCGATCGCGCGGAGCTCGTGCAGCGACGTCATCACCGATGCTTCCTGCATGCGGTGAAGACACGGTGTCAGCGCGGCGATTGCAGCCGATCGATGCGGTCGCTGAGGTCGGCCAGCTCGAGCTGCAGCTCGACCAGCCTCGGGCGCGCCGCGCGCAGCTCCTCGTCGGTATGCGCACTTGCGAGCACCGCGTGCGCACGCTCCGACACGCGCTGAACCTCGGCGCGCAGCTTGTCGAGCTCCGACGCGGGGCGCCCACAGGCCCCGAGCACGAGCAGCACCAGCACGCAGCGCACGATCGTTAGACACCGCAACCCGCCAAACGTTTGCGCCCGGCGGACCGAAAATGAAAACGGCGCCCACTCCGGGGCGCCGCTACCCACACCGGGCGAACCGCTGCTTACTGGCAGCCCTTCGCGAGCGGGTTGTTCAAGCACTCCTGGCTGACGTGCACGCCTCGCGCGCGCTCCGCCTTCGCAGCCGCCTGCTTGGCCGCCTCGACGCGAGCCCGCATGTCGGCCTGCTCGCGCTGCAGCTCCTGGAGGCGAGCCTGGGCGGCCTTGAGGGCGACGGCGTCCTGCGCCGCGCTGACGTCCGCGATCGCCTTGTCGAGCTTCGCGGCGTTCTCGTCGAGGTCGCGCTGCGCCTTGGCCACCTGCTCCTGGGCAGCCTTGACCTGCTTGCCGTACTCCTCTTTCTCGCGCTCGGCCTGCTGGCGCTTCTCCGAGTCCTCTTGCGACTGCTGATACGCGCGGACGCCGACGACGCCGGCGATCACGATGCCGATCACGGCCATCGCGGTGACGGCGAGCATCCACGTCGGGCGCTTCTTCGCGACCTCGGCGCGGCGCAGCTCCATCTCCTGCTGGAGGCGCTGCTGCTCGAGAGCGGCCTGCTGGCGCGCACGCTCGGCGGCCTCCGCCGACTCGACGCGCATACGCGCCTCGCGCTCGGCCGCGACCCGCGCCTCTTCGATCTGGCGCTGGTGATCGCGCTCGGCCTTGATCTTCGCTTCCTCTTCGTCGCGCTTGCGGCGCTCCTCGGCCTCACGGGCCATGCGGCGAGCCTCTTCGGCGCTGCGGACCGCGTGCTCCTCTTCCTGGACGCGGTTCTCCTCGATCTGACGGAGCTCCCGCAGGGAGAAGAGGACCGAATTCTCGCGCTTATCGCTCTGTGCCATGGAACGTCCCTTAGCCCTGGTTTCCCGGGCTCTTCGATCTCTAACACGCACGATCACGCCGAGCAATCACGGACGGTTGTATGCCGCTGGAGGCTGCGCTAAACCCGCCGTCCCAGGTGGGCTTCGTCGATCTCCATAGCCACGTGCTGTTCGGGCTTGACGACGGCGCTCCCGACGAGGCCACCGCTCTGGCCATGCTCGACGGCCTCGCCGCGCTGGGGGTCACCGAGCAGTGCGTGACCCCTCATCAGAAGGCGTCTCAGTATCTGCCCTCATGGGACGACGTCGAGGCGACGTTTGCCGCGCTCCAGCGCCTCCGCAACCCGCGCCATCCGACGCTCCGGCTCGCCGCCGAGAACATGTGGGACGATGTATTCTACCAGCGCGTCGCGGCGGACGCGATCCCGAGCTACGCCGGCACCAACGCGTTCCTCGTCGAGATCCCGCCGCCGCTGATGCCGCCGACGATGGTCGATCAGCTGTTCAAGTTTCGGATGGCGGGCAAGGTCCCGGTGCTCGCGCACCCCGAGCGCTATCACGCGCTGTGGGGCGACGACGACCTCGCACGCAAGCTGCGGAACAACTGCGCGTTCGTCGTCGACCTCGCGGCGGTCGGTGGGTTCCACGGCAAGCGCGAGATGAAGGCCGCGCGTCACCTGCTCGAGGAAGGGCTCGTCGCCGCGGTCGCGACCGACGCCCACCAGGTCGGCGACCTCCAGCAAGCCCAGCAAGGGCTCGCCTGGATCGACAAGAAACTCGGCCATGCCGCGGTCATCCGGCTGTTCGACCACGCGCCTCGTGCGATCCTCGCCGGCCAGCTCCCTGACGTATGAAGCTCGCGATCAACCTCGTGCTCTCGCTCGGCATGCTCGCGCTGTGCGTCTACTTCGTGTGGCCGAACGGCCAGACGGTCGCGCAGCTCGAGCACGCGTGGCACGCGCTGTCGTTCGGCGACTTCGCGCCGTATCTCGGCGGCTACCTCGGCCTGTTGCTCGTCGTGCACCTGTGCCGCGCGCTGCGCTGGAACAACCTGCTCGCGCCGATCGGCGTCAAGCTGCCGACCGGTCCGCTGCTCGCGATCTCGTCGGTTGGGTTCATGGCGATCCTCGCGCTGCCGGCGCGGCTCGGCGAGTTCGTGCGGCCCGGCCTGCTGCGCCAGCGCGGCGTCTCGGGCACGCAGGCGCTCGGCACCGTCGCGGTCGAGCGCATCGTCGACGGCCTGATCATCTCGCTGCTCGTGTTCGGCGCGTGCTTCTCGCTGCGCGGCCCCAGCGCACCCGACTGGATGATGCCGACGGCGTGGGTCGCACTCGGCGTGTTCACGGCCGCGATGGTGTTCTTGCTGCTCGCGCTGCGCCGGCCGCAGCCGACGGTCGCGTTCTTCCTGCGCCTGTCGCTGCTGCCGAGGCTCGCGCCGAAGCTCGCGACGGCGATCGAGCACAAGCTCGTCAGCATGATCCGCGGCTTCGAGGTGCTCAACGACGGCAAGAACCTCGCCGTGTTCGTCGTGTGGAGCGTCGTGTACTGGTTCGCGAACGGCTTGGGCGTATGGGTGCTCGCGAAGGGCTTCCACATGATCGACCCCGCGTTTCACCTCAGCGTTATCGGTGCGCTCGCGACGATGGGCATCGTCGCCGTCGGGATCATGCTGCCCAACTCGCCCGGCAACTTCGGCCAGTTCCAGTGGTTCACGGTGCTCGGCCTCTCGCTCTACATCCCGGGCGCCGCGAACAAGGACCTACCGATCTACGCGACCGCGTTCGCGTTCGCCAACCTGCACTACTTCCTGCAGCTGCTCTGGTACATGGGCATGGGCCTCCTGGGCCTGCTGACGCCCTGGGTCTCGTTCCACGACCTCGCGGTCGCGCGGGCGCGAAGCCTCCCCTAGGGGGAAAAAGTGGCCCCGCCGAAGCGACGTAGCGAACATCGGCGCATGCGCCGAGTCCTGCTCGCCCTCTTGCTCGCCACGGGCGTGGCCCAGGCACGCTCGGAGAAGACGCTCGCCTACCCGCGCCCCGATGCATGGGCCGCCGCCGTCCGGTTCATCCGCGTCGACGCGAAGCTCAAGATCACCGAGAAGGACGCCGACGCCGGCTACGTGATCTTCGAGCTGCGCGAGGAGAAGCGCACGTTCCGCGGCTCGCTCGAGCTCGTCGACACGGTCAAGGACGGCCGCCACCTCGTGCGGTTCGTGCTGACGATCGAGGACCGCCCCGAGTACGTCGAGATCGAGCTGCTCAACAAGCTCGAGCAGAAGCTCCGCGCCGAGCTCGGTTCGCCGGCCCCTGCGCCAAGCGCGCCGCCGCCGAAGAAGGAAGAGCCGCCGCCGCCGAAGAAGGACGAGGCGCCGAAGAAGGACGACGACGGCCCGCCGGTGAGCAACACGCCCTGAGCCGGGGTCCGGTGCTACGTTCGGGCGCATGATCGATCTGCGCAGCGACACGGTCACCCGGCCCACGCAGGCCATGCGCAAGGCGATGGCCGACGCCGAGGTCGGCGACGACGTCTACGGCGAGGACCCGACGGTGATCCGGCTGCAGGAGCGTGTCGCGGCGCTGCTCGGCAAGGAAGCGGCGCTGTTCGTGCCGAGCGGCACGATGGCGAACCAGGTTGCGCTCGCGGCGGCGACGCGCCACGGCGACGAGGTGATCATCGGCGTCGGCGCGCACTGCTGGCGCTACGAGTCGGGCGCGCTCGCGGCGCTCGCCGGCTGCCAGACGCAGGTGATCGGCACCGACGGCACGTTCACGGCCGCCGACGTGCGCGCCGCGTACAAGCCCGAGGATCCGTACGGCGCCGCCACGCGCGTCGTCGCGGTCGAGAACACGCACAACGCGATGGGCGGCATCGTCTGGGACCGCGCGCGGCTCGCGGAGGTCACGGCCGCTTCGCACGCGCTCGGCATGTGGAACCATCTCGACGGCGCGCGGATCTGGAACGCGGCGGTGGCGCAGGGCGCGAGCGAGCGCGAGCTCGCGGACGGCTTCGACAGCGTCAGCGTGTGCTTGTCGAAAGGGCTCGGCGCCCCGGCGGGCTCCGTGATCGCGGGGCCGCGCGACTTCATCAAGAAGTGCCACCGCCTGCGCAAGATGTACGGCGGCGGCATGCGTCAGGCCGGCATCCTCGCCGCGGGCGGCCTGCATGCGGTCGAGCACCATCGCGCGCGGCTCGCCGAGGATCACGCGAACGCGAAGGCACTGGCCGAGGGGCTCGCGGGCGCGCGCGGCGTACGCGTGCTCGCCCCGCAGACGAACATCGTGATGATCGACCTCGAGCGCGGGACGACCGCGCAGGCGATCGAGCGCGCGAAGGCGCAAGGCGTCATGATCGGCGCGATGCGCGTCGATGCGCGGTCGCATCCCGGCGAGCTCGCGAACACGCAGCGGATCCGCGCCGTCGTTCACCTCGATGTCGATCGCGCGGCCGTCTCGCGCGCGGCGCAGGTGATCGCGGAGGTCGCAGCGGCGCTGTGAGAGCGCTGCTCGTGCTGCTCGCGGCGTGCTCGGCCCCGGCGACGCTGCCGGAGCTGGTCACCGCCGACACGCGCGCCGACGCCGGTGACGTCGATGGAGCGGTCGCCGCCTATCGCGCCGCACAGCAGAAGTGCGGCCGCTTGAAGCCGGCACGGCGTGCGACGGCCGCGTGCAGCGACGCGCTGCTCGGCGAGGGCGAGGTCCTCGAGCGCCACGATCGAAAGCCCGAGGCGGTCGCCGTGTACCTCGCCGTGCCGGGCAAGACCGACGATCCGATGACGGCCTCGACGGCGACGTATCGCGCCGGCACGCTGCTGCTCGCCGCCGGCAAGACCGTCGACGCGTGGACCGCGCTGTGGAAGTGCGTCACCGACTGGCCCGACGAGCCGATCGCAGCCGATGCGCTGCGTGTGCTCCTCGACGACGGCCGCAGCCGCGACGCGCGCGCGCTCGCCGATCAGATCGGCAAGCTCGTGACGCCGCTCGCCGAGACGCAGATCGCCGACAACCTCGTGTGGTCGCTCGCCGAGCTCGACGAGCACGAGCTCGCGAACCTGCCTGCCGCGCGCGCTCTCTACGACCGCATCCCGGCGGACTATCCGACGAGCGGCCTGCGCGACGACGCGCGCTGGAAGTCCGCGAACCTGTCGCGGCAGCTCGGCGATCCGAAGGGCGCCGTCGAGCGGCTGCGTGCGCTCGAGGCGACGCGCGAGGTCGCGTTCGGCGCCGGCAGCTACTTCTCGATCTGGCTCGACGACGGCCAGCTGCTGCTCGGTCAGATCCTGCGCGACGACCTCCACGATCTCCCCGCCGCCGCCGACGCGTTTCGCAAGCTGCCGTCGCTGTATCCGGCGTCGATCCTGCGCGACGACGCGCTGTACGAGCTCGCGGTGACGCTCGCCCAGGCCGGCGATCAACCCGGCGCGTGCCGCGCGATGGCCGATCTCGAGAAGCTCGAGTCCGACTCGAAGTACCTCGCGAAGGAAAACCCGTGCAAGCCGCGATAAGGCTGCGCGACGTGCACAAGCACTACGGCCGGCGCGACGTGCTCGCCGGCGTGTCGCTCGACGTGCCGCGCGGCGGACGGCTCGGCCTGATCGGCCCCGCCGCGTCGGGCAAGAGCGTCATCTGCAAGCTCGTGTGCGGGCTCGAGCAGCCGGATCGCGGGGAGATCGAGACGCTCGGCGAGAGCGTCGTCGGCAAGCGCGAGGTCCAGCTCGGTGCGCTGCGCCGGCGGATCGGCATGCTGTTCCAGAACTACGCCCTGTTCGACTTCCTGAGCGTCGAGGAGAACGTCGCGTTCCCGCTCGTCCAGCGCGGCGGCATGACGCCCGAGGCGATCGCCGAGCGCGTCGCGACCCGGCTGCGCGCCGTCGGCCTCGCGGGCAGCGAGCACAAGCTGACGGGCGAATTGTCGGGCGGCATGCGCAAGCGCGTGGGCATCGCGCGCGCGACCGTCGCCGACGCCGAGCTCGTGATCTACGACGAGCCGACCGCGGGCCTCGACCCGGTCACCACGCAGAAGATCTACGACCTGCTCGCCGCCGACCAGCAGCGCACGGGCGCGACCGTGCTCGCGGTATCGTCCGACGTCGTGGCGCTTGCGAAGTTCGTCGACGAGATCGCGTTCCTCTACCACGGCCACATCCTCTACCGCGGCCCCGCGGCGACGATCGGCGATGCGCCCGACCCGCTCGTGCGTCAGTTCGTCCGCGGCGAGCTCGAGGGACCGCTGCGCATGGAGGAGCAGCGCGCGTGAAGTGGATCGAGAACGTAGGCGCGGGCGCGATCCGCATCGCCGAGGAGGTCGGCGGCATCCTGCTGCTCACCTGGCAGGTGCTGCGCTCGTTCGTTCCGCCGCGCGTCGATCGCCAGGAGCTGTTCAAGAACCTCCACAAGATGGGCAACCGGTCGGTGCCGATCGTCGTGCTGACCGCGTTCTTCGCCGGCGGCCTGATGACGCTGCAGACCGGCCCGTTCGTGAAGAAGTTCGGCGCGCACGCGCTCGCCGGCTGGGGCGCGGGCTACGCCGTGCTCCGCGAGATCGGGCCGATTCTCATCGCGCTGATGTTCTCGGGGCGCGTCGGCGCGAACAACACGGCGGAGCTCGCGACGATGACCGTCACCGAGCAGCTCGACGGCCTGCGGGCGCTCGCGATCGATCCGGTGCGCTTCCTCGTCGTGCCGCGCGTGATCTCGATGATGGTCATGCTCGTCGCCCTGACCGTGATCGGCGACCTCGTCGCGCTCACGGGCGCCTCGATCGTCGGGCGCGCGATGCTCGACATCGAGTGGGCGACGATGTTCCACAGCTTCGCCGACAACTTGAAGCCGTACGACTTCCTGCACGGCGTCTACAAGTCGCTCGCCTTCGGCGGCGCGATCGCGGTGACGAGCTGTTACTTCGGCGTGACCGTACGCGGCGGCGCGGTCGGCGTCGGCAAGGCCGTCAATGCAGCCGTCGTCGCGGCCGCCGTCTCGATCATGCTCCTCGACTTCTTCCTCACCTACACGACCGGATGAAGGGACCGCGCAAGCTCATCGAAGGCATCGGAGGCGGGCTCGTCGACACGAGTCGCGCCGCGATCGAGCTATGGCTCGTCTACGTCGGCACGATCGCCGGCATCATCCGCGGCCGGCGAGGCGGTCGACCACGCGGCGAGATCGTGCGCCAGATGTACTCGGTCGGCAATCGCTCGGTCGTGTTCATCATCGTGACGCTCGGCTTCATCGGCATGGTGATGACGTACGAGGCATGCCTGCAGCTGCAGCGCGTCGGCATCGCCGACTACTCGCAGGTCGGCTCGCAGTACATCAAGCTGATCGTCAGCGACTTCGGCGCGACGCTGACCGGCCTCATGCTCGCGACGCGCGTCGGCGCCGGCATCGCCGCCGAGATCGGGTCGATGAAGGTCACCGAGCAGGTCGACGCGCTCCGCATGAGCGGCGTGCTGCCGATCGACTACCTGATCGTGCCGCGCTTCATCGCGAGCGTCGTCATGACGAACATGCTGACGACGCTCGGCGGCACCGTGATGTACGCCGCCGGTGGCCTGACCGCGCAGTACTCGTTCGGCGTCAACCCGAGCCTGTTCTACGACCTCCACCTGCTGCGCCCGCGCCACCTCGCGCTGATGCTGATCAAGGCGACCTCCTACGGCGCCGCGATTCCGGTCGTCGCCGGCTTCTGCGGCCTGCGCGCGCGCGGCAGCTCCGACGGCGTTGGCTGGGCGACGACAGCCGCCGTGATCGGCAGCTCGTTCGCCGTGATCGTCCTCGATTTCGTGATCTCGGCGGGCGCGCTGTTCCTGTTCGGCGGTGACCTCTGATGGCCGCGTACATCGAGTTCAAGGGCGTCACGAAGGCGTTCGGCACCAAGCCCGTGCTCGAGGGTATGGACCTCGCCGTGAACAAGGGCGAGGTGATGTTCATCATCGGCACCTCGGGCGTCGGCAAGAGCGTCACGATCAAGCACCTGATCGGCCTGCTCCGCGTCGACGCCGGCGAGATCTGGTTCGACGGCCAGCGCGTCGACGACTACAGCGAGCGCGAATTCGAGCCGCTGCGCCGCCGCATCGGCATGGTGTTCCAGTCCTCGACGCTGTTCGACTCGATGACGCTCGCCGAGAACGTCGCCCTGCCCCTGCGCAAGCACGGCAAGCTGCGTCACGCCGACGCGCTCGTCGAAGCGAAGAAGCGCCTCGCCCAGGTCTACATGGACGAGTACGCCGAGCGCTACCCGGCCGAGCTCTCCGACGGCATGCGCAAGCGCGCCGCGATCGCCCGCACGCTCGCCCTCTCACCCGAGGTCGTGCTGTTCGACGAGCCGACGACCGGCCTCGACCCGGTCAGCGCGCGCCGCATCGACCGCCTGATCCGCGAGCTCGCCGAAAAGCTCGGCGTCACCGCGATCGTCGTCTCCCACGACCTCCCCTCGATCTTCGGCATCGCCGATCGCGTCGCGTTCCTGTATCAGGGCATCGTCCACGCCGTCGCGACGCCCGCCGAGCTGCGCGCCTCGCCCGATCCGATCGTCCAGCAGTTCATCACCGGCCAGTCGAGCGGCCCGATGGAGACGCCCGGCTTCTAGCTACGCTTCGCGTCGCCGGCGGCAAAGTGCGCCAGCTGATCGCCGTGCGCCTTCGCAAACGCCGGCCGCGCCGTCGCACGCGCGAGGTACGCCTTGCACGCCGGATACTTCGCGAGCCCGTCGAACCGGTCGACGATGCGCAGCACGTCCGCCATCAGGATGTCCGCGACGGTGAATGCACCGGTGAGCCACTCGCGCGCCGCGAGCACCGGCTCCATGCGCTGCAGACGCAGATCGAGGAAGTTGTCGACCTGGCTCACGGCCTCGCCGTCGAGCTTGCTGAACTTGAAGATCGTCCACGGCACGACCGGCATCTCGACCGAGTTGAGCGCGGCAAACACCCACTCGATCACATCGCTCGTGTCGGTGCCGGTCTTCTTCGCGATGTGCAGCAGGATCGCGCCACTCTCGAACACCGTCGTGTCGCCGTCGGTGAGCCACGGGACTTGCCCGAACGGCTGATGCGCGAGGTGCTCGGCGCCGCGCTCCTTGAACGGAACGAACGGCACCGTCGCCACGCGATACGGCAGCTTCGCCTCCTCGAGCGCCCACCGAACGCGCAGGTCGCGCACGAAGCCGCGCGGCGGCGGCGGAACCCAGTCGTACGTCGTCACGGTCAGCATCGCCCGACCTTACTGCGGGCGGTCGATCAGCTTCCAGGGCTGGCGCTTCATGATCTTGCCGAGCTCCTTCGCCTCTTCGGGGAACTCGGGATCGTGCATCAGCTTGAGCAGCGAGCCCTCGCCTCGGGCGATGCGCTGCTGGATCGCGTCGACCTGGGCGAGCAGCGGGTCGACCTTGTCGAGCACGGCCTTGACGCGATCGATCGCGAGCTCGACCTTGTCGATCGCCTCGCTGCCGCGCGTGCCGAGGCGCGCCTTGACCGCCGCGAGCGAGGCGCCGCGCGCATCGGCCTTCGTGCGCAGCGCGGCGACCATCGCGCGGGCCTGCGTGACCGTCACGCGCGTGTGATCGATCAGCGCGCTGTTCCTGTCGAGACCGGGGCGACCACCGAGCGCATCGCGCGTGCGGCCGGCCTCGGCGATCAGCGCGTCGATATCGGCGCGCAGCGCGACGTCGGGCGCGACCTCGTGCAGCGTCTGCTGGAGCGCGGTCAGCTGGGTGCGCAGCTCGGCCATCTCGGGGTGCATCTCGTCGAGGAACCCGCCGAGCGTGGTGAGGTTGTCCCAGGTGCGCTGGAACACGCGGTCGAGCGTCGGCGGGTCGCTGCCGAGCAGCTGGTCCTTCTCGTGGATCGCGACGCGCGGCGCATCCGGCGCGGGCGGGCCCAGCTCGAGGTAGCGCGCCGACAGCGGCCCCTTCGATGCGACGAACACGTCGCCGTGGACAAGGCCGGCCGCATCGTCGGCATCGATCGCGACGCGCACCTCGACGCCCTCGTCACCCTGGAGAGGCGTCGGCGCGCCCTGCGGTGAGAGCACGATCGCCTCGACCTTGCCGACCTCGCGTCCCGCGACGACGAACGGCGCGCCCTCGACGAGGCCACCCGTCGAATGGAAGTACACGCGCACGCGGACGTGGCGCCCCCACTCGATGCGGTCGTAGACGAAGACGAAGAACGCGATCGCGAGCGCGATCACGACGAGGCCGATCGTGCCGACGCGCCGTGCGAGCCGCTGGTCTTGCGCGAGGAGCATCTACTCCTTCCAGAAGAACTTCCACGGATTGCGCTTGAGGTCGCGGATCAGCTCGCGCAGGTCGCTGTAGAGCTCGTCGCGCGACAGCAGCGCACCCGCCGTGCCCTTGCCGGCGCGCAGGTCGGTGACCATGCCGTTGACGTTGTCGATCAGACCGCCCGCCTTGCCGGCGGCGCTCGCGGCCTTGTCCGCGGCATCGAGGGCCTTGTCGATGCGCTGCTCGGTGACGAGGCCGGTGACGCGCGTCGCGTCGGTCATCAGTGCCTGCGCGGATGGCGTCAGCGTCGTCATCGTCGACTGCGCGGTCCTCAGCGTCGCATCGGCATCATTGACCAGCGCGGCGACCGGACGGCCGTCGCCGAGGCCCGCGTTGACCTTCGTCAGCGTGATCTTCGCTTCCTTCGCGAGATCGGCGCCGTTCGCGATCAGCTCGCCGAGCTTGGCGCGGTTATCGACGAGGAGCTGGTTCGCCTCCGCGACCGCGTTCGCGCTGTTCGAGAGCAGGTGCTTGATGTTGTCCTTGTCGTCGCGCAGCACGCTCGCGACGCCGTCGAGCACCTCGTAGAGACGCGCGACGACGAGGTCGGTGCGCGGCGGATCGTGGACCGCGGGCGCGCCGTGGATGATCGTGTTCGCCGCGATCGCCGGGTGGTCCCAGTCGTGACCGGGCACGATCTCGAGGTACTGCTCGCCGAGCACGCCGGCGGTGTTGATGAAGAACTCGGCGTCGCCGCGGATCGCATCGTGAACGCGCGACTCGACCCACGCCGTCACGCGCACCTGCACGCGCTTGCCACCGACCTTGGGATCGGGATTGCCGCCGAGGAACTCGACCTCGCTGATCTTGCCGACCTTGATGCCGCTGACCTTGACCGGGGCGCCTTCCTGGAGGCTGCCGATGTAGTCGAAGTCGACCTGGATCTGGAAACCCGAGCGCAGCGAGAAGTTGCCGAGCACGAAGATGAAGGCGAGCAGGATCGCGCTCGAGACGAGGATCAGCAGGCCGACCTTGTACTCGAGGCCGCGTTCGCGCATGCGCGGAGCATAACGCGTTCAGTCCGCGGGGGCGTCGGAGCCGACGGCCGGGGCGTCGATCGGCCTGGCATCGATCGGCTTCGCGTCGAGCTTGCGCGCGTCGATCATCATCACCGGCGGCGCATCGAGGCTGCTCTTGCCGGCGCACACAGCGGGCTTCATCGCGAGATCGCAGAGCAGGCCGCCCGCGCACTCGCTCGACGCCGAGCATGCCTCGCCCTGGCGCTTGAGCGACGTGCTGCCGCAGCCACCGAGCAGCGCGCAGCAGAGAAGCAGCCGACGCATGCGGCGATTATAGACCGAAACGAAAACGGCCCGCCGAGTGATCGACGGGCCGCTTCAACAACAAGCGCGGTGACTTACTGCCAGCCGCCCTGCTGCGGGTAACCACCACCACCGGCCGGCGGGTAACCGCCACCTTGCGGAGGATAGCCGCCACCCTGCGGAGGATAGCCACCACCGGGCGGGTAACCACCACCCGACGGCGGCGGAGCGCCTCCACCGGGCTTCTTCATGAACATCGCCTTCGCCTCTTCGTACGCGGCCGGCGACGCCATCAGCAGCACGCCGAAGAACGCGACGATGCGCAGCAGCATGTGCGCCATGATCAGGATCGCGCCGACGCCCGCATGGACGTGGATCAACAGCGCGAGGCCCATCAGGACGACCTGCGCGGGCAGCCACACGAGCAGCACGGCGCAGATCAGCGGACCGAACGCATCGACCGATTGCAGCGCCGGCGGCAGCTTCTGCGGCGGCACCACGAACAGGATGCACGCGATGCCGAGCAGCGTGACGATGAAGTCGATCAGCACGTAGATCACGAACAGCGCCGGCACGTGCGAGAAGTGCAGGAAGTCGAACCAGTGGAAGAAGCCGGGCAGCATGCAGCCGGCGCCCACCGCGATGATGATGCGCGCGATCTGATCGGTTGGCGCTGCGATGCGCGCGAGCAGACCGAACACGAGCACCGCGTAGCCGAGCGTGTAGAGCGTGTCATGCGCGGGGCCTCCGCCACCGGCACCACCGCCGAGCCCACCGACCATGAACACGCCGGCGAACGACACGCCGAACGGGATCCATTGCAGCACTGCCGGCGGAACCTTCTGACGGATGTCAGGCGGCGCCGCCGCGACGAGCAGGTACGCACCGCCCGCGATCAGCGGCCACACGAGGAAGTCCCACTTCGGGACGCCGCTCGAGAACGGGAAGATCAGCTTCGGCTGCGTGAAGATCGGAACCACGATCGACGCGACGAGCGCGACACCGGCGAGGAACAGGATCTTGCGCTGGATCGCGGGATCGCGAAGCCGGCTGACCGGGAACCCGAACAGCGTGCCCGGCGCCGACTGCGGCAGCTTGCGAGCCATGTCGTCGAGCGGACCCGGAAGATCCTGCTGCGGCGGCGCGAACGGATTCGCGGCCTGCGGATATCCCGGCTGACCACCGAAGCCCGGCTGCTGCGGCTGACCGAAGCCCGAGCCACCGGGGTTGCCTCCGAAGCCCTGCTGCGGCGGCTGCCCGTACGGCTGCTGCGGCTGGCCATACGGCTGCTGCGGCTGGCCGAAGCCACCCGGCTGCTGCGCGGGCGGATAACCCGGCTGCTGCGGCTGACCGAAGCCCTGCTGCGGCGGCTGACCGTACGGCTGCTGCGGCTGGCCGAAGCCACCCGGCTGCTGCGCGGGCGGATAGCCCGGCTGCTGCGGCTGACCGAAGCCACCCGGCTGCTGCGCGGGCGGATAGCCCGGCTGCTGCGGCTGACCGAAGCCTTGCTGCGGCGGCTGGCCGAAACCACCCGGCTGCTGCGGCGGATAGCCGGGCTGCTGCGGCTGACCGAAACCTTGCTGCGGCGGCTGGCCGAAACCACCCGGCTGCTGCGGCGGCTGGCCGAAGCCCTGCTGCTGCGGCGGCTGGAAGCCCTGCTGCGGATAGCCGGGCTGACCGCCTGGACGCGGCTGTCCTGCAGGCGCCGGCGCCGGTGCGGGCTGCCCCGGACGCGGCACCGTCGGAGCGGCGACACCGAACATCGTCTTCGCGGGCTGCTGGCCACCGGGTGGTGCGCCTGCCTGCATGGGAGGCATCGGCCGACCACACGTACCGCACGCCGGAGCGTTCATCAGAACCGCCGCGCCACAGTACGGGCACGGCCTCGTTGGAGTCGCCATCGTCGGTTTCCCCTGTCCTTTCGCGACCGCAACCGTAACCCGCACTGCGAAGCGAAAGCAATGAACCCAGGCCCCGCGTTTGGGGCAGGTGATCGGGCGACTGGCGCGGTGCAGGCGCATCGAGCGGCGTGATATTTCTCTGCAGTGGCGCGCCGCTTGCCCTCGTTCGACGCCGCACGTGGCCCCGCCATCGAAGTCCGGATCGCGGACAGCTCGGTGCGCGCCTACGGTGATGAGTCCGTCGCCGCGGCTGCGATCGCGTCGGGCGCGCGCGTGCTCTCGCGTTCGCTGAAGTACCACCGCCCGCGCACGTTCTTCTGCCTCGAGGGTCACTGCTCGGGCTGCCTCGTGCGGCTCGGCGGCGTTCCGAACCTGCGCGCGTGTCAGTCGCCGTGCACCGCGGGCGCCGAGGTCGAAGGCCAGAACGCGTTTCCCTCGGCGGAGGTCGATCTGCTCGGCGCGGTCGACTTCTTGTTCTCGCGCGGCCTCGATCACCACACGCTGATGACCGGGTCGAGCGTGCTCAACCGGCTCGCGAACAAGGTCGTGCGCCAGCTGTCGGGCCTCGGCAAGCTGCCGGCGAAGGCCGCCGATCGCCTGCCCGACGTGATCAGCGAGGACATCGACGTCTGCGTGATCGGCGGCGGACCCTCCGGTCTCGCGGCGGCGGCCGCATGCGCGCGCGCCGGCAAGAGCGTGCTGCTCGTCGACGATCAGCTGCGCCCCGGTGGCTCGCTGCGCGCCGATCCGCGCCAGGGTCGCGTGGCGGCGGATGCGGCAATCGCGTCGTGCAACAGCGCCGGCGTCCGCGTGCTCGACCGCGCCACCGCGATCGGATTCTTTCCGGAGGACGACGGCGGCGTGCTCGCGGTCGCCGCGCCCGAGCAGCTGCATCGCGTGAAGGCACGCGCGTGGATCTGGGCGACCGGTGGCTATCCGGTCAACCTGCCGTTCGCCGACAACGATCGCCCGGGCGTGATCGCGGCGCGTGCGGTCGGTCGCCTGCTCGTCGATCACGGCATCGTCGGCGGCGACAAGGTGTGCGTCGTCGAGGTCCCGGAGATGATCGACGATGCCGAGGCGCTCGCGCAGGCGCTCGCCGCGGCCGGCACCGACGTCGTGCGCGTCGCCCTCTCAGCGGCGCTCGGCGCGCGCGGGCGCAGCTGGGTCACCGCCGTCGACACGACGCACGGCCGCGTCGATTGCGATCTCGTCGCGGTCGCCGCGATCCCGTCGCCGGCGAGCGAAGGGCCGCGCCAGCAAGGCTGCAAGGTCGTGCTCGATCCGGCGCGCGGCGGGTTCCGCGTCGTCGTCGACGAGCACGGCCGCACATCGACCGAGGGCGTGTGGGCATGCGGAGACGTCACCGGCTATCTCGGGCCGGCGCGCTCCGCCGAGGATGGCGCTCGCGTCGGCGCGAACGTCGCGGGGAGCGTGTAGATGGCGCGCAAGATCGTGCTGTGTCGCTGTGAAGACGTGACGCTCGCGGATCTCGAGCACTGCGTGTCGCGCGGCTACGCCGACATCGAGGAAGTGAAGCGCTACACCGGCTTCGGCACCGGCCCGTGTCAGGGCAAGGAGTGCCTCGCGCCGATGGCCGCGCAGCTCGCCCGCCTGACGCACGTCGCGCCCGAGCAGATCCGGCCTTTCACGTCGCGGCCGCCGCTCGCGCCGACGCCGATCAAGATCCTCGCGCAGGCGCCCGACGCGCACCGCTTCGACGACGACGAAGGAAGGGATCCTCCGACATGATCCCCGGCAACCTCGACGACGACGAGGGCGACGAGTCGCGCGCCGACGCGAGCGGCGAGATCCGGCTGCCCGCGACGCTAGAGTCGAGCGGCCCGGTGCCGCCGAAGGCCGAGATCGTGATCGTCGGGGGTGGCGTCATCGGGCTGGCGATCGCGTACTACCTCGCACGCCGCGGGCTGACCGATGTCGTCGTGCTCGAGCGCGGCTACCTCGCCGAGGGCGCGAGCGGTCGCAACGGCGGCGGCATCCGGCAGCAGTGGTCGACGGAGATCAACATCCGGCTGATGCAGGAGTCGGTCGATCTGTGCCGGCGCTTCGCGGTCGACCTCGGCGTCAACGTGTGGTTCCGCCAGGGCGGCTACCTGTTCCTCGCGCGCTCGCAGAAAGAAGTCGCGCGGCTGCAGAAGAACATCGACCTGCAGAACCGCTGCGGCGTGCACACGAAGATGCTCGAGCCGAAGGCGGCGCAGGAGATCGTGCCCGAGCTCGATCTGCGCGGCATCGTCGGCGCCGCGTACAACCCGACCGACGGGATCCTGTTCCCGTGGCCGTTTCTGTGGGGCTACGCGCGCCAGGCCGCGGCGCACGGCGTTCGCATCTTCACGCAGACGCCGGTCAGCGGGCTCGTGCCGCAACAGGGCGGCGGCTACGACGTCGTCACGCCGCGAGGCGCGGTGCGTGCGCGCCGCGTGATCAACGCGACCGGCGCGTGGTCGCCGCAGCTCGCGAAGCTGATCGGCGTCGACGTGCCGACGTATCCCATTCGTCACGAGATCTGCTCGAGCGAGCCGCTCAAGCCGTTCTTGCGGCCGATGGTGTCGGAGCTGTCGAGCGGCCTCTACTGCAGCCAGTCGATGCGCGGCGAGATCGTCGGCGGCGTCACCCTGCCCGGCCACGGCTCGACGTACGCGATGGGCTCGACGCTCGAGTTCCTCGCGACGTACGCGCGCCGCCTCGTGCGGCTGATGCCGATCCTCGGCGACATCAAGATCCTGCGCCAGTGGGCCGGCCCGTACGATCAATCGCCCGACGGCAACCCGATCCTCGGCGCCGCGCCCGCGCATCCCGACTTCTTCCTCGCGTGCGGCTTCGTCGGCCACGGCTTCATGATGGCGCCGATCGTCGGCAAGCTCTACGCGGAGTACCTCACGGGCGACAAGCCGCACGAGATCTTCTCGCGCTACACGCTCGGTCGGTTCTCGGATCCCGCGCTCGCGGGGCAGCACGAGAAGGAAGACTTCAACATCGGATGAGCGCGTTAGCCGCACACACGATCGGTTTCGTCGGCGCAGGCAACATGGCAGAGGCGCTGATCCGCGGCCTCGTGCGCGGCGGTCACGTACCGGCCTCGCGCATCGTCGCCTCGGCGCCGCGCCGCGACCGGCTCGACGAGCTCAAGACGGCCTACGGCGTCGACGTCACGACCGACAACCGCGAGCTCGCGAAGCGCTGCGGCCTCGTCGTGCTCAGCATCAAGCCGCAGATCATGGACAAGGTGCTGCGCGAGGTCGGTGACGTGATCCAGAGCGGCACGCTCGTCGTGTCGATCGCGGCCGGCGTCGATACCGAGACGATCGAGGAGGCGCTGGCCGAGGGCGTGCGCGTCGTGCGCGCGATGCCGAACACGCCCGCGCTCGTCGGCGCCGGCGCGACCGCGATCGCACCGGGCAAGCACGCGAGCGAGTCCGATCTCGCCGCCGCGAAGGCGCTGTTCGACGCGGTCGGCATCACCGTGCAACTCGACGAGAGCCACCTCGACGCGGTCACCGGCCTCTCCGGCTCCGGCCCCGCCTACATCTTCTTGATCCTCGAGGCGCTCGCCGACGCCGGCGTCAAGGTCGGGCTGTCGCGCCGCAACGCCCAGCGCTTGGCCGCGCAGACCGTGATGGGCTCCGCGAAGCTGCTGCTCGAGACCGACGAGCATCCCGGCCGCCTCAAGGACATGGTGACGTCCCCGGGCGGCACCGCGATCGCCGGCCTGCACACGCTCGAGGAGGGCGGCCTGCGCACGACGCTGATCAACGCCGTCGAGACGGCGACCAAGCGCGCGCGCGAGCTCGGCCGCGGCTCGAAGTGATCACAGAGCACGCGGGCACCGTGACGATCGACATCCTGGTGCAACCGCGCGCCTCTCGCGCCAGGATCGGCCCCGTGCACGACGGCCGCCTCAAGGTCGCGGTGACCTCGCCGCCGGTCGACGGCGAGGCGAACGCCGCCGTGGTCGAGCTGCTCGCGAAGACGCTCGGCATCGCGCGCGGCGCCGTCGAGGTCGTCGCCGGCGCATCGTCGCGCCGCAAGACGGTGCGGATCACCGGCGTCACGCGCGCCGCGATCGAGGCGCTCGCGTGAAGGCGCTGCCGTGGCTGCTGCTCGCCGCGTGCAACGGCACGGTCGGCACGCTGAAGCTCGAGCTGACGACCGCGCCCGGCTCGACGCTGCTCGACAGCGCGCAGACGCTGCAGCTGACGATCACGAACCCACACCAGGTGACGACGGCGACGCGCGGCCCGTCGGGCTTCACGATCGATCTCCAGATGCCGGCGACGACCGCACCAGGCTCGATCATCGTCGAGGCACTCGACGCGAGCGGCACGCGGATCGCGGCCGGCGAGTCGCCACCGCTGCCGTTCGGCGCGATCGATGCGACGATCGTCGTCTACATGGCGGTGCCGAACACGATCGGCGTCGCGCCGGCCTCGCTGACGCCTGCGCGCAGTGACGTCGGGGTCGGCAAGCTGACGTATGGCGCCGTGCTCGCCGGCGGCCTGGACGCCTCGGGCGCCCCGACCGATGCGATCGCGATCTACAACGCGTTCGATCACAGCCTGACGGGTGGGCTCGCCCTGCCCGCCGCGCGCAGCGGCGTCGCCGTCGGCGTCGGCGCGCTGAACCAGGTCTACCTGTTCGGTGGCCGCGACGCCTCCGGCAACCCCACCGGCACGCTCTGGCGTTTCGATACGAACGCGACGCCGAACGGCCTGTACGTTGACCTCGGCAACAAGGCGGGCTTCGCGCGCGCCGACGCCGCTCTGGTGACGCTCGGCAACGATCGCTTCGTGCTCACCGGCACACCGGCCGCCACGCTCTCGGGGCTCGACGGCGCGATGATGGCGTTCACCGACATCACCGGCCTGCCTGCGCAAGGCGCGAGCATCCTCGACACATCAGGTACCGTCACCTCGGTCTTCGCCGGGGACAGCGGCGTCGTACGCCGTCGCAGCAACGCCTTCGAGATGATCGATACAACGCCGCATCCCGGAGCGGTCGTCGTGGCGCTGCCCACTGGCAAGCTCGCGGTCCTCTGCGGCAGCGGCCCGGCCGAGCTCGTGGATCCGACAGCGTCAGGCACGACACCCGTTTCGATCGCCGCGCCGGCCGGCTGCGCCGCCGCGGTCACGCAACGTCACCTCGTGATCGCCGGCGATGCGAATGCCCAGATCTTCGACGCGACGACGCTCGCGCCGATCGCACAACCCCCGCTGGTTGTCCCGCGCAACAACGCGAGCGCGATCGCCCTGCCGAACGGTCAGGTGCTGATCGCCGGCGGCACGGACGGAAGCGGCGCCCCGATCGCGACGCTCGAGCTGTTCACGCCCGAGCCGCAGTAGCTCGGCAGCGCAGGGTCGACCGACGCAACGACCGGGAATGACAATGGTCGACCAACGGGCTTCACACCCGCGTCGGCATGCTCGACGCCAGCGACTCGACGTCCGCGGCGTAGGTCGCACCGGCCGGATTCATCACGGCGACGACCACGACGCGGTCACTCGCGTCGGGTTGGTACTCGACCTCGATCGTCGGGCACGATGGGGCCGCGACCTCGATCCGGAGCTGCTCGTTCGCCGCCAGTCGGTACTCTGATGCCCAAGGCTCGACGATCACAAGCAGCTGCTGGCTCGTGCGATTCGGCACGAGCAGTGTCGTCACGTGCGCCAGCACTCAGCCGACGTTCGGCGGGCCGTCGGGCGGCAGCTGGACTTCCTTCTTCTTGCCCGTGAACAGGCGCTTGAAGAACGCGCCGATGCCGGCGAGCAGCACGAGCAGCGGCTTGAAGAACTTGACCAGCAGGCCGGCCTTCGCAAGCTTGAAGGCCGCGATGCCGGCACCGCCGACGACGAGCGCCTTGAGGCCCATGCCCGAGCTCTTGTCGCTCGACTTGTGATCGGCGTAGCTCTGGCCGGCCTTGAAGCGGGTCGCGGTGATCACCGGCGCCGCGGCGACCTTCGCCTTCTCGATGTTCTCCGCGCTCGAGATCAGGTTGAGCGAGAGGTAGCCGTTGCGGCCGAGGATGCGCGTGAAGAAGTTGACGACCTGGCCGTCCTTGTCGTGGCCCTTGAGGCCCCAGAGCAGGTGGTGCGTCGCCTTGTCGTAGCGCGGCATCTCGCTCCAGCCGTCGAGGAACAGCTCGGGCACGCCCATGCTGCGGCGGCGTTCATTCTGCGACTTGTTGCCTTGCTGGTACGACTCGAGCAACTCGTCGGGCTTGAGATCGTTCGCGTCGCTGTCGTCGATGTAGCCGCCGCCGTCGTACATGAGCACGATCGACCAGTCGTCGGGCGACACGATCATGCCGACGACGCCCTCGGCCGTATCGCCGCCCTTCTCGAGCTCCGCCTTCGACGCCGCGCGATCGACGAACGCGAGTCCCGCCGGAAGATCGACCTCGTCGTCATCGCCGAGATCGATCAGCTTGGGGCCGAGCGTCCAGCCCGGCGGCAAGGCGGCGCTGCCGTCGCCGGCGCTGCCATCGGTCGGAGCTCCACCCGTATCCGCCGGCGCCTTGTCGGCCGCCGCGGGAGCCTTGTCCTTCGCCGCCGGAGCTTTGGGCTTGGCCTTGTCGGCCGAAGCAGTTGCAGCAAGCGCCAGCAGCGCCACGAGCACACCCAGTCGTCGCGTCATGACCGACGATTCAATCACGATTTCACCCGCCGTTCATTCAAGATCGGTAGGCTCGCAGGGTGCGGTTGCTCGTCGTCGAGGACTACGTTCCCCTGCGGGAGTCTCTTGCACGCGGCCTCAAGGACGCGAACTACGCGGTCGACGCGACCGGCGACGGCACCGAAGGTCTCTGGTACGCGGAGAACCACCCGTACGACGTGATCCTGCTCGATCTCATGCTGCCCGGCGTCGGTGGTCTCGAGATTCTGAAGAAATTGCGTGCCACTGGAAACACGACGTACGTGCTCGTGCTGACGGCGAAGGACGCGGTCGAGGATCGCGTGCGCGGTCTCGATGCGGGCGCCGACGACTACCTCGTCAAGCCGTTCGCGTTCGACGAGCTGCTCGCGCGGCTGCGCGCGATCATCCGGCGGCGGTACGAGCGCGTCGATCCGGTGATCCGGATCGCCGACCTCGAGGTCGACACGCGCGCGCGACGCGCCCGGCGCGCCGGCAGCGTGATCGCGCTCAGTGCGCGCGAGTACGCGCTGCTCGAGTACCTCGCGAATCGCACCGGCCACATCGTGTCGCGCACCGAGCTGTGGGACCACGCGTACGACCAGGCCGCCGAGCCCGGCAGCAACGTGCTCGACGTCCACATCAGCCACCTGCGCAAGAAGATCGACGAAGGCCACGACAAGAAGCTGATCCACACGCGGCGCGGTCAGGGCTACGTGCTCGGAGAAGACGATGAATAGCCTGCGCGCGCGGCTGACCGTCGCGCTCGTCGGCGTCGTCGCCGGTGTGCTGGTCGCGCTCGCGCTCGCGCTGTACGTCGGCGTGCAGGATGCGGCGTGGCAGCAGAAGGACCACGGGCTCCAGGCACGCGCGCACGCGCTCGCCGCCGGTGCCGAGAATGAAGATGAAGGTGTCGAGATCGAGCTCCCGGCACTGCCCGACGGGTTCGCCGAGGTCTGGGTCGCCGACAAGGTCATCTCGCGTTCCGCCGGCTGGAACGGCGACCTGCCCGCGCGCGCCGGCAGGTTTGACCTGACGCTCCCCGACGGCCGCCCGGGCCGTGCGTTCGGGCTGCACTTCGCTCCGCGCGACGAACAGCACCGTCCGCCAGTCGATACGCTGATCGTGCTCGCGGAGGGCACCGACGACATCGCCGCGACCGTCGCGACCGTGCGCACGCGCTTCCTGCTGCTCGGTGGGATCGCACTGCTGCTCGTCGGCGGCGTCACGGCGTGGCTGCTCGCCCGCGGGCTCGCCCCGCTCGCGGCGCTGCGGCGCGACCTCGCGAACATCGACGCGGGACGGCTCGCGACGCGCTTGCCGGTCGACGGTCAGCCGAGCGAGCTCGCGGCGCCCGTGCGCACGCTCAACGATCTGCTCGCGCGCCTCGAGTCCGCGTTCTCGCGCGAGCGCGAGTTCACCTCCGACGTCTCGCACGAGCTGCGCACGCCGCTCGCCGGGCTGCGCACGCTGCTCGAGGTGTCGCGCAAAGCGCCGACGCCCACCGACATCGAGCAGGCGCTCGCGATCACGCTGCAGATGTGCGCGCTCGTCGAGAATCTATTGATGCTCGCGCGCGTCGACGCGGGTCAGCTCGCCGTCGCCAAGGAGCCGGTCGCGCTGCGCACGCTCGTCGAGGAGTGCTGGCGGCCGCACGCGGAGGTCGCGGCGAAGAAGCAGGTCGCGCTGCGCAACGAGCTGCCCGATGTCACGGTGACCACCGATCGCGAGAAGCTGCGCGTCGTCGTCGGGAACTTGCTGTCGAACGCGGCGGAGTACACCGAGGCCGGCGGCTGGATCGCGATCTCGAAGCCGGCGGGCGCGCTGATCGAGGTCGCCGATAGCGGGCCGCCGATCCCGCCCGATGCCCTGCCGAAGATCTTCGAGCGCATGTGGCGCGCGGATACGGCGCGCTCGGCGACGGGCGTGCACTGCGGGATCGGGCTGTCGCTCGCGCGGTCGCTCGCGGATGCGCTCGGCATGCAGCTCGTCGCCGCGACACATGCCGACGGCAGCGTGCACTTCGTGGTAAGCACCGCGAGCACGTGAAGACGTACTGGGCCCTCGTCGCCCTCGCCGCCGCCGCGCTCGTTGCGTTCGACGCGCCGAGCTGGCTCGCGCTCGCCGTCGGCCTCGCAGTCGCGCTCGCATGGCGCCGCGATCCGCCCGCGAAGGAGCTCAAGAAGCTGACGACCTACGCGCTGCAGCTCGGCGTGATCGCGCTCGGCGCGGGCATGAACCTGATCGTCGTGCTGCGCACCGGCCTCGACGGCGCCCTGATCACGGCGACGTCGCTGGCGCTCGCGATCGTGATCGGCCTGGGGCTCGGCAAGCTGCTCAAGGTCGAGGGCGAGACGCCGCTGATGATCTCGGTCGGTACCGCGATCTGCGGCGGCAGCGCGATCGCCGCGGTCGCGAGCGTGATCAAGCCGAAGGCGCACGAGATGAGCGTCGCGCTGGCGGTCGTGTTCGTCCTCAATGCGGTCGGCCTGCTCGTGTTCCCGCTGCTCGGGCACGCGATGGGGCTATCGCAGCCGGTGTTCGGGCGGTGGGCGGCGCTCGCGATCCACGACACGTCGAGCGTCGTCGGCGCCGGGCTTGCCTATGGCAGCGTCGCGCTGGCCGTCGCGACGACGACAAAGCTCGCGCGCGCTCTATGGATCGTTCCCGTCACGATCGCGACCGCGATCATGCGCCAGCGCGAGGGCGGTGGGCTGCGCGACGTCAAGTGGCCGTGGTTCATCCTCGGGTTCATCGCGATGGCGGCCGCCGTCACGTGGGTGCCTGCCCTCGCCCGCTACGCGCCGTACGTCTCGCTCGCGGGCAAGAAGAGCCTGGTCGTGGCGCTGTTCCTCATCGGCCTGTCGATGTCGCGCAGCAGCATCGCCAAGGTCGGGCCGCGCCCGTTCGTGATGGGTGTGATCTTGTGGATCATCATCGCGGCCGCGTCTCTCCTGCTCGCGACGCTGCCGTAATACAATCAAGTCATGTGCGAGCTGCTCGGGATGGAGTGCAACGTCCCGACGGATATCACCTTCTCGTTCCACGGCCTCGCGTCGCGCGGCGGCAAATGCGGCCCGCATGCGGACGGCTGGGGCCTCGCGCTGTACGAAGGCAAGCTCGCGCGCGTGTTCCTCGAGCCGGTCGCGGCCGCCCACAGCGCGCTGGCGACGTTCGTGCGCGAGCACCCGATCAAGACGCTGCTCGCGATCGCGCACGTGCGCCGCAAGACGCGCGGCGGCATCGGCCTCGTCAACACGCATCCGTTCACCCGCGAGCTGTGGGGCCGCCACTTCGTGTTCGCGCACAACGGCACGGTCAAGCGCGCGACGAAGCTCGGCCGGTTCAAGCCGATCGGAGACACCGACAGCGAGAGTGCATTCTGCGCGCTGCTCGCCGCGCTCGAGCACGACTTCAAGGACTACCCGAAGTCCGCCGCCGACCTCGCGAACGCGGTCGCTCATCACGCCGGGCGCATCGGCAAGGGCGGCACGTTCAACATGCTGCTCGGCGACGGCAGCCAGCTGTTCGCGCGCTGCTCGACGAAGCTCCACTACATCCTGCGCCACTCGCCGTTCAAGAAGGCGACGCTCGCCGACGAGGACGTCTCGATCGACTTCGCCGCCGTGACGACGCCGAAGGACCGCGTCGCGATCGTCGCGACGATGCCGCTGACGCGCGACGAGACGTGGACGACCGGCGAGCCAAACACGATGTGGGTCTTCAAGGCGGGCCGGCTCGCCCGCACCTTACCTTCCTAGCGCGTCGGCGACCGTCTTCGCGAGCGCGTTGTTCGGATCGATCGCGCGCGCGGCGGCGAGATCGCGACGCACAAGGTCGTGGTTGCCGACGAACTCGTACGTCATGAACGCGCGCGCCGCGTAGACGTCGGCATCGCCGAGCGTGCGCACCTGGACGTGCGGCTCCTGCAGCTGCACCTTGAAGTGGAGGACCTTGTGCGAGCCGTGGGCGAGCCAGTCCTTCATCTCGGTCTCGAGCTGCTCGAGCGGCACGCCCGCGAACGCCTCCTGGCGCGCGCGACGATCGTCGCCGCTCTCCGCGAGCACCGCTTCGTAGTGCGCGAGCTGATCGGGGTGCACGTTGGTCAAGTACGTGAACAGCGCCCACACCGTCGCGTAGAACGCGTAATCGGCGCACTCGAGCGTCGCGCACTCGAACACCTTCGCGAGCGGCTCGAGGTGATGCATGACCATCGGCTGGCCGCGGTTCGTTGGCTCGCGCCCGAGATCCGCGGTGCCATCGCCGATCTCGACGGTCTCGTAGTACTTCGCCATTCCCTCCGCGAACCACCGCGGCTGCTTGTGAATGATCGCGTGCGAGATCGCGTGCACGAGCTCGTGCGCCTCGATGCGATCGCTCGCCTCGATGTTCGAGCTCGCCGATAGCACGATCACCGGCTGCTTCAGCAAGTTCCCATCGGGCGGCGATGCGAGCGCCGAGAATGGGTCGGGGACGAACGCACTGCGCTCGTCGTCATCGCGGAGCGCGATCACGAACGTCTTCATCGAGCCCTCGGCGCCACGAAACGCCGTGCCGACGACGACCTGTCGGAGGTGCTCGATCTCCGTCACCAGCGTGCGCGCCCTTCCCTCGCCGGCATCGGTCCACAAGACGACATGCTCGCTCGTCAGCTCGATCCACGCGGGGCCGCCGCGGCCCGGAACCGGCGGGACGGCCGCGCCACACGCGACCAGGCCAAGGAGCAACAGGCACCGCACGCAGGCGGAAGCTTACTCGGCGGCGAGCGGAACCGCGAACAGATCGGCCATCGGCTGGGGCTTCTTGGGCGCCGCGCCGCACTGGACGTCGGCGAGGCCGAGCACCGCGCGCACGGTCTGCAAGTACGACGAGGTGTCGTAGGTCGCATTCGAGATGTAGCCGCCCTTCGCAAGCGGCGAGATCGCGATGAACGGCGGATCGTCGGCGGGGCTGAACGTGCCGCCGCCCTCGTCCCAGAGCAGGAAGATGACGCCGTTGTTCTTGAACGCATCGGTCGCCATGATCTTCGGCAGCTCCTGCGACAGCCACAGGTCGCCGTGCGCGATCGAGCCGTCGTGCATGTCGTTGTCGAGGTTGGGCGTGATGAACACGTACTTCGGGATCTGGTTCGCCGCGATGTCCTTGTCGAGCTGGCTGTAGTCGACGACGTGATCGATGCAGCGCTGCGAGTGCTTGAACTGCTTGCCGTCCCAGCCGTTGATGTCGGCGAAGTACACGAACGGCTCGTGCTTCGCGGCGTAGCGACCGTGGGAGACGAGCCCGCACGGCTCGCCCATGCTCTCGGCGTACGCCTTCCACGTCAGGCCGGCAGCCTCGAGCTGATTCGCGATGTGCGACGTCGATGTGATCGGGTGCTTCACCGGATCGTAGTCGTCGAGCACGCCGAAGTTCTGGCCGCCCGCCATCCACAGGTAGTTCGGCTCGCTCGGGTGCACGTACGGGCCGTGATAGCCGGCGGCGATCACGCCGTGCGCGGCGAGCTGGTTGATGAACGGCGCGCGCTTGTTGCCCAGGATGTCGTGACGGCTCTTGTTCTCCATCACGATCGTGAACACGCTGCCCGTCCACTGCGGCATCGGCTGCGCGTTCACGCGGCTCGGCGCAGTGCACACCTCGGTCGTGCTGCCGGACGTATTCGCACACCCGGCCGCGCACACCATTGCCACCAAGATCGATTTCCCCGACATCGAGTCCTAGGGATAGCAGGTGCCGACGTGAAGAAATGTCACGCTGTGCGGGCTCAGCACGTTTCGCAGCGAGGCATCAGCGTTGCACTGAACACGTGCGTGTTTCGCTTCGGAATCGCGTCCTCGGTTGTTCTCGCAGGCGCGGTCGCGAGCGCGCAGCCCGGCTTCGTGCAGCAGCCGCCGGCCGAGCCGCCGAAGGTCGCGCCGGCGCAGGAACCGCCGCCCGACGTCGATCACGCGCCGCTGCCGGGCCAGGAGAGCGGCCGCACCGACGTCGTCGACGACGGGGATACGACGAAGACGCAGGTCGAGCGCATCGCCGCGAAGCCGGTGCTGTGGCTCGTCGAAGCGACGCTCGCGCCCGTCCACGGCGCGATCACGTTGTGGGGACGCCACCGGATGAGCCATCAGGTCGGCGGTCTCGGCGACGGCAAGGGCGTCGCGTTCGACATCAACCCGCTGCTGCGCGTCGATAGCGGCCACGGGATCGCGGGATTTGCCGGCGGCGCGCATGCCGCGGCCAAGAACCTGTTCGGAGAGCACGAGCAGCTCGGCGTGCTCGCGGCGGGCGGCGCCGGCGGCTACATCCGCCAGCTCTACGCGGTCGAGCTCGACAGCGGCCATCGCTTCGGCGACTCGTTCGCGCTCGCGGTAGACGGCCGCTACGAGGATCGCCCGCGTGACGGATTCTATGGCGATGGCAGCGAGCCGGTACTGCGGTTCTCGCAGAAGCGCGCGGCGACCGACCTCGTCGGCGACGTCCGGATCGCGGACGAGCTGCATCTGCGGCCGAGCGCAACGCTCGCGAGCAACCGCTACACGTCGCCGATCGACGGCACCGCACTGCACGCCGCGTCTGCCGACGGACAGCTCGAGCTTCGCTGGAGCAACGAGCATGCGACCGGCGATTGGGACCAGGCATGGCTACCGACGGACGGCACCGCCGCCTCCCTCGCGGTCGCGCGCTCGCAGCGCCTCGACGACGCGCCGGACTTCTGGCGCGCGCGGCTCGACGTAGAGCAGCTCGTGCGCCTCGGCATCGGTCCTCGCGTGCTCGCGTTCCGGCTGCACGGCGAAGGCGTGTCGACGGCGGCGGTCCCGCTGCCGGAGCTACCTTCGCTCGGCGGCCCGCTCTATCTGCGCGGCTACGCGCTCGACCAGTTCCGCGATCGGTACGCCGCGGTCGCGACGATCGATTACCGATGGGACCTCGCGACGTGGATGGGCGCGCACCTGTTCGTCGACGCGGGCCGGGTCGCCCCGGCGCTCGATGCGTTCGCGCTCACCGGCGTCCACGTCGGCTACGGCGGCGGCATCCTCGTCGGACGCCACGGCGCGGCGATCGATCTCGCCTCGACGCTCGACGGCGGCATCATGTTCGCCGCGAGCATCGGCCTGCTTCCATCTACGGCTGCAGCGGCGCGCTGAACAGATCGGTCATCGCGGAGACCGTGCTGCGGTCCGTCGCGCACGGCAGGTCCTCGACGCCGAGGATCTGCTGCACCGTCTTGAGATACGACGACGTGCCGTACGACGCCGTCGACGTGTACCCGGCCTTGATCAGCGGCGAGATCGCGATGAACGGCGGATCGTCGCCCGGGCCGAGCGTCCCCGACCCCTCGTCCCAGAGCAGGAAGATCACGCCGTTGTTCTTGTAGGCGTCGGTCGCCATGATCTTCGGGATCTCTTGCGAGAGCCACAGATCGCCCTGCGCGACCGAGCCGTCGTGCATGTCGTTGTCGAGGTTCGGCGTGATGAACACGTAGCGCGGCACGGTGCCGGCCGCGATGTCCTTGTCGAGCTCGCTGTAGTCGACGACGTGCTCGTTGCACCGGGCGGAGGGCTGGAACGTCTTGCCGTCCCAGCCGTTGATGTCGCTGAAGTAAACGAACGGGTTGTGCTTCGCCGCGTAACGCCCGTGCGACGTCAGCCCGCACGGAGAGCCCATGCTCTCCTGGTACGCCTTCCACGACAATCCCGCGAGCTCGAGCTGATCCGCGATGTGCGACGACGAGTCGAGCGAGTGCTTGACCGGATCCGCGTCGTCGAGGATCCCGAAGTTCTCGCCCGCCACCATCCACAGGTAGTTCGGCTCGCTCGGGTGCACGAACGAGTCGTGATAGCCGTTGGCGAGCGCGCCCTGCTTGGCGAGACCGTTGATGAACGGCCCGCTCTTGTTGCCGAGGATGTCGCCGCGGCTCTTGTTCTCCATGACGATCGTGAACACGCTGCCGCTCCACTGCGGCATGGCGGTGGGCGTCGCGCGCGTCAGCGCCGCACAGGTGTCGGTCGTGTTGCCCGACGTGTTCGAACAGCCGGCTGCGGCCAGCACGATGATCCACTTCTTCATCGGTCCCCCCGTCACAGGGTTAGCGGATGGCGAGCGATCGCGCACGTCGCATTCGCGCACGCCGCGCTCCGCCGCCACGCGATACGAGGAGTGCTGACAGCGGCATCCTGGTTGCACCACTTCGGGAAAATGCCCCGGCTCGCGCTCGCTTCGATCCTGGCCGTCGCGGCCTGCTCGTCGCCGGCGCGCGTGCCCGCGGCCCGCTTCGCGAACGCCCCCGCCGTCGCGCTCGTCAATGACCGCCTAGACGTCCCGAAGACGCCGGCCCCGCGGATCTTCCTCGAGGACGTCTATCACTACGACGGTCTCGTGCAGCGCCGCTTGACGCGCACGCTCGAGGTGCATCCGAAGACCCGCGCCGTCGGCATCAACGCGCTCGACGAGGTCCCCGACTCGACGTGGTTCACCAACCGCATCGGCCAGCACGACCTGTCCCCCGCCGAGCTCGCGACAGGCCCGAACGTGATCGGCTCGCCCGAGGATCACAAGCCGTGGACCGTCGAGAGCACGAAGCTCGGCGGCGCGGAGGTCGGCTTCATCATCAAGGACGCGCGCGGCGAGAAGTTCGTGCTCAAGTTCGACTCGCGCGGCTTTGCCGAGGAGGAGACCGGCGCGCACGTGATCGTCGAGAAGATCCTGTGGGCGTGCGGCTACAACGTCACCGATGACTACATCGTGCAGTTCCGCGCCGAGGATCTCGCGCTCGCGAAGGATGCGTACATCAAGGACAGCGAGATCGAGGACAAGCGCCCGCTGACGAACGAGGATCTGCAGCACCGGCTGTCGACGATCGAGCGCGCGCCCGACGGCTCGTATCGCGCCCTCGCCTCGCACTGGCTCGCCGGCAAGCCGCTCGGTGGTCATCCCGCGGAGGGCGTCCGCTCCGACGATCCCAACGACCGCATCCCGCACGAGCTGCGGCGCGAGCTCCGCGGGCTCTACACGTTCGCGGCATGGCTCGATCACGGCGACATCCAGGAGAGCAACTTCATCGATATGTGGACGGAGGACGCGCGCCACCCCGGCCGCCACTACGTCGTCCACTACCTGCTCGACTTCGGCAAGAGCCTCGGCGTGTTCGCCTCGACGAGCCAGGACCCGCGCCGCGGCTACGACTACTTCCTCGATCCGCAGAAGAGCTTCCGCAGCCTGATCACGCTCGGCATCGAGAAGCGCGACTGGGAAGACCGCGACCGGTCACCGGCTCCCGGCGTCGGCGCCTACGATGCCGACTTCGATCCCGACGACTGGCACCCGACCTCGGCCGCCTACGTCCCGTTCACGACGCGCGACCGCTACGACGCGTTCTGGGCGACGAAGATCCTGATGCGGTTCTCGCGCGAGCAGCTGCGCGCGATCGTGATGTCGGCGCGCTACCACGACAAGCGCGCGGTCGACTTCCTCACCGATGCCCTCGTCGCCCGCCAGCGCGCGACCGGCGCGTACTGGTTCGCTCGCGTCAATCCGCTCGACGGATTTCGGGCAGATCGCGATCGCGTGTGCTTCGACGACCTTGCCTTGCAGTACCGCTTCACGAGCGAGCACACGAGCTACGCCCTCTCGATGTTCGACCACGACGGCAAGCTCGTCGCGACCACCGCCGCCGTCGCCGCGGGCGCCCACACCTGCACGCTGCCGATCGCGCTCGCGCCGGGCGGCGACCGGTACACGATCGTCGAGATCACGACGCAGCGCGAGCATTTCGCAGGCCGCACGTTCGTGCATGTCGCGCAGGACCCCGCAAGTGGCGCATTGCGCGTCATCGGCGCGTACCGTCCCTGAGAGAATCTCCGCGTTGCACGGCGCCGCCGTCGCCCCACATTGTGGAGGTGCGGTTCTGGGTGTTCCTGCTCGTGGCGGGCTGCGCGGTCGATGCACCGTCGAAGGAGCAGCTCGGCAAGCAGCTGTTCAACGACCGCTCGCTGTCGACGCCGGTCGGCCAGTCGTGCGCCGACTGCCATGACCCGACGCAGGCATTCCGAGATCCCGAGAGCGATCGCACGACGTCGATGGGCGCGGTCGACGGTCGCTTCGGCAACCGCAATGCGCCCACGGCGATGTACAGCGCCGCGATCCCGCCGCTGCACTACGACGGGCGCTGGGTCGGCGGCTTGTTCTGGGATGGCCGCGCGTCGTCTCTCGAGGAGCAGGCTGCGGGACCGCTGATGAACCCGCGCGAGATGAACAACCCCGATCACGCCACGGTGGTCGCGAAGGTTCGTCGCTCGCCATATGCGGCGCAGTTCCGCGAGGTCTACGGGTCGCGCGCGCTCGACGATACCGAGACCGCGTTCGCGCACATCACCGATGCCCTCGCGAGTTACGAGCGCGGCCCCGATCTCTCCCCGTTCTCGTCGCGCTACGACAAGTTCATGGCCGGCACCGGCACGCTGAGCGCGCAGGAGCTCCGCGGCTATCGCCTGTTCAACGCGAGCTGCGCGAGCTGCCATCCGGCGCCTCTGTTCACGAGCTTCGAGTACGTCAACGTCGGCGTGCCTCGCTACGAGAACAACATGTTCCTGCGCGACAACCCGAGCTTCATCGATCACGGCCTCTCGACGACCGTCAACCAGCCGACCGAGGACGGGAAGTTCCGCGTGCCTTCGCTGCGCAACGTCGCGCGCACGGCCCCCTACGGTCACAACGGCTACTTCGAGAACCTGCCGTTCATGCTCGAGTTCCTCAACACGCGCGACGTCGGCTCGATGCAGGTGGCGACGTGCAGCCGCGCTGCCAATTCTCAGGCGCGCTGCCAGTGGCCCGCACCGGAGATCCCGGCGACGATCGATCATCGCGTCGGCGACCTCGGCATGTCGAAGGACGATCTCGCCGATCTCGCGGCGTTCCTCGAAGCGCTCTCCGACGAGTAGCCCGCGACGACGCGCACGACATCGAAGGCGCTGACCACGCCCTCGAGCATGCGATCCGTGCCGACGAACACGCGGTGGATGCGCAGATCGACCATCGTGCGCGCGAGCTGCTCGAGCGACGTGTCGGGTGGCACCATGATCGGATCGGGCGTCATCGCGTCGGCCGCGGTCAGGGCATCGACGCGCTCGTTGTTGTCCTCCGCGTCGCGAACCACGCGCACGAGATCGGTTGTCGTGACGAGCCCGTAGACCGTGCCGTCCTCGCCAACAACGGGCGCGCCGTGGATCTCTTCCTCGACGAACAGCCGGTGAACATCGAGCAGCGGGGTCTCCGGCGTCACGGTGATCAGCTCGCGCGTCATCACGTCGCCGGCACACACGAGATCGGGAGTCATGGGCCTGCCTTGAGCATCGACCGCGCCACTCCGCGAGCCGACGCCCACCCACGCCTACATCGCGACATCACTGGCAGATCTCGCCCGGCGTGCATCAGAACCGCTACGCCATGCGCTTCGACTGCGCGTGCCCGCACGCTCTCGCGCGTCATCTGCGCGTGATGTCGTGCAGTTCCCGCGCAACTCGCCGGCACATTGTTCGCACTAGAGATTTCCCCATGACGATCACGATGGGCCAGCTGGTCAGCGACCTCTACACGAAGTACGAGCGTGAGCTGCACGACGAGCAGCTCGCGGCCGTCGCCACCGAGATCCGCGTCTCGGAGTTGCTCGAGCACATGCCCCGCCGCCGTGGCCGCGGTCGCAAGCGCTGAATCTCGAGGCAGCGTAGGATGGCCCCATGAGGGCCTGGGTCTTTGTGGTACTCGCGGCGTGCGGCAGCGGTCATGGCAAGTCCGATGCGCCTGCGGTCCACGGTGAAGCCAGCGGCGACACCTCCGGGAGCGCCGATGAGTGGCTCGACGTCGTCGGCACGCACATCGTCCATCACGCCGACGGCACGCGCTTTCACGGGCGCGGCGCCGATCTTCACGACGAGCGGTCGTGCGAGGCGTGCTCGTTCATGCCGGCGAATCCGGCAGGCGTCGATCGCTGGAGCGACGAGCTGATCGACAACTGGCACGCGAGCTTCATCCGCTTCCTGCTCTCGGCGAAGAAGGCGCCGTTCAACGCGGGCGAGGTGCAGTGGAAGAGCCTCGTCGACGATCCGCAGTACCTCGCGGACATCGTCCAGAACGTCACGCACATGACGAGCAAGCCGGGCGTCTATGTCGAGGTGACGGTGTTCGCGGACCCGTCGATGAAGACCGAGATGGACGGCGGTGCGGACAGCGAGTGGCCGAATTCGGCGGGCGACACGCTGCCGGTGTATCGCGCGCTCGCCGAAGCGTTTCACGACAACCCGCGCGTGCTGTTCGGCCTGACGAACGAGCCGCACGGCCCCGCGAATCAGGATGCCGCCCTCGCCGCGATGTACGCGACCGCGATCCAGGCGATCCGTCAGGTCGAGGACAGCCACGGCACGCCGCATCACATCATCGTCGCGCAGGCGCCGGAGAACTACGCGCGCGACCTGACGTACTTCGTCGCGAACCCGCTCGCCGGCGATCGCATCATCTACGAGGTCCATCCGTACAACACGCAGGCGGACTTCGATCGCTTGATCACGCAGCCCGCGATGCACCTGCCGATCATGATCGGCGAGTACGGACCGGCGGGCGTGATGACCAACCAGGACATCCAGGCGCTGTGGCCGGTCGCGCAGGCGGCCGAGGTGCCGTACATCGCGTGGGTGTTCCATCAGCGCTGCCCGCCGAGCATGCTGCAGGACACCGCGAGCGACGGCTGCGGCCTCGACGCCGCCACCGGCTACAACTTCCCGCGCACCGCGTGGGGCGACCTCCTTCACGATCACCTCGCGACGCCGTGGTGATCATTCCGCTCGAGCGCCTGCTGATCCGGCTGCGCCAGCCGAAGACGCGCGCCGACGAGCTCGCGGCACTACGCGTTCGGCTACGCGCGGAGCGGCAAGCCGAGCCATCCGCCGAGGAGCGCGCGGCGGCCCTCGAGGTGCGACGGCTCAAGCGCGCGCTCGCCGATGCGACGGGCGCTGTCACGTCGTGCAGCGAGTGTGGCAAGGGCATGCCGCCGCCGGGCGGCGCGTTCGCGGGCGGTCACTGCTGCAGCGGCCGCACCGAGGATCTGTTCAACGGCGACGAGGTGGCGATGCTCGCGCAGTGCGGCACGCGTCCCGCGGATCTCGTCGCGCCGCGCACCGAGCACGCCGGCTGTGCGTTTCGCGCGCCGACCCACTGCACGCTCACTGTCGAGGATCGGCCAGCGCTGTGTGCGCGCTACGCGTGCAACGATCTGCGGCGCGAGCTGTTCGACCTCGGCCGGCTCGACGGGCTCGAAGCGCTCGAGGCCCAGCTCGACGACGCGTACCGCCGCTTCTCGAAGCTGCGCGCATCGCGCCTCGACGACGAGCTGCTCAATTGCAGTAGATCGATTTGATCACCACGGACTTCGTCGCGTGGTTGTTTGCCGTATCGTACGCGGTGACCGTGAACGGCGTCTGCGGGCCGCTGACGTAGCCGGTCCACTCGTGGCCGCTCGAGCAGTCCCACGTCGACCCGGCGTAGCTGCACGAGGTCCCGCTGAGCTGGTAGTTGTCGGTCGCGTTCCACACGACATCGAGCAGCCCGTTCGGATCGCACGAGTAGCCGAGGCCGCTGACGACCGGTGCGGTGCCATCCACGGTCCAGTCGAACGTGGCGCTCGAGGCGTTTCCGGCGGCATCGGTGCCGGTGACCGTGAACCGGTGCCAGCCATCGATGATCCCGCTGTAGCTCACGGGCGACGTGCAGGCGACGGGCGCGGTATCGACCGAGCAGGTCGTCGACACGGACTCCCCCGCATCGAACGTGAACGTCGCGGTGCGCTGGTTCGTCAGCGCCGGCGACGGCACGCCCGTGATCGTCACGGTCGGCGCCGTGGTATCGACGGTGAAGCGATAGCTCGGGATCGCGACCGTCTTGCCGCTCGCCGTCGCCTTGAGATCGAACAGGTGCAGGCCCTGGGTGAGGCCGGTGAACGTCACGGGCGAGGTGCAGGCGGCGTAGGCCGCGCCGTCGATCCGGCACTTCGTCGTTGCCGGCTTCGTCGTCGTGAACGCGAACGTCGCGGTCGTGCTGTTCGTCAGCGCCGGCGGCGAGCTGGTCAGCTTGACGGCCAACGTGGTGGCGTATGTCACGGCGCCGTTATCGGCGGCCGACTCGTCGGCCGTGGGCGTGGTGTCGTCGGAGGGAAGCTCGGCGTCGACGGCGCAGGCCGCGAGCGAGGCGGTGAACAGGACGGCAAGGGTGCGCATGGGTCGCGGCCGATTGCAGCGGTCGTGCCCGAGCGGGTTGCCCGTGTCGTCGCATGGTTGCGCCTAGTGAGACCGACTCGTGTCAGAGGCGTGACGACACGCACCGCTCACCGACGTCTTACCTACGGCGGCGGGAGACGGCGGTGTATCGTGGGTTGGGGAGGCGCCCCGATGCGGACGCTGGTTTTCGCGCTCGTCAGCTTCACTGTCGCCTGCGGCGACAACATCCATCCTGGTCTGTCGGTCGAGACGCACGTCGCGTCGACGACGCTCGTTGCCGGCGACCCCGTCGGCACGCAGTGCTTCGTCCTCGACGCACACGGCGATGCCGCGCTCGACAAGGCCGGCAATCCGCTCACCGCGGAGACCGACTTCGTCATCAGCTACGAAGCGCCCGAGCACTTCGCCGATGCCGGCGGCGTGACGGTCGCCGCGAAGGTCGGCAGTGCGACGGTGCGGTGCGCGGCGCCGAGCCTCGCGCTCGTCGATCCGACGCCCGAGGACGTCACGATCACCGCCGGCCCGCCGGTCCGCGTGATCACGCAGCTCGCGACGCCGACGACGCTCGCCGGTCAGCCAGACGGCGTCACGTGTCTCGCGTTCGACGCGTACGACAACCCGGTACCCGACGTCGTGCAGTCGCTCGCGCTCTCGCCGAGCGGCGCCGGCACGACGACGACCGCGACGCAGGTCACCGCGACGATCACGGGCACGTACACGGTGACGTGCGTCGTCAGCGGCGCCGCCGATGTGCAGCCGGCCACGCTCGTCGTCTTGCCCGCCCTGCCCGCCAGCATCGCGGGTGTCCTCGATCCGGCGCGCACGCTCTACGCGATCCTCGATCAGGTCACGCTGATCGCGTCGGTGTTCGACAAGTTCGGCAACCGCGTCGACGACGTCACGTTCGCTTACTCCGCGAACCCGACCGTGCAGGCGCCCTCGCCCGCGCGCTTTTTGTTCTCGCAGGACGGCACGTATGGCCTGACGGCGAGCGTGACGTCGATGACCGACAACAACGTGCCGCTCAGCGTGACGCTACCCGCGCTCGTCGACTCGAACGGCCCGCAGATCGACTGCCTGCGGATCGACACGCCGAACGTCGCGTCGGATGCCTACATGGTGCAGCAGGCGCCGGCGACGGTGATGTTCCCGGTGCGGCTCGGCGGCGCCTTCACGCCGACGACGGTGACGATCGGCGGCGCGGCGGCCAGCCTCGACGGCGCGACCGGCAACTGGACCGCGAGCGTGCCGATGAACTTCGGCATGAACTTCGTCGACGTCGTCGCGACCGATAACAACGGCGTCCAGAACAGCAAGACGTGCTTCGTGCTCGCCGGCACGTACTTCTCGCCCGAGGCGAACCCGATGGACGGCGCGCTCGCGCTGCGGCTCGACCAGTGGGCCATCGGCGACCCGGATCCGGCCGGCCTCGACAGCCTCAACGACCTCTTCTACACGGTGCTCAAGAGCGATGCGCTGCGCCAGCTCGTCGACCAGGCGCTGACGAACGCGAACCCGATCAACAGCGGCGGCTGTGGCATCTTCGCGTGCAACCCCAACGTCAACTACAACGCCGGCTCGATCGCGTGGGACACCCCGACGACGACGCTGACGCTGATCAACGGCGGCTTTCAGGCCTACGTCCACCTGCCGAACGTGCGGCTCACCGTGCGCGCCTGCGGCACGACCTGCTGCATCGGCGGCTCGACGATCACGGTCACGGCGAGCTACATCGACGCGACGGTCAACTTCGGCATGACGCTGCAGGGCGGTCTCGTGCGCACCGCGCTGATCGGCCAGCCCAATGTCTCGGTCGGCAGCGTCAACCTCAACGGC
>JAFAOG010000564.1 GCA_019237945.1 Deltaproteobacteria bacterium | reverse complement strand
GGGCTTCTGGCACGACGCGACCGCGAGGTCACGGCCCGTCACCGACACGACGCCCGCGGGGAGCTTGATGTCGCTGACGTGGAGGACGTCGCCGATCTCGAGCGGCGAGACGTCGAGCTGCAGCTTGACCGGGATGTCGTTCGGCTTCGCGCGAACCACGATCGCACGGAGCACGGTGCGGATGACGCCGCCGTCGATCGCGCCCGCCGGCTTGCCGACGAACTCGAGCGGAACCGACGTGTCGACTTCCTTGTTCGGATCGATCGCGAGGAGGTCGACATGCGTGATGTCGCGCCGCATCGGATGGATCTGGTACTCCTTCACGAGCGCGTGCAGCTTGCGCGGCTTGTCGCCCTCGATCGTGAGGTCGATGACCGTGTTCTGCTTGCGAACCGGATCGAGCGCGGCGCGCAGCGCCTTGACGTCGATCTCGATCGCGAGCGGCTCGACGCGGCCATCCGCCGTCGCGCCGTAGCAGACTCCGGGAACCTTGCCCTGCGCGCGCAGCTGACGAGCGGCGCCCTTACCAGCGCGGTTACGGACAGAGACAGTGAGCTTTCCAACTTCAGTGGTCGCGGGCATGACGAGGTTCCTCTCTACACAAACAAACTCGAGATCGAGTCTCCATGATGGATGCGCTTGATCGCTTCGCCGAGCAACCGCCCGACGCTCTTCTGGCGCACCTTCGAACATTGCTGACCCGCCTCGGAGAGCGGGATCGTATTGGTGACGACGACGTGCTGCAGCGACGAATCGGCGATGCGCTGCACCGCCTTGCCGGAGAACACCGGGTGCGTCGCGCACGCGGACACGCTCGCCGCGCCGGCCTTGATGATCGCCTCGGCGGCGTGGGTCAGCGTGCCGGCGGTATCGATGATGTCGTCGACGATCACGGCGCGCTTGCCCTTCACGTCACCGACGATGTTCATCACCTCGCTGACGTTCGGCGCCGGGCGGCGCTTGTCGATGATCGCGAGGCTCGCATCGAGGCGCTTGCTGAACGCACGCGCACGCTCGACGCCGCCCGCATCCGGCGACACGACGACGGTCGACTCGCCGCCGAACCCGAGCGTGCGCAGCTCCTCGATGAGGACCGGCATCGCGAACAGGTGATCGAACGGGATGTCGAAGAAGCCCTGGATCTGACCGGCGTGCAGGTCGAGTGCGCACGCGCGATCGGCGCCGGCGGCCGTGATGAGGTTCGCGACGAGCTTCGCGGTGATCGGCGTGCGCGGCTTCGCCTTGCGATCCTGCCGCGCGTAGCCGAAGTACGGAACGATCGCGACGATCGAGCCGGCCGACGCCCGCTTGAGCGCGTCGATCATGATCAGCAACTCCATCAGCGCCTGGTTCGGCGGCGAGCACGTGGGCTGCACGACGAAGCAGGTGACGCCGCGGACGTTCTCGCCGATCTCGACGTAGATCTCGCCGTCACTGAAGTGCGTGACGTCGCTACGGCCGAGCGGAATCTCGACGAACTTGCAGATTTCTTCCGCAAGTGCGCGATTGGCATTGCCAGTGAAGATCGATAGCGACTTCAACACCGCTGGGAGGCTCCGCGAGGAACCGGCGATCTACCGCTAACGGCGCGAAAGGTCAAGAGCAACGAGCCGGTCGACCTCGGCCTGCGTAAGCTCCCGTGCTTCCTCGATCAGAAGGACCGGGACATCGCCCTCGATCCGGTACGCCAGCCGCGACGCCTCGCATACGAGCAGGTTCTGGTCCGCAACGTAGGTCAGCGCCTGCTTGCTCTTGGGGCACACGAGCACGTCGAGCAGTTCCTTCGATAGCACGCGTCGAAACTACCAGAGGGGATCAGCCCCAAAGAACCCAAAGCACCCAAAGTAAGAGAGAGGAGAAGCCTCTTTTCTGACCTTTGGGCACTTTGGGTTCTTTGGGGCCAAACCTCTGGGGCCGCGCACCGGAGCAGAGCGGCGCCGAAAACGAAACGAGGCCCCGGAGGGCCTCGCTCGTCACGACTGGATCGGAGGGCTTACTTGCCTGAGCCCGAGCCGCCGCCCGCCGGAGCCGGGGCCTGGCCCGAGTCGCCCGCGGTCAGGTTCGAGATCAGCTTGAACTCGACGCGGCGGTTCTTCGCGCGCGCGGCGTTCAGCTTGCCGCCCTTGAGGCCCTTCGGATCCTCGACGGGGACGGTGTCGCCGTAGCCCTTCGCCGAGAGGCGGCTCTGGTCGATGCCGGCCTTGACGAAGTAGTTCATCACCGTCTCGGCGCGCGCCTGCGAGAGCGCCTGGTTGTCGGCGTACTTGCCGCCGCCCTTGAGCGGCTGGTCGTCGGTGTGACCCTGGATCTCCATCTTGAGGTCGCCGAACTCCTTGAGGACCGCGACGGCCTTGTCGAGCGTCTTGTTCGACGCCGGCAGCAGGTCCGCCGAGTTCACCTTGAAGTTGATGCCCTGGATGGCGCCGGTGAACTGCTTCACCTTGGCCGGGATCTCGTCCGGGCAGCCGTCCTCGTCCTGGTAGCCGTTCTTGGTCTCCGGCTGATCCGGGCACTTGTCCTGCGCGTCGGGCACGCCGTCCTGATCGTTGTCGGGATCGGGGCAGCCGTCGTCGTCCTGGAAGCCGTCCTTGTCCTCGGCCTCGTTCGGGCACTTGTCGGCCGCGTCCGGGATGCCGTCGTTGTCGTTGTCCGGATCCGGGCAACCGTCGTCGTCCTGGAAGCCGTCCTTGTCCTCGGCCTGCATCGGACACTTGTCCTGGGCGTCGGGCACGCCGTCCTGATCGTTATCCGGATCAGGGCAGCCGTCGTCGTCCTGGAACCCGTCCTTGTCCTCGGGCTCGTTCGGGCACTTGTCAACGTCATCCGGGATGCCGTCGCCATCGCTGTCATGCGGGCCCGACGGCTTCTCGACGACCTTCTCGACCGTCTTGCGGCCGAACTCCTTGTAGATGCTCAGCAGCGCTTCGAAGTCGACGGTCACGCCGGTGCCGGCGCTCGTCGGCGGGAACAGCACGCGCGCATCGGCGCGGAGGCCCCAGCCGTTGTCGACGCGGTACTTGGCGCCAACGCCGACGTACAGCTCGGCATCGGTGTCCTTCGCGATCACGTCTTCCATCTTGGACTGGACGACCTGCATCGCGCCGCCACCGGCGAGCACGAACGGGATCAGCTTCTTCGCCGGATCGGCCGCGCCGAACTGCGCGATCAGGTGCGCGCGGTACGTGATGTTCCACACGTCGAACACGCCGACGCGGGCTTCGCTCGGAATCACGCCGAACTCGCCTTCGACGCCGAGCATGTCGCTGAACATGATGCCGATGCGCAGCCCGAAGAGCGCGGAGTTGCGCTCCGACGGCGCATCCTTGACGTCGGGGACGCCCAGCTCGTTCGTCGTGCTGAAGACATGGAGGCCGGCGGTGCCGCCGATCTCGACGTTGGCGTGGGCGACCGAACCAGAAGCCGCGGTCCCCAGTGCGGCAACGATAACGGGTCGAAGCAGGCGATTCATGAAGGCTCCGGTCAGAGGTTTAACGACTAAGTTCTTATCGTGCTCTACAACCTGATTTCCACATCTTGGACCAACTGATTGACGGGATCTTATCCGCGGGCCTTTCCTTCAAAGAATGCGCGATCCACGCGCAAGCTCTGGGGAATGCGCTCCCTGCGGGCCTGAACGGCGGCCTTGGTCGCCGAATATCGCAAGGGCAGACTCTCGGGCACCGACAGCGTCCGCGGCAGGTAGAGGGTCGCGCAGGCTGGTCCGCCGCCGGCCTTGCCGAACAGCTCGAACAGCGGGACCCGGTGGGTCGTCAGCCCGAGCCGCTCGATCGCGGCGACGAACGCCGTCGATACGCCGTCCGGTACGAGCACGCCGCCCGCGACCTGCCGCGAGTTGCCGGCGTACTGCTCGACCGCGTCGTCGCGATCGATCCCGACGATCCGCTCGCCGCCGAGCGCACCGGCCACGATCTGCGCGCCGTCGCCGTAGAGGCCACCCGTGTAATGAACGAGCACGGCAGGCCCGCGTGACGGCCGCGCGCCGAAGTGGACGGTGTCGCCATGGAAGTGCGGATAGACGAGCTCGGCGTAGATCCGCGCGTCCTCGGGCACGCCCGCCGACGTCGCCGCGAACGCGACACCCTCGCGCGTGCTGCGCGAGCTCTTCGGCGTCGTGTCCTTGTCGTAGTGGCCGGGCACCGCATAGGTCAGCACGACGCGATCGCCGACGGTCGCGACATCCGCCATGCCTTCCCAGCGATGCGGGTTGTCGGTGATCGCGACCGACAGGCCGGCCGCCGCCGCGAGCTGGCCGAGCAGCGACTTGTAGTACGTCTCCTCGGCCTTGCGATGCGCGAGCATGTTCGGCATCACCGCGCGAAGCGCGCTGCCGTCGCGCGTCACCCACGGCCCGTTCGCTGCGAACACGCGCCCCGTCATCACCTCGCTCATCGTGCCGAGGACCGTGCGCGAGCCTGCCGGGCGGATCGTGCCGTCGCCGTCGACCTCGAGCGCCGGGTGGTCGAGGAACGGCTCGTCGACCGCCTCGAGCTCGTAGATCGCATCGCCGCCGCACGCGACGATCGCGTCGAGGATCGACAGCCACTCGTCGTAGGCCCGGCGCGGCGAGTACTCGAGGTGGGTGACCTCGCTCTTGTAGTTGGCGCCGGCCTTGTTGACCGTGGCCGGGACGGGCGGCCGGACGATCAGGAGGTCGCCGTAGACATCGGGCAGTCGGGTCATGCGCCGGAGACTACCGGAAGTCGCTTGACCGCGGCGTGGCGCCGGGCCATCGCGCACACCGCGTCGACCCA
>JAFAOG010000277.1 GCA_019237945.1 Deltaproteobacteria bacterium | reverse complement strand
TGCGGCAGCGCCGCGAGCGGCACGGTGATCGTGATGCCGTCGTCGTCGGCGCTCGGATCGAAGCGATACGCGAGTGGCAGCCGCACGCCGCCGACGCGCAGCTCGTCGGGGAAGCGCTCCGGCGACAGCTCGGCCGCCTCGTCGAGCAACAGATCGGCGAGCGACAGGTGGAGGATCGCCGGATCGCGGCCTTCCGCCTGCACCCGCCACTGCTCGAACGTCTTGCCGCTGTTGACCTCGGGCGGCAGCCGTCGATCGAAGAACTCGGCGACCTCGTACTCGTTCGCGAACATGTCGCTGCGGCGTGCCTTGTCGCGCATGCGCTGGGCACCGGCTTGCACGGCCTGGTTGTGCTGCGCGAACGCGCCCTTGCTCTGATATTCGCCCCGCACGAGCGCGTGCGTGATGAACAGCTCGCGGCACAGCGCCGGGTCGTACTTCGCGTACGCGACGGAGCGATTCTTGACGATCGGCAGGCCGAACAGCGTCACCTGCTCGCGCGCCATCACCTGCGCCGCCTTCTGCTCCCAGTGCGGATCGCCGTGGCTGCGGCGGCACAGATCGCCCGCGATGCGCTCGACCCACGCCGGATCGAGCTTCGCGCACGTTCGCGCGAATAGCTGCGACGTCTCGACGAGCTCGGCCGCCATCACCCACGGCGGCGGCTTCTTCGCGAGCGCGCTCGACGGATGGATCACGAACTTCGTCTGCCGCGCGCCGATGTAGTTGCGCGTCTCCGGGTTCCACATCCCGATCTTCGACAGCAGACCGGGCAGCAGCGCGCGATGGATCTGCTCGCCGCTCGCCGGCCGCGCATTCGGCGCGAACCCGAGCTCCTTCATGATCCGCACGATCTGATCGTGGATCTCCTCCCACTCGCGCATCCGGTTGTAGTTGATGAAATTCTCGCGGCACAGCTTCTGCGTCTGCCGCCGCGACAGCCGCTTCTTCGCGTCCTGCCAGAACGCCCACAGCTTCAACAGGCCGACGAAGTCGCTGCCCTCGTCGCGGAACTTGCGATGCGCCTCGTCCGCCTGCTGCTGCACGGCCTGCGGACGGTCGCGCGGGTCTTGCAAGCCGAGCACGCTCGCGATGATCACGACCTCGCGCAGCGCGTCCTCGTCGCGGCCGCCGAGGATCATGCGCGCCAATCGCGGATCGAGCGGCAGCCGGCCGAGCTGGCGGCCGATCTCGGTGAGCTCGCCGTCGTCGCCGATCGCGCCCAGCTCCTCGAGCACGCGGTAGCCCTCCGTGATCGCGCGCTGCGGCGGCGGATCGAGGAACGGGAACTCGCTGACCTCGCCGAGGTGCAGCGACTTCATCCGCAGGATCACGCCCGCGAGCCCGACGCGCCGGATCTCCGGATCGGTGAACGCGGGCCGCGCCGCGAAGTCCTGCTCGCTGTACAGCCGGAAGCACACGCCGCTCTGCACGCGCCCGCACCGGCCCTTGCGCTGGTCGGCGCTCGCGCGGGAGATCTCCTCGACGAACAGCTGCGACACGCCGGTGCGGACGTCGTAGCGGTTGATGCGCGCGAGCCCCGGATCGACGACGTACACGATGCCGGGAATCGTCAGCGACGTCTCCGCGACGTTCGTCGACAGCACGACGCGCCGGCCCGGCCCGCGCTCGAACACGCGCTGCTGCTCGGCGGCCGACAATCGCGAGTACAGCGGCAGCAACGTCGTATGCGGCAGCGCGCGCTGCTCGAGCTCGACCATCGCCTCGCGGATCTCGCGCTCGCCGGGCAGGAACACGAGCACGTCGCCGCGCGAATCGAGCTCCGTGACGTCGTTGACCGCGTTCGCGACGAGCTCCGCGAGGTCGGCCTCGTCATCGGTCGGCTCGCGGTACAGCACGTCGACCGGATACGTGCGCCCGGAGACCTGCACGACCGGCGCGCCGCCGAAGAACGCCGCGAACCGCTCGATCTCGAGCGTCGCCGAGCTGACGATCACGCGCAGGTCGCGGCGCCGCACGACGAGCCGTTTCAAGAAGCCGAGCAGGAAGTCGATGTTGAGGCTGCGCTCGTGTGCCTCGTCGACGATGATCGTGTCGTACGCGCGCAGCATCGGATCGCTCTGGATCTCGGCGAGCAGGATGCCGTCGGTCATGAACTTGATCGCGCTCGTCGCCTTGACGCGCTCCGCGAACCGCACCTGGTAGCCGACGATCTCGCCGAGCGGCGACTCGAGCTCCTGCGCGACGCGCGCGGCCACACTCGATGCCGCGATCCGGCGAGGCTGCGTGCACCCGACGCGCGCCCGTCCCATCGCGAAGCACAGCTTGGGCAGCTGGGTCGTCTTGCCCGATCCCGTCTCGCCCGCGACGATGACGACCGGGTGCTGCTCGATTGCCCGCGCGAGCTCCTCGACGTGCGCGCTGATCGGCAGCTCGCCCGGAAAACGCACGCGGTCGCTGAGCACGGCCATCGGGGGACGTGTTCTTAACACCTACCGGGCGGCTCGGCCTTTCGTTCGGCCTCCGGCTTGCACAGCCCCCGCGCCATGAAGACCTGGACCCGCGCGATCGCGCTCACTCTCGCCATCTCTCTCGCGGCGACCAGCTGCGGGTACATCCTCTACCCCGAGCGCCGCGGGCAGTCGGGCGGCACGATCGACGGCGGTACGCTGGTGATGGACCTGCTGTGGCTGCTGCCGGGCATCGTCCCCGGCGTCGTGTTCCTGATCGTCGACTTCACGAGCGGTGCGATGTACGTCAACGGCCGCGTCGCGATGCGCGCCGACGGTAATCACAACCTCGCGATCGCGCTCAAGGACTCGCCGACGCCGCGCAGTCTCGACCTGTCGGTCGTGACGAAGTCCCACAAGGTCCTCGATCACAAGCTCGCGGCGGTTGGCCCCGCGATCCATGGCCAGGTCGTGCAGCTGCACGTCGCCGACACGCACGAGGCGATCTTCCTGCGGATCGACGACCACGAGCACCCCGCGATGCAGCTGCCGATCGACGTGCTGTGAGCGGGCGCACGCGCCCGGGTGTGCTCGCGCGCCACCCGTCGTATCCTCCGGGGCATGAGCCGGATCCCGCTGCTGATCGCCCTGGTGTCGCTGTCTGCCACCGCGTACGCCGATAACGTCTTCGACGTCTGCAAGGGCGAGTCGAAGACGATCGTCGATGGCACGGGCCAGATGTCGATCGCGCCGATCTACCCCGACGACTTCCCCGGCCGCACCACCCGCGAGGTCCTCTATCCGATCGGCGTGCGCCTCGCGATCGCGGAGAAGGCGAAGATCCTGCTCGGCGCCGAGGTCGACAAGGCGATCCAGCTCGTTCGCGACCGCCACTGGAGCGAGAAGGCGAACGCGTGCCAGAGCGCGCCGTCGCTGGCGGCCGTGCTCGGCCAGAAGCATGCAAATCTTTCGACGGCGCACGTCTCGATCCAGTGCGACGACAAGACCAAGTGCCAGCTGATCGTCGACCTCGAGCGGCACGGCCGCCCGACCGCCGAGCGCTGGGTCCGTTACGCCGCGCCGCTGCCCGACAAGTCGACGAAGTCGATCGCGGCCGCCGCGCCCAAGCTCAAGGACGTCGGCCCGCCGCCCGACGCTCCGACCGCCGGCCTCGCGGTCAAGGACCTGACGACCGGCACGGTGCGCACGCGCAGCAACGCCGACGGCGCGCTGGAGCTCGACCGCTCGATGGAAGCGAGCGACGCGATCGCCGCATGCGGTCCGAAGGGCCGCAAGCCACACGACGTCCGCGGTTACTGGGCCGACTGGAAGCTGTCGGCGCTCGGCACCGCGATGGAGGTCCAGGTCCATCCGTTCGGCGGCGCCGACCCCGCCGACAAGACCGCCGCGGAGTGCCTGACGAAGGCGCTGCGCACGCTCCAGATGGAGTGCCCGCGCGATGGCAAGGTGGTCGACGTCCACACCGCGATCTGCCTCTAGCGTGCGTTAGTATCGGGGCATGGCGTTCCGAACCATGTTCGTGCTCGCGGTCGCTCTGGCCGCGTGCAAAAGCAAACCGCGCGCGACGTCCTCGACCGACCTGGGCGCGATGTGCGACCAGCTCGCGAAGGGATGCGGCGACAACGAGAAGCACGTCACCGCGATCGCCGACGGCTGCAAGCAGGCCGCTACGAAGCAGGGCGCGTGCGCCGCGCAGGTCGGCGCGCTCTACGACTGCTACCAGACGCAGCTGTGCGGCAAGTCCGATCGCGTGTGGGCGTACGAGGACCTCGCCGTGCTCGCGCAGCGCAAGAGCGTGTGCGCGGCCGAGCAGAAGGCGGTGACCGAGTGCAAATGATCCGCCTGATCGCGATCGCGGGCGTCGTCGCGATGGCCGCACCGGTGCGCGCGCAGAACGTCGAGTGCAAGAAGACCGAGACGCAGGCCGAGTGCCACGACCGGCTGCAGTGCAAGCCGAACGAAGAGATCGGCGACTGCCAGAAGCGGTTGCTCGCCTGCACGGCCGACGAGTCGCTCGACGACTGCAAGAAGCGGCACGGCCAGGCCAGCGGAGGCGGCGGCGGCGATCGCGGTGGTGACCGCGGCGGTGACCGCAACGATCGCGACGATCGCGACGGCCGGGACCGCGGCGGCGATCGCAACGACCGCGATGATCGCGACCGCGGCGGCGACCGCGGCCGGCGCGACGATCGCGACGACAGTGATCGCGGCGGTGGCCGCTCCGATCGCGATGACGGCGGGCGCAGCGGCGGCGGGCGCCGGCGCGCAGGCGGCAGCGGGCACTCGAGCTTCGTCGCGAACAAGACGTTCGGGCTCGGCCTCGAGCTCGGCGAGCCGGATGGCCTCAATGGCAAGTACTTCCTGTCGCCGGCGGGCGCGCTCGACTTCGGCGTCGGCTACATCTACGACACCTACTATTACGGCGACGGGTTCCACATCTACGCCGATTACCTATGGCACCCGATCTCGCTCGCCTCGGCGCCGTCGTTCGAGCTGCCGCTGTACATCGGCGGCGGCCTTCGCTTCTGGGACTTCCATTACTGCATCGGAAATGTTTGCGACTACGCCGGTTCCTCGATCGGCATCCGCGTGCCGGTCGGCATCTCGTTCGACTTCAACAACACGCCGCTCGACATCTTCCTGCAGCTCGTCCCGACGCTCGATTTCGTCAGCGGCGATTACTACAACCGCTTCCACGACCGGAATCACTTCGGCATCGACGGCTCGGTCGGCCTGCGCGTCTGGTTCAAGTAGCGCACCCACTGCACGCGGACCGCGCTCGCACCGCAATCAGGGCGCGGGACAGGCGCCCCAGCGCGCGCGGATCGCCGCGACATCGGCATCCGTCGGATCGATCGTGAGGTTGCCTGGGTTCATCACCGAGGCGCGCTGGTCCGCGGGCACGTGGGCGAGGCCGAGCGCGTGCCCCAGCTCGTGCGCGATCGTGACCGCGCGCGCCGCCGGATCCGCGAGCTCGGCATTGACGTACACGGTCGCGGCCGCCTCGTCGTAATAGCCGTACACGGCGGGATTGCCGCTCGTGAACACGACCTGAACGCCTGCACCGTCACCGATCTGAAACGCGGCCACACCGCGTGCGCGCCACCGCGCGAGCGCATCGCCGACGCTTTGCTGCTGCGCATCCGTCGCATCGATCACCGCGATGTCGATCGGCTGACACGGATCGAACACATGCGATGTCGCCGGGACCTCCGAGCTACATGCCGCGAGCACGAGGGCAAACATCGCCGTGCGCAACCCATGCAGGATACGCGACGGATTTACGATCGCTCAACGCTAAAACTCGTAGCCGACCGCGCCGCTCGCGGCCCACGTATGTAGTGGTACGTAGCTCGAGCCACCTACCGTCTGCGCGACGAGCCCGTAGTCGGCACTTGCGCGGAAGGTCCCGTGCACGTCGACGACGAGTCCGTGTTTCTCGCGGTACGCAATGCCTGCGCCCATCGGGAACACGACGGAGTTATCGCTGTCGCGAATTCCCGTATCCGCGACGGTGAACGTGCCGCCACTCAGGTCGTAGCGCTGCCAGCCGACGCCGACGAACGCATACGGGTTCCACGCGAAGTGCGGCAGGACGTTGTAGCGGATCGCCGCCTCCGCCGTCGTGCCGACGAGCGTGCCCGACTTGCCTCCACCGAGCGCGTTGATCGTCGCCGCCGTGCCGACGTATCCGATGTCGAGCGCGAGCGGGATGTGCGAGCCGAGCGTTACACGCAGGTCCCACAGCCCGCCGACGTCGTTCGCCATCGTGTCGCGCATCGCCTTGTCCGTGAACCCGGTGATGCCGCCGCCCAGCAGCGCGCTGATGCCGACGTCCGACTTCAGCGAGTGCTCGTGCCACGCATAGCTGTAGATGTCGTGCGAATCGTCTGCACGCGCCCTCGCAGGGACCGCGAGTGCAGCGCACGCAACTATCAATGCCACCTTCTTCATCGCGCACCTCCTGTGAGCAAGGGTCGCGAGCATCAGGCGTGCCTATCTCGTGTAACGGATCACGGGGGCGCCTTCTCTACTGCACATGCGTCACTCCTTTGCCCTCGTTCTCATCAGTGCTCTCGCTCTGACCCCCGCCTGCAAGAAGAAGAAGGCGGACGACACGTCCATGACGGGCTCCGGCTCGGCGATGGTCGCGCCCGAACCGACCGGCTCGGCGCCCGCGATGTCGGGCTCGGCCGCGATGGCCGGCTCCGCTGACATGGGCTCGGCCGCGATGGCTGGCTCGGCCGCCGCACCCGCCGCGCCCTCGATGACCGATCCGCAGATCGCGGCCGTTGTCGTTGCCGCGAACCAGGTCGATATCGACGCGGGCAACCTCGCGGTCAAGAAGACCAAGAACGCCGAGGTCAAGAAGCTCGCCCAGCTGATGGTCACCGACCACACCGCGGTCAACAAGGCGGCTGGCGATCTCGTCAAGAAGCTCAACGTGACGCCGGAAGAGACCGACGCGAGCAAGGGCCTCCTCGCGGGCGGCAAGGACAACCGCGACAAGCTCGAGAAGCTCAGCGGCGGCGAGTTCGACAAGGCGTACGTCGACAACGAGGTCGCGTATCACCAGGCCGTGCTCGACACGATCGACAAGGTGCTGATCCCGTCGGCGCAGAACGCCGAGCTGAAGAACACGCTCGTCAGCGTGCGCCCGACGATCGAGGCACATCTCGAGCACGCCCAGATGGTTCAGTCGCAGCTCGAAGGCGGCGGCGCCGCTGGCTCCGGCCACAAGATGTGATGCGCGCGCTCGCGATCATCACGCTGCTCGCGGCCGCTGCGTGCGGCAGCAAGCACGAGGCCCAGACGTTACAGGTCGAGATCCGCGGCATGCAGTTCATGCCGCAGACGCTGTCGGTTCACGTCGGCGATCACGTCACGTGGACGAACAAGGACCTCGTGCCGCACACGACGACCGCGAAGGATCTATTCGATTCGGGCCCGATCCAGCCCAGCGCGACGTGGAGCTTCACGGTCACCAAGCCGGGGCAGATCGACTACGTCTGCACGCTGCACCCGACGATGTCGGCGCACCTGTTCGCAGAATGAACAAGTCGTGCACGCTGGTGCACAACCGCGGCTGCGAATCTGGGCGCGGTTCATAAATCTGTTTCAACTTCACCGCCGGCTCGACTAGGTTGTCGGCCATGCGGCTCATCGGAGGGATCGTGCTCGCGGCGCTTGCCGCGTGTGGCCCGTCGTCGCGCAACGGCGGCGGCAACAACGGCGGTGGCGGCGACAGCGGCGGCGGATCGAACGGCGGTGGTGGCGCGCCATGCAGCGGGCTCGCGTGCTCGACATCGTGCATGGCCGCTGACGAGAACCACTCGTCCGTCGGCTGCGAGTACTTCGCTGTCGACATGGATGGTGCGAGCGGACCGCCGTACGACGCGTGCTACGCGGTGTTCGTCGCGAACGTGTCGATGTCGCCGGTGCATATGAACGTCGACTGGAACGGGCAGACGATCGATCTGACGAAGTACGCGAAGCTGCCGCAAGGCACCGGGCAGCACGTCACGTACGGCAACTTCGATCCGGCGGCGGGCCTCGCGCCGGGCGCGGTCGCGATCCTGTTCCTCGACTACGGCAGCGGGACCGTGCAGGACTTCGGCAACGTGCCGTGCCCGGTTCCCGCGGCGCTCGGCGTCGGCGTGCAGGTGCACGGCACCGGCGTCGGCAAGGCGTTTCACATCACGACCGATACGCCGGTCGTCGCGTATCAGGAGCTGCCGTACGGCGGCGGCGCGGCGGCCGCGACCGGTGCGTCGCTGCTGATCCCGTCGAGCGCGTGGCAGTCGAACTACATCGCGGTCAGCGCGTGGGACTCGCCGGCAACCGGCATTCCGATCAACGTCGGCGGTCCGTCGCATGACATCGTCGCCGCCGTCGACAACACGGTCGTCACGATCCGCCCGCACTCGAACATCGCGGCCGGCGCGGGCGTGCCCGCCGGCACCGCCAACCAGCCGTGGACGATCACGCTCAACCGCGGCCAGTACGTGCAGCTGACGCAATCCGATCCGCTGTCGGGCAGCCCGATCACGTCGAGCGCGCCGGTCGGCGTGTTCGGCGGCCACCAGATCATGGACATCGATCGATGCTGCGGCGATCACGGCGAGCAGATGCTGACGCCGGTCACCGCGCTCGGCTCGGAGTACGTCGCCGCGCCGCACGCGACGCGCAAGCCCGGCCCCGATCCGCGCGTGTTTCACATCTACGGCGCCGTCGACGGCACGCAGCTGACGTACGAGCCCGCGAACCTCGGCGCCGCGACCGTCAACCAGGGCCAGATGATCGAGATCCGCACCTCGAGCCCGTTCGTCGTGAAGAGCCAGGACTCGAACCACCCGTTCGCCCTCTTCACGTACATGACGGGCGCCGGCACCGACGATCCGCAGGGGTCCGACTACGACCCGAACTTCCCGGGCGACTTCGGCGATCCGGACTTCGTTCGCATCGTCCCGCCGCCGCAGTACCTCGGGCACTACGTGTTCTTCACGGACCCGACGTACCCGTTCACCACGCTGACGATCACGCGCCAGAAGGTGATGGGCGCGTTCGCCGATGTCACGCTCGACTGCCTCGGCACGATCCCCGCCGCCACTTGGCAGAACGTCGGCACGTCGGGCAATTACCAGATCGCGTACGTGAAGCTGGTCGACCACTGGAACAACCAGGGCAACTGCAACAACGGCGTCCACGTGATGGACTCCGCGAACGCGTTCGGGGTGTGGGTGTGGGGCTGGGGCAGCAAGGACACCAACACCGGCTGGGTCAGCTACGGCTATCCGGCGGGCGAGGCCGTGCTGCCGA
>JAFAOG010000211.1 GCA_019237945.1 Deltaproteobacteria bacterium | reverse complement strand
CGACGGTGTACTGGTACTGCGTGCGCGAGATCCGCGCGTCGACGGTGAGGTCCTGCACCGGCGTCAGGTAGACCGCGATGCCGGTGACCGCGGCGAGCTTCGGCTGCAGTCGCGCGATGATCTCGGTGACGTCACTGTGCCGGTGATCGTGCGGCACGAGGGCGATCTGGAAGCGGCCGCTGTTCGTCGTCGCGTTCGTGCCGTCGGCGCCGATCGTCGATGACACGCTCGCGACATCGGGATCCTGGAGCAGCACGTCCGCGACGCGCTCCTGTAGTGCGGACATCGTGCCGAACGAGACGTCGGGCGACGCCTCGGTGACGCCGGTGATGAGGCCGGTATCTTCGACGGGAAAGAAGCCCTTCGGGACGTGGATCGCGAGCAGCACGGTCGTCGCGAGGGTCGCGAGCGTGATGATCAGCGTCGTGCGCTGGTGACGCAGCACGACCTGGAGCGTGCGGTCGTAGAACCGCGTGAGTCCGGCGAAGCCGCGCTCGAACCACCGCGCGACCACGTTCGGGTGCGTGTGCTCGTGCGGCCTGAGGATCCACGCGCACATCATCGCGGTCAGCGTCAGCGAGAGCAGGGCGGAGATGCCGATCGCGATCGCGAGCGTCACCGCAAACTCGCGGAACAGCCGGCCGACGAGGCCGCTCATGAACAGCAGCGGGATCAGCACCGCGACGAGCGAAACGGTCAGCGACACGATCGTGAAGCCGATCTGCGCGGCGCCCTCGAGCGCGGCCTCGAACGGCTTCTTCCCTTGCTCGATGTAGCGCGAGATGTTCTCGACCATCACGATCGCGTCGTCGACGACGAAGCCGGTCGAGATCGTCAGCGCCATCAGCGACAGGTTGTCGAGCGAGAACTGCATCCAGCCGAGGCTCGATACGAGCTTCATCGCGCCAAACGTGCCGATCAGCGACAACGGCACCGCGACGCCGGGAATCACGGTCGCGCGCGCGCTGCCGAGGAACAGATAGATCACGGCGACGACCAACAGGATCGTCAGGACGAGCGTGAACTTCACGTCGGCAACCGACGCACGCACGGTCTCGGTGCGATCCGCCAGGATCTTGACGTTGATCCCGCGCGGCATCGACGCCGTCAGCTGCGGCAGCAGCTTCTTCACGGCATCGGTGACCTCGATGATGTTCGCGCCCGGCTGGCGCTGCACGCTCAGGATCACGGCCTCGTCCTTGCCTGCCCATGCGGCGAGCTGCTCGTTCTCGACGCCGTTCTCGACGTCGGCGACCTCGCTGAGTCTCACCGCCGCGCCGCTCTTGTACGCGATGATCAGGGGCGCGACCTCCTCGGCGCTCGTCAGCTGATCGTTCGTGGCGAGCGCCCAGTCCTGGCGCGGCCCGTCGAGGTTGCCCTTCGGCTGGTTGACGTTTGCGGCCGCCAGCGCGCTGCGCACCTCCTCGAGCGACAACCCGGCGCCAGCGAGCCTCTCGGGGTCGACCTTGACGCGCACCGCCGGCTTGCGCCCGCCGCCGATCGTCACGAGCCCGACGCCCGACACCTGGCTGATCTTCTGCGCGAGCACGCTGTCGGCGAAGTCGTCGACCTGCGGCAGCTTCAGCGTCTGCGACGTGACGGCGAGCGTCAGGATCGGCTGATCGGCGGGATTGCTCTTCGAGTACGTCGGCGGCGCCGGCAGCGTGCGCGGCAACAGGTTCGACGACGCGTTGATCGCGGCCTGGACGTCCTGCTCGGCGGCGTCGATATCGCGATCGAGCGTGAACTGAAGCGTGATCTGCGAGCTGCCGAAGCTCGAGATGCTCGTCATCTGCGCGAGCGACGGCATCTGACCGAACTGACGTTCGAGCGGCGTCGTCACCGCCGAGGCCATCGTCTCCGGCGACGCGCCCGGCAGGATCGTCGACACGACGATCGTCGGATAGTCGACCTGGGGCAGCGCCGAGACCGGCAGCTGCAAGTAGCCGGTGATGCCGGCGAGCAGCAGGCCGAACATCATCAGTGTCGTCGCGACCGGGCGGCGGATGAACGGCTCGCTGATCGATGCCATTACTTCCTCGCGCCTGCTTGCACCTTCGCGCCGGGCCGCAACTGGTTCGCGCCCTCGGTGACGACCTGTTCGCCCGCCTTGACGCCCTTGCCGAGCACGGCGTCATCGCCGTCGGTGAGATCGACCGTCACCGGCTTCATCTGCGCGGTCGTGTCGGGGCCGACGGTGTAGACAAAGTCGCCGTTCGGGCCGTGCTGCACGGCCGTCGCGGGAACGACGAGCGCGCCTTGCCGCGTCTCGACGAGGATCCGCGCCTTGACGAACGCGTTCGGCCACAGGGCACGATCGTGATTCGGCACGAGCGCCTTCATCCGCAGCGTCGCCGTCGTCTGGTTGATCTGGTTGTCGATCACGGCGAGCGTGCCCTTGCCGAGCGGCTGGCTGCCGTCGCGGTTGTAGACCTCGACCGGCACGTCGCCCTTGGCGTGTGCGGCCGCGATCTTCGAGAGCTGGTCCTGCGGCACGGTGAAGAACACCGCGGCCGGATCGATCGCCGTGATCACGACGATGCCGGTCGTATCGCTCGCGTGCACGAGGTTACCGGCGTCTACGAGGCGCACGCCCGTGATGCCGTCGATCGGCGACTTGATTCGCGCGTAGTCGAGGTTCAGCCGCGCCGATTCGATCGCGGCCTGGTCGATCTTGATCGCGCCCTCGAAGTCGCCGGCCTGCGCACCGATCGATTCGACCTGCTGCGCCGCGACGAGCTGCTGGGCCTGCAGCCCTTTGTAGCGCTGGTAGTTCTTCTGCGCGGCATCGAGCTGCGCCTTGTCGCGCGCGAGCGCGCCCTCCGCCTGGTGCAGTTGCACTTCGTACGGCCGCGGATCGATCTGTGCGAGCACGTCGCCCGCCTTGACGGCCTGGCCTTCCTGGAACAGCACCTTGTCGAGGCGGCCATCGACCTGTGCGCGCACGGTGACCTGCTGGAACGCGGCGACCGTGCCGAGCCCCTCGATCCAGATCGGGAGATCCTTCTGCTCGACTTTCGCGAGCTGCACGGGGACCGCGCGTGCATCGGCGGAGCCCGCGGTCGCGCCCGAGGCAGGTCGCGCCGCCGCATGCCCGCGCGAGTGCAGCCACCAGCCGATGCCGGCGATCACCGCGAGCGCGATGCCGAGGCGGAGGAGCAGCGTCGACGTACGGGTTGCCATCTGTCTCCGGGGTAGCACCGCAATGTTGGGAGCGGTGTGTACGGCGTATAAAGCAATGTGAAGCGCGTGTGACTCAGGCGCGCAGCGCGTCGAGGAAGCTCGCCGCCCACGCCGCTGCGGTATCTCGCCACACGATCGCGCGCAGCGCTCCGTGGCGAGTCACCCGTTCCTCGCGCGGCATGCGTAGCGCGGCGTCGAGATCGGCGGCGAGGCCGTCGGCGTGATACGGGTTCGTCAGCACGGCGAGGTTCATGTGCTCGGCCGCGCCCGCGAAGCGCGACAGCACGAGCACGCCCGGATCCTCGGGATCCTGCGCCGCGACGTACTCCTTCGCGACGAGGTTCATGCCGTCGCGCAGCGGCGTGACGAGCCCGACGGCGGCTTTGCGGTAGAGGCGCGCGAGCGTCGCCTGATCGTACGAGCGGTAGAGGTAGCGGACGGGCACCCAGTCCGCCTCGCCGAACGCGCCGTTGATGCGGCCGACGAGCGCCTCGACGCGGCTGCGCAGCTCCGCGTACTCGGGGACCTCGCTGCGCGTCGGCACGCTGACCTGGACGAACGAGACCTGGTTGCGCCACTCGGGGAACCGCTCGAGCAGGCGCGCGAACGCCTCGAGTCGCTCGGGGATACCCTTGCTGTAGTCGAGCCGATCGACGCCGAGGATCAGCTTGCGGTTGGTGAGCATCATCGTGCGCATGCCGCTCGCGTTCGGGTCGTCGTGCTCGGGCGTCACCGCGCACTCGGCGAAGCGGTCCGGATCGATGCCGACGGGAATCGCGCGGACGCGCTCCTTCGCTCGCATCTCGGCCTCGCTCCCGAGCAGTGCGCGCGCCGTCGCGATGAAGTTGTCGGCGTGGCGCTGCGTTTGCAGCCCGATCCGGTCGTACTCGAGCAGCGCCGACATCATCTCGGCCGCCCACGGCATCGTCTCGAAGATGTCGACCGCCGGGAACGGCACGTGGAGGTAGAAGCCGAGCCGGCCACGATAGCCGGCGCGCCGCAGCTCGCGCGCGACGAGCATCAGGTGGAAGTCCTGGACCCAGATCTCGGCGCCGTTGCGGCCGAGCTGCATCAGGTGCTTCGCGTAGGCCTGATTCGCCTGGACGTAGGTCTCCCACTCCGCGTCGACGTAGCGGACGCGCGACGGAAAGCCGTGCAGCAGCGGCCACAGCGAGCGGTTCGCGAAGCCGGCGTAGAACCGGTCACGCCAGCCCGTCGGGTAATCGAACTGCGCGCGCACGAACGCCGCCGAGTCATCGATGCGCAGCTTGAGGCCGGGGTCGCGCTCGGCGCCGCTCCAGCCGAGCCAGATGCCGCTGGTCTCGCCGAGCACCGGGAGCAGCGCGCTGACGAGCCCGCCGACCTCCTTGCCGCGACCGCTCCCGATGTTCGGGAGGCGATTCGACGTGATGATCAGCTTCGGCTCGCCGCGCTGGGCCTGCAGCTGCGCCAGCGCGATCTCCGGATCGGACGCGTGGCGCTGCGCGCGCGACTCGACGAGCCAGTTGAGGAAGCGATGCACGGCCGGCGGATCCGGCAGCCGCAGGCGCGCCTCGGTGCGGCGCGGCTCCTTCGCCACGAGCACGCCGAGGTCGCGGTCGCGCAGGCTCACGAACATGTCCTCGTCCGTGA
>JAFAOG010000311.1 GCA_019237945.1 Deltaproteobacteria bacterium | reverse complement strand
ACGAGCCGATCGGCCGCGCGCTGACGCCGGATCCCAAGCAGCGGCCGGCGAGCGCGATGGAGCTGCTCGAGGCGCTGCGCGCGGTGATCCAGCCGGCGGCCGATGGCGGCGAGCAGGACGTCGTCGCGGTCTATGTCGAAGGCGGTCCGGCCGAGCTCGCGCAGGCGGCCGCGATCGCGAGCGGCGCCGGTCTGATGATGGCGCTGACCGCCCCGGACTCGCTGATCGCCGTCGGCCCGCGTCGCTCGGTGACGGTGCCCGCCCTGGCGGCAAAGCTCGGCGAGATCGGTGGGGCGAAGATCGCCGTAGGTGCGACAACGGCGACGATCACCGGCAGTGTCGTCGACGGACCTGCCCTCGACGTCGAGGCGTGGGCACCGTATCCGCTCGCGAACGGGATCTGGGTCGCATCGGAGCTGTGAGACGCGCAAGTAGGTGACCGGCGCACGTCGAGACTTTCCTTGCGCCGTCGCGGACCTTCATTGATCCTGACAACGATGAGGGCAGTACTGGTCGTTGCTCCGCTGCTGTTGATCGCGTGCGCGGATCAGCCGTCGACGTCGTCTGGCTCTCAGAGCGTGACGACGAAGAACCGGCTCGCGACGAATCGGCTCGCGACGAACCGGCTCGCGACGAACCGTCTCGCGACGAACCGACTAGCGACGAATCGTCTCGCGACGAACCGTCTCGCGACCAACATGCTGTCCGCGGCCGATCTGCTTTCGACGCCCGACGGCCGCACCGTGTACAGCTACTTGATCAGCTGCGCGGTGCCCGCGGATCTGACGCTCGAAGCGGACATCCCGGGCGCGGCGAACACGACCGCCGATGATCCGTTCACGTGCGTGAACGGGCACTGCTCGTTCCCCGGTGGCGTCGGCCTCGCGCCGGAGTGGCTCAACCATCGCCTCGATCGCAAGGGCGAGGAGTGGGTGAGCTCGTGCGTGTTCGCGCGCTGCAACGCGCACGACACGGCGGAAGCGATCTCGCTGCGCGGCAAGTCGTCCGCGCTCTCGATCTCGGCGGATGAGGCTTCGCTGTACACGGTCGAGGAGGGTGCGTTCTACGGCAACCTGTTCACCGACGACGACAGCGATGACCAGGGCGACGACGACGATCACAAACACGACTCGAGCGCGGCTGCGATCGCGTGGTTCGCGTGCGAAGGCGAGGGCCAGGCGAGCGGCGAGTTCGGTGGCCTGGTCGTTCGCGACTGCACCGAGCCGATGGCGTGCAAGCCCGACCAGACGTGCGACGCGAGCCCGGCGTGCGTGGGCGCGGCGTGCAAGCCGCTGACGTGCGGCAACGACGGCCTGTGCCACGACGACACGAAGGCCGTGATCACGCAGTGCGGTTTCAACTGGGCGGGCTTCTGCGCGGACTACACGCCGCAGTATCCGAGCCCGTACGCGTGCAAGGACTTCAACTCGGCCGGCGGCTACTACGGCGACTGCCACGACTCGCCGGGCCAGGGGAAGTGGAAGCACATCAAGAAGTGGGACCGGGTCATCACGACGTACGTGACCCCGTAGTGCTACAACTTCTTGCGTGAGCATCACGCGGCGCATCCTCGAGAGTGCGCAGTCCGGCCTGTCGAAGCTGACGTCGCTGGTCATCGTCGATGACGAGCCGCTGAGCCATGTCGAGAGCGCGGCGCTGCAGCTCGAGCTGACGGCGCGCAAGGCGGCGCGCGCAAAGGCGACGCGGACCGCGGCCGAGAATCCGATCGCGAAGCTGGCGCTGCCGACCGTGGCGGCGCGAGCGGCGCGCGACAAGGCGTCGAAGGACCGCGCGGCGCGCGTGCATCGCGATCGCGACGAGCGCGAGGCGCGGCAGAAGGCGGCGGCGGACGATGCGTTCCGGCGGATGAAGGAGCAGGCGGCGAAGGGCAACTACACGACCGGCAGCACGAGCAGCACGAGCGGCAGCACGAGCTCCGGTGGTGGCGGCTCGGCGCGCCCGCCGCGGCCGGGGTCGACCGAGGCGCAGGTCGCGGAGTGGTATCGCGTGCTCGACCTCAGCGTTGGCGCCGAGATGAGTCAGATCAAGACTTCGTACCGGCAGCTGATGCGCAAGTATCACCCCGACATGCACGCCGGAAACCCGCAGAAGCAAAAGGCGGCGACCGAATTGAGCATGCGTGTAACAGCTGCGTACAACGGGCTCGTCGAACATCTCGAAAAGAAGTGACCGTGTTATAGCGGCCGCGATGGACGTGACGAGCTCTGCGTCGAAGACGGCCCTGATGGTGTGTGCGTACCGGGCGCGCGCGAGTCGCTGGGAAAAGCCGCTGTTCGTCGATCCGTGGGCGGAGAAGCTCGCGGGCGAGGAGGGCGAGGCGATCGCGAAGCGGCTCGATGCGCGGTTCCCGCCGATGGAGTTATGGCTCGGGCTGCGCGTCGCGTATCTCGACCGGCTGGTCGGGCTCGCCGTCGATCGGTGCAACGTGCGGCAGGTCGTGATCCTCGGCGCGGGCTACGACACGCGCGCGGCGCGGCTGCCTCGCGCAGGCGTCACGTTCTACGAGGTCGATCATCCGGCGACGCAAGCGAGCAAGCGCGAGCGCCTCAGCACGCTGCCCGGCTATCCGATCGAGAACGCGCGCTACGTGACGTGCAACTTCGAGCGCGAGGATCCGATCGCGCAGCTCGCGGGCGCCGGGTTCGACACGCACGAGCCGGCGCTCGTGATCTGGGAAGGCGTCGTGCCGTACCTGACCGAAGGCGCCGTGCGCGCCACCGCGTCGCGGCTCGCAGGCGGGCTCGATCCGCGCAGCCTCGTCGCGTTCGACTTCGTCGGCAAGCGGTTCGCCGAGGGCCAGAAGCTCAGCGAGAAGGACGAGCAGACGCGCGCGTACGTCGGCGAGCTCGGAGAGCCGATCCGCTACGGCTCCGACGACATCCTGCCGCTGCTCGCCGAGTGCGGCTTCCGCTGGGTGCGGTCGCTCGACTTCAACGAGCTCGCGCTCGAGCTGCTCGGCGACTACAAGCGCGAGCGGCAGTTCCGGTTCCAGCACATCGCCCTCGCCGCCGTGCGCACGCCGGTGGCGCAGTGGCCCTGACGGATGGCATGCTGCGCGCGTCTTGACCTGGAAGGAGACCGCGAGGAGATGGGCAGCACCCGCTGCGATCGTTCTCGTTGCGGCGTTCGTCGTGTGGGCGTTCGCGGCGACCGTGCTCGCGGTGACACGTCCGTTCGGGCTGCCGCTCGACGACAGCTACATCTACCTGACCTACGCGAAGCAGTTCGGGCGCGCGCAGCCGTTCACGTACTTCCCGGGCGGCGGCTACAGCGCCGGCTCGACGAGCGTGCTGTGGCCGATGCTGCTCGCGCCGTTCTGGACGCTCGGGGCGCGCGGGCACGCGCTCGTGTGGGTGTCGTACGGCATGTGCTCGGCGTTGTACGCGAGCGTCGCGCTCGGCGTGTGGCGGTTCGTGCGCGGCGCGGCGGGCGAGGCGGCGGGGTTGTTCGCGGCGGGCGTCGTGCTGTGCATCGCGCCGTTCGCGTGGTGCTCGCTGTCGGGGATGGAGGTCGCGTTCGCGGCGGCGCTGCTCGTCGCGATGTTGCTGCTGCTGCCGCGCGGGTTCTCGTGGCGGCTCGTCGCGGTGATGGCGGCCGCTTCGCTCTCGCGGCCCGAGGCGATGCTGATCGTCTTCGCGTTGTGCGGATACTTCACCGTCGCGCAGCGCAATGCGCGCTGGCTCGTCGCGCTCGTGCCGCCGGCGTTGTGGCTCGCCGCGAACAAGATCTTCGCCGGCAACCTGATGCCGAACACCGGCGTCGCGAAGAGCCACTTCTACCTGCCGGGCTTCGACTGGACGTACTGGTCAACGGCGGTGACGCAGCAGACGGGGCGCATGTTCCGCGCGCTGTTCTGGGATGCGAAGTCGCCGCTGGTGTGGCCGCGCGTGATGGCGTTGCTCGTCGCGGTCGGCGTGGTGCGCGCGTGGCTGTGGGCGCGGCGCGAGAAGCAGCTGGTCCTCGGGCTGCTCGTGATCGGTGCGCCGTTCGCGATGATGATCGCGGTGATCGCCAGCAGCGGGCAGTGGGACTTCCAGAAGTTCCGCTACATCGCGCCGGCATTCCCGCTGCTCGCGATCCTCGTCGGCTTCGCGGTCGCCCCTGTGAAACGCGTGCCGTGGCCAGCGCACGCCGGCGCGCTCGGCATCGCGTGGGTGCTGCTCGCGCATTCGGCGTGGGCCCCGATGCGCGCCGACATGCTGCTGTTCGCGCAGGGTGCGATGGACACCAACACGCAGGTCGCGCGCATCGGCCGCTATCTCCACGAGCGACTGCCAGAAGCCTCGGTGATGTTCCACGACGCGGGCGCGATCGCGTACTACGGCGATACGCGCGTCTACGACATGCTCGGCCTCGTCACGAACCATCAGGCCGACGTCGCGAACAACGGTCCCGGCTCGCGCTTCGAGTTCCTCGAGAGCCTGCCGCCCGAGCAGCGCCCGACGCACTTCGCCTACTACCCCGAGTGGATGGGCCAGGCGGACTTCTTCGGCGAGGTGCTGCTGCACACGACGCTGCTGCCGCCGATCGCGAAGGAGCGGCTCGCCGGCTCGACCGACATGCAGATCCTCACGGCAACGTGGGATCACGCCGGCACCGGCGACCGTCCGCTCAACGATCACACGGGCTGGGCAATCGTCGATCGCGTCGACGTCGCCGACATCGCGAGCGAGAAGGCGCACCACTACAAGGGCGCGCTCGGCCGCCGCAACTTCCGCGATCCGACAGCGCGGTGGTCGTTCGTCGAGCGCGAGACGCAGAACGGGCTCGTCATCGACGGCGGCCGCACGATCCGCGGCGGCACGGAGCGGTTCACGATCGCGCTCGATCCGAAGAAGCCGACGCGCATCGTGCTGCGCACCGGCGGCGCGCGCGAGCCGCCCTGGCAGGAACCGATCACGCTGCCGGTGACGCTCGAGCTCTACACCGGCACGAAGAAGCTCGGCGCGCTGACCGTGGCGCCACCGGCCGGTGCGTTCAACGAGCTGACGTTCAATCTCCAGCCGTAC
>JAFAOG010000307.1 GCA_019237945.1 Deltaproteobacteria bacterium | reverse complement strand
ACCTGGAAGCTTGGCGATCGCTCGTTCACGAGCCGCATCATTGTAGGAACTGGCAAATATGCGTCGCTCGACGAGACGCGCGCGGCCCTGACGGCCAGCGGCGCCGAGATCGTGACGGTCGCGCTTCGCCGCGTTGATTTGAAGTCCAAGGAACCGACGGTCCTCGACGCGATCGATCGCAAGAAGTACGTGCTCCTGCCGAACACGGCGGGCTGCTACACGGCCGACGAAGCGATCCGGACGCTGCACCTCGCGCGCGAGCTCGGCATGGACGAGCTGGTCAAGCTCGAGGTGATCGGCGACCCGAAGACGCTGTTCCCCGACAACACGGCGACGGTCGAGGCGGCGCGCCGGCTCGTCAAGGAAGGCTTCAAGGTCCTGCCCTACTGCTCCGACGACCTGATCACGTGCAAGCGCCTCGAAGAAGCGGGCTGTCTCGCCGTCATGCCGCTCGCGGCGCCGATCGGCTCGGGCCTCGGCATTCGCAACCCGCACAACATCCGCCTGATCCTGGAGAACGTCGGCGTGCCGGTGATCGTCGACGCGGGCGTCGGCACGGCGAGCGATGCTGCCCTCGCGATGGAGCTCGGCTGCACCGCGGTGCTGATGAACACCGGCATCGCCGGCGCGAAGAAGCCGGTGCTGATGGCCGAAGCGATGCGCCTCGCGTGCGACGCGGGCCGCAAGGCCTACCTCGCCGGCCGCATGCCGAAGCGCGACTACGCGAACGCGAGCTCGCCGACGGCCGGCCTGATCGAGTAGTGCTCGTCCTCATCACCGATTCGGTCCGCTTTCCGGACATTCCCGCGCGCCTCGCCGCGATCGCGCGCTCGCTGCCCGCCGGCTCGTTCGAGGTGCAGGTGCGCGAGAAGCACATGGACGGCGGCGCGCTGCTCGCCTACGTGCGCGCGGTGATGGCGTCGTGCGACGCGCCGGTGTGGGTCAACGATCGCGTCGACGTCGCGCTCGCGGCGGGGGCCTACGGAGTCCACCTGCCCGAGCGCGGCATCCCGAAAGCCGACGCACGCACGATCGCACCGACGCTGAAGATCGGAGCGAGCGTGCACCAGCAGGGCGGCGGCTTCGGGCTCGACTCGATGCAGCTCGGCCCGATCTGGGAGACGCCGGGCAAGGGACCGCCGCTCGGCCCGGGGATCCTGTCGTTCGCGCGCGGCGCCCGCCTGATCGCAGTCGGCGGCATCGACACGCCGGCGCGCGCCGCCGAGGCGGTGGCCGCAGGCGCGGATGGCGTCGCGATGATCCGCGCCGCATGGACGATGGATCTGCGCCCGTTCGACGACGCGATCGCTACGGCGCACGCCGCCTTCTCAGCCCGGTGAGCGCGAGCAGCACGAGCACGCCACCGATGATCGCGATCATCAGTCGCTGCTCCCGTAGATGCTGCCGTCGAGACCGGTGCTCGGCGAGTCGACGTGGAACGTCGAGGACACGACCGCGGCCGCCACGACGATCGCGGCCACATCGACGATGGCGCCCGCGAGGAAGCCCTTCGCGGTGGCGCCGCCGACCGACACCGGCTGATCGTCCGGATCGTTCGGGTCGAGGCGCTCGCCGCGCTCGAGCTTTCGCGCGATCTCGTCGTTGTGAGCCGTCGCGCGGTCTCCCGCGATCGTGGTTCCGACGAGGCAGCAACCGGGCATCAGCGACAGCAAGGCGACGAGGGCGACGAGGATCCGCATGGACCGGTCCACTACGCAATGGTCGGACCACTGCGATTAACGCCGCCGGTCGCGCAGTTACACGCGTTCAGCGTCGAGCCTTCGACAGGTCCGCGCGCAGCGTTCGACACCTACCTTGCACTCTTCGTGTGCCGTGTACACCATGAAGACATGCTCGACCAGGTGGTGGTGTCGCGGCTCGGCGGTGCGAAGCGCGTGCTGCTCGCGGGATGCGGTGGCGGCTACGACGTGCTCGGCGCCGTGCCGCTGCGCGCCGAGCTGCAGCGCGCCGGCATCGACACCGTGCTCGCGAGCCTGTCGTTCACGTACCTCAATGGGCTCGACGGCGCGCGCCAGGATCCCGAGCTCCCGAACCTGTACGAGGTCGATGGCGCCGCGGCGACCACGCGCGCCTACTGTCCCGAAGCACATCTCGCCGCGCACCTCGCCACCTCGATCTGGTGCTTCGACAAGACCGGCGTGCGCCCGCTGCACGCGGCCTATCGCGCGCTGGTCGACCGCTTCGCGATCGATGCGATCGTCCTGGTCGACGGCGGCATCGACGCCGTGCTGCGCGGCGACGAGACGTCACTCGGCACGCCGTCGGAGGATCTGGCCTCGCTCGCTGCCGCGACCACGCTCGACGTGCCGTGCGTCCTCGCGTGCGTCGGCATGACGGCCGAGCTGCGCGACGGCATCGCGCACGCGCAGGTGTTCGAGCGGATCGCCGAGCTGACGCGCGAGGGCGGCTACCTCGGCGCGACCGCGCTGGCTCCGGGAACGCCCGCAACGGCGGCGTACGTCGCGGCGCTCGAGCACGTGCTCGCCGGTCAGGCCGCCCAGAAGCGCAGCCACGTCCACAAGGTGATCCTCGCATCGCTGCGCGGCGAGTTCGGAGCGACCGCGCCGCACACGTGGCTCTCCGCGCTCGCGTCGATATACTGGTTCTTCGACGCGCACGTCGTCGCGCGCACCCATCGCTTTCTCGACGACCTCCGCGATACCGACTCGATCTGGGACATCGCGGCGCGCATCGAGGCCGTGCGCAAGACGCTGCCGATCCGCGAGCGCACCGCGATCCCGATCTAGTCGATCCGCACGACGACGAGCGTCCTGCGCTTGCCGCCGGCGGTCAGCTCGCACTCGTCATCGACGACGCGCCCGAGCAACGCGCGCCCGATCGGCGACGTCGGCGTGATCACCGTGACCTCCCCGGGCAGCACGACGCCCCCGCCATGCGCGGCGATGAAGAACCGCGTCTCGCGCGCCTCCTCCTCGACCGTCACGACGGCACCGATCGCAACTCGCCCCGGCTTCGCGAGCGTCATCGCCGGCACCGCCGCGACCGCCGCTTCGAGCTCGGCGACCCGCTGCGCGAGCCCGCGCGCGAGATAGCTCTGCTCGAGCCCGCGCGTGTCCTTGTCGTTCTCGGGGCGCGCCTCCTCGTGCGTCGCGCCCTCGATCGCCGCGTCGTGCGCCGCCCGCGCGGTCGCCAGATCGGCTTCGAGTCGCGCGACGAGCGCCGCCCGCAGCGCTTCCTTGCGCATCGCGATCTCATACACGGAATGACCTGCACGCGTCGCGCGTTGCAGCCGCTGTGCGTCGACCCTGGATCTACCTCCTCGTCGCCGGCTGCAGCCACGCCGACCCGATCGTGCCCGCTTCGCTGCCCGTCGCGGTCGCGCGCGACGCGGCAAGCGCACCCTGCCCCGTCGAGCCGCACACGCTTCCCGCCGGCATCACCGCCACGCGCGTCGAGCTCGCCGCCCACGCCGCGACCGGCGGCCCCACCTGCCTCGACGTCATCCACATCGACCTCGCGCGCTTTCGCCCGCGCCTGCTCACCGCGACCCGCGACGGCAGCGCGCACCCCGCTCCCGCCTGGCGAGACACCTTTCACCTCGCCGCCGCGATCAACGCCGGCATGTTCCACGACGACGGCAAGCCGGTCGGCCTCCTCGTCGAGGACGGCACACCGATCTCCGCCGACAACGCGAAGTACGCCGGCTTCCTCGCGTTCGACCCGCGCTCCCCCACCGATCCGCCCGCTCTGATCACCGGCCGCGACTGCGCCGACTTCGATCTCGCGCAGCTCCGCCGTCGCTATCGCTCGATCCTCCAGGCCCCGCGCCTGCTCGCCTGCGACGGCGCCGCCCTCCCGTGGGCCGATCCCAAGCAGTACTCCGCCGCCGCCGTCGGCATCGCGCGCGACGGCTCGCTCGTCT
>JAFAOG010000299.1 GCA_019237945.1 Deltaproteobacteria bacterium | reverse complement strand
TGACGTATCCTCCGCTCGTGCACATCGTCCTCGTCGAAGACAATCATCAGCTGGCCGGCACGATCCGCGATGGTCTCGCGGAGGACGGCTATACCGTCGACGTCCTCGATACCGCCGCGAAAGCGATCGCGCGCGGTCTGCGCCGCGATCTCGATCTGATGATCCTCGACCTCGGTCTTCCCGATCGCGACGGCCTCGACGTGCTCAAGGAGCTGCGCGCCGCGCGTATCAACGTTCCCGTCCTCGTGCTCACCGCGCGCGATGCCGTCGATGCTCGCGTCGCCGCCCTCGATGCCGGCGCCGACGACTACCTCGTCAAGCCGTTCGCGTTCGCCGAGCTCGTCGCACGCATCGGCGCACTCACCCGCCGCGCGGGCGGCCCGCGCTGGGCCCCGTCGAACGACGTCCCGCTCGTGATGCGAGACGATCTCGTCGTCGAATCCGAGGGCAAGTCCGTCTCGCTCTCGCCGCGCGAGTACGCCCTCCTCGGCACGCTCGTCCGCCGCCGCGGCGAGGTCGTCACGCGAGCCGAAATTCTCCGCGAGGCCTTCGGCTACGAGTTCGATCCCGGCACCAACGTGATCGACGTCCACCTGACCCACCTCCGCAAGAAGCTCACCGGCTTCCCGATCACGATCGAGACCGTCCGCGGCGCCGGCATCCGCCTCACGGTCTCGGCATGACACCGCCCGCCACCCTTGGCCGCGGCCTCATCCGCTCGCTCGCGCTCGCCACGATCATCGGCATGGCGCTGTTCGGAGCCGTCACGGTCGCCGTCATCTACGTCACCGAGCTCGGCGAGCGCTGCCAGCACGTCGGCGACATCGAAGACCCTCCACTCGAGATCGCCGAGCAATGCGGCATCGCGTTCGCGTTCGCCCTCCCATTCTCCCTCGGCCTCGCCGTCCTCCTCGGCCGCCAGCTCACGCGCGGCACGACCCAGCGCCTGGACACCGTCATCGCCTCCGCGCGCGGCATGACGGGCGAGCAACTCGATCAACGCCTCCCGGTCTCCGACGCCAACGACCCGCTCGACCGCCTCTCCGACGCGCTCAACGGCGTGCTCGCCCGCGTCGAACGCGGCGTCGCTGCTCAGCGCCAGTTCGCCGCCGACGCCTCGCACGAGCTCCGCACCCCGCTCACGGTGATCTCGACCAACCTCGAGGTCGCCCGCCGCAAACCGCGCGAACCCGCCCACTGGGAACGCGTCGCCGACGACACCCTCGCCGAGGTCCAGCGCATGACGCTCCTCGTCGACAAGCTCCTGCTCCTCTCGCGCGCAGGCGCCGCCGGCCTCACCCACGCCCGAGCCGATCTTCGCCCGCTGGTCGCCGCCGTCGCCGAGCGCCTCCAGGCGATCGCGAACGACCGCAAGATCACGCTCGACGTCGCCCCGGGCAACCCGACCCCGGCCGAGATCGACGCTGACGCGATCCGCATCGTCGCCGACAACCTCCTCCGCAACGCGATCGACCACTCGCCGGACGGCGAAAAAGTCACGATCACGGTCGGCCCCGGCCCATGCTTCACCGTCGAGGACCGCGGCCCCGGCATCTCGCCCGACCAGCGCACCCGCATCTTCGAGCCGTTCGCCCGAGGCCACCACGACACCGACCGCGCGGCAGGCACGGGCATGGGCCTCGGCCTCGCGATCTGCAAGCGAATCGTCGACGGCCACCGCGGCCAGATCCGCGTCGAGGAACGCCCGGGCGGAGGCGCGCGCTTCGTGGTCGAGCTACCGCCGCCCGAGGCCTGATCGCCCTACGGCTTCGCGAGCTGGACGCGCATCTGAGACCGCTGCCGATCGGCCGCAACGGCGCGCCGCATCTCGTCGTCCGCTTCGGTGAGCCGGTTGAGCGCCTGCAACGCGAGCGCACGCGCCTCGTGCGCCTCGGCGGCGTTCGGATGCTCCTTGACGAGCGTGTCGCACAGCGCGAGTGCGTCGGTGGGACGCCCGAGCTTGACGAGGATGATCGAGCGCCCGACGCCGGCGGTGAGCCCTGTCAGGGCAGCGTAGACCGCATCCGCCGCTTCGAGCTGCTCGGCGAAGGCCAGCAGGTCCGCGCGCAGCAGCATCGCGGCCGAATCCTTCGCGTGTTCCGGTCGCTCCAGGATCGCGATGGCCTCGGCCGTCTTCCCAGCGACGAGCAGCGGCCGTAGATCGCGGAGCTGTTCTGGTAGGTCCGTCGGCCCGTGTTGCGACTTACCGGCCTGCACACGCGCGCGCTTGATCATTCGATTGATCTGGCGGCGCAGCATCATTGCAGGCAGATGCTTCGGCGCTATCTCCATCGCGCGTTCGCATGCATCGCGGGCTTCGGAGAGACGTCCGAGGCCGAGGAGCGCCTTCGCGGCGACGTAGTGGGCATGGCCATCGTGCGGGCGCGCGAGCGTCCACGCACTCACCGCGGCCAGGGCCTGACCAAACTCGCGACGCTTGAAGCGCGCTTCGGCAAGCGTCGAGTGGGCGCTCTCGCTCTTGGGATCGCACGCGAGCGCCTCCTCGGCGAACTTCACGGCGCTGGCGTACTCGTGCAGCAAGAGATGCGCTCGCGCGGTGCCGCTGAGGATCTCGAACGCGTGATCTTCGGTCAGCACGGACGTATGGAACAGTGCAAGCGCGTCTCGATAGCGCCCGGCTTCCATGTGCATGCGCGCGGTCTCCCGGACGTCGCGCCAGTTCCGCGTGCGGCTCGGCGGCGGAGGCGCGGGCTTGACCTCATTCACGACGGCGGGGGCCGGTTCAGGCGGCTTACGGGACACGTCGACGTCGAGCACCGCCGCGAGCCACGCCATCGCTTGCGGCGCCAGGTAGGCCGCCTGCCTCATCATCGTTGCCGAGCAATCCTGCTTCCCGAGCTCGTGGAAACCGATCGCCTGGTCAGCGAGCAGGAACGCGCGATCGTGCTCGTAGAGCGTGCTCGCATTGCGGTTACCGCCGACGACGACGAGCGCGTCGCGGAGCTCGATCAGCCTCTGGAACCGACGACCCGGGTCCGCATCGAGACAGCGCATGATCACTTGGCCGAGCGGTGTCTTCGAGGCCTTCGCGCTCACGGAGATGAGCGTCAGCAACAACTGCCCAACCGCGTACACGCATGCGCGTTCTGTAGCCGCCGGAAATGTCTCGATCACCTCCGGAGGAGCGCGCCGCATCAGCTCGACGCCGCCCGCGGGATTGTAGAAGCCAAGGCGAACATCGCCGTGGATGGTGACCTTCACGAACGGACACGTGAACCATGCAAGCTCCGACTCGGCCACGCACACGCGAATGAAGTCGAACGCGCGCGCGATCTCGATGCCCCAGGTCGCGACCTGACGCGCGACTCTCTCGTTCTCGATCGACTCCGGCTGCCACGCCCAGTCGACGGCCGGATAGAACACGCGCAGCTCGCGGTCGCACGCGATCGGCTCGAGGATCCTGCGATGCGAAGGCAGACTCGCCCACTGGTTCCACAGACCCCAGTTGAGATCAGGATCGTCGATGCCCGGCGTGCGCACTGGTGTGACGACCCAGCGTTCACCCCAGCTCGTCGGAAAATCCTCCAGCGGGCCGAATTCGGGCGAGCGGAGCGCCCAGTCGACTCGCGAAAAGACATCGGCCACGGGCACAGTGTACCCGTGGCCGCGACGATGCGAGAGCGAGGCTAGAAGCTCGCCGGGCAGGCGTCGAACGAGCTGCCGCTCTGGGCATCCGTCGGCACGTCGATCTCCGGAGTCGACGCGTCGATCGAGAGCAGGAAGGCGACGAGGTCGTCGACCTTGCCCGCGCCCGCGAGCGTCACGCTGAAGTTCGCGTTGCCGGCGTTGGTGTGAAAGCCCCACGCGGTGTTGCTGAAGAGATCCTGGAGCGAGGGCGACTGGCCGTGGTGCAGGTATGGGGCGCCCAGCGCCAGGCCGTAGAGCGACGGGACGTTGTAGCCGCCTCGGCCTTCGGCGCGGGTCAGGGCGCCGTTCGCCGGGCGCAGCTCGAGCGCATCGGTCGCCGACGTATCGCCGGGGACGCCGAAGGTGCCGACGTTGCGCAGCGAGCAGAACGACTGCGCGACGGCGACTGCATTGGGCTCGGCCGGTCCGGTGGCGTCGGCGTTCGCGATCGCCGGCTGCGGCGAGACGAGCTGGCGCGCGGCGCCGCCGTTGTCGTACATCCACGTCGACGGGAAGAAGCTCGGCTTCGCCATCGTCGTGTTCGCGAGCGAGGTCATCGTCGCGGACGTCGGTGTGTAGAAGCGGCGCGAGACCGTCCAGCCGGCGCCGCCGTGGCACTTGGCGCAGTTGCCGTCGACGAACAGCTGGCGACCGCGGGCGACGGCGGCGGCGTCGAGCGCCTTCTTCGCGTGCACGGGCTGGATCGTCTTGACGTAGGCCTCGACGTCATCCCAGTCCTTGTGACCGCAGGTGGCGGTGTTCGGATCGTCCGCGATCTCCTTGAGCGGGCGGCCGACGCCGGCGATGCCGGTCAGCGAGACCTGCGTCTCCTTGTCGAGCTGGCCGCAGTCGGAGGGCGTGGCGGCGGTCGTGATCGCGCCCAGGCCGCCCGAGACACCGCGCGTGTTGTTCTCGAAGTCGTGGTGCTCGTCGTTGATCGCGGTCCAGTTCAGCATGCGCTGCTTCTGGATGCCCGGGCCGTGCGAGAACGTGCCGTCCTGCGACGTCGTCTGGCGCGGGCCGGAGCCGAAGATCCAGGTCATGTTGTCGGTGAGGCCGTCCGGGTGGCACGAGCCGCACGAGGACCAGCCTTCGCCGCCCTTCGCGCCGTTCGCGGGGTTCGCGGACCAGCGGCCGCGGCCGGTGAAGTAGAAGCGGCGACCGCGCTGCTGCGAGAGGCCAGTGGCGTCGGTCGGCGGGGCGGAGGATTCGATCGCGGCGGTCAGCGACTGCGCGGCGAGGTCGACGACGCCGAGCTTGCGCGTCACCCAGCAGTTGACGTACGCGCGCTGATGCGCGGCATCGACGACGACGCCCGTCGGCGCCTGACACTGACCGATCGTCGTGTTGCCCGCGAGGTCGATCTCCTTGTTCTGCGTCGAGCCGATGTCGACCGACGACGCGCCGAACGTCACGCGCACCATCACGTCACCCGCGCGCCCGACGACGTAGGCGACGTTCGAGGTGGGGACGAAGTCGAGGTCGGAGAGCTCACCCGGCACGAACCGCGGCGCGGCGGCCGACGGCGACGGGATCGCGTCGTAGACCTTGCGCGCGAGGTTGACGGTGCCGGTGGCGTCGCGCACCTCGGCCGCCGAGGCCAGATCGGCCACGTACACGACCGGGAACACGTTGTTGTCGAAGCGCGGCGGGCCTTCCGGGGAAGCCGCGACGCTCGTCACGTAGAGGCGCCCGTTGGCGACCGCGACCGCGCCGAGCTGGTTCGGCGACGCGTGCACGGTGGGGTTCGTCGAGACGCCGCCCTTCGGGAAGCCCGAGTCGATCGGCGCGAGCGAGATGTCCTTCTGCGTAAAGTCGGCGAGCGAGATCAGCGCGATGTGGCCGGTGCGGCCGTCGTCCTTCGCTTCGCCGCCCGGCGCGGGCGTGCCGAAGTACTGCGCGACGACGAGCGTCTCGTCCGCGTCGCTCTGGTCCGCGTTGTTCGTGACCATCAGCGCGCGCGGGCGATCGATCGGCAGAGACTTCGTGATCTGCATCGTCGCGGTGTCGATCACGCTGACGCGCGACTCGGCGTACTCGGCGACGAACAGCTGCTTGCCGGTCGGCGATAGCGCCAGGCCGATCGGCTCGCTGCCGACCTGCGCGGTCGCATCGACGGCCGGCGTGCCGCCATCGATCCCCGAGACGCGCACCACCGTGCCATCGGCGCGGTTCGAGACGTAGGCCGTCTTCGAGTCGGGGCCGATCACGACGCCCGCCGGCGAGCCGCCCGTCGCGACCTTCGCGATGCGCGTGTTGTCGGACGTCTGGAAGATCGATAGCGAGCCGTCTTCCGGGTTGACCATCGCGACGTGCGAGCCGTCATCGCTCAGCGCGATCGTGCTCGACTTCGATGGCCGCGAGAGCACCGGGCCCGGTGGCGACTCCGGCGCGTCCTCCGTCGGTGGCTTGCTATCGCTGCCGCAGGCTGTGACAAACAGGACAAGTGCGAGGCTAGTTTTGTGCATCCATCCCTCCTTCGAGGAAGGAGAGGGGGTGTCTCCGGTGATGTCGCAAATCACCCGTAACTGCCGGTAGACTCTCGCGGATGCGGTGGCTGGCTCTCCTCCTGGTAGTCGCGTGTAGCAGCAGCGACGAGCTCACGGTGCACGTCGACTCCGGCACGCTTCATGGCGGCAAGACGGAGACGGTGCGGCACTTCCTCGGCATTCCGTACGCGGCGCCGCCCGTCGGCGATCTGCGGTGGCGCGCGCCGCAGCCGGTGACGCCGTGGAGCGGAACGCACGAGGCGCTGCAGGTCGGCGATCAATGTCCGCAGTCGCTGAGCTACTCGGGGCCGAGCGATACCGAAGACTGTCTGTATCTCAACGTGTGGTCGCCGAGCGGCGCGCACGACTTGCCCGTGATGGTGTGGCTGCACGGCGGCGCGTTCATCTTCGGCAGCGGCGGCGACAAGTACTACGCGGGCGATCATCTCGCCGCGCAGGGCGTCGTCGTCGTGACGATCAACTACCGACTCGGCGCGTTCGGCTTCATGGCGTTGCCGCAGCTCGACAGCGAGGACAGCGCGTACCCGACGTCGGGCAACTACGGGCTCGAGGATCAGCGCGCCGCGCTCGAGTGGGTGCAGCGCAACATCGCGGCGTTCGGCGGCGACCCCACGCACGTCACGCTGTTCGGCGAGAGCGCCGGCGGCTTCTCGACGTGCGTGCAGTACTTCTCGTCGCGCACGCACGATCTGTTCGACGCCGCGATCGTCGAGAGCGGGCTGTGCGGCGCCTCGATCCTCGAGAACACGCACGCGACCGCGCTGTCGCAAGGCCAAGCGCTCGCGACGCAGCTCGGCTGCACGGGCGGCGATCTCCTCGGCTGCATGCGCGGCAAGAGCGCCGATGACCTGCTCGCCGCGACGAAGCTGCCGCAGCCCGTGACGCAGACGCCGGGTGGGCCGTTCTACCAGAGCGCGATCCTGGCGAACGGGCTGCCGAACGTCGACGGCTTCGTGATCGAGAAGCCGCTCTCGCAGGCATTCATGTCGCCGGCGCAGCCGCGCCCGCTGATCGTCGGCACGAACAAGGACGAAGGCACGCTGTTCCACGCCATGATCTATGCGAAGCCCGTCGCCGACGAGACCGAGATGCGCGCCGCGCTCGCCGTGCGCTACACGTCGCAGCAGGTCGACGCGATCGTGTCGCACTATCCCGTCGCCAGCTACGCCAGCGCGAATGACGCGCTCGCCGCGATCACCGGCGACTCGGCCTTCGTGTGCCCGGCTCGCCGGCTCGCCCGCGCGGTCGCGCCCGCCACGCAGGTCTACCGCTACTCGTTCGAGCGCCCGCTCGACAACCCGTTCGCGCAGGGCCTCGGCGTGTTCCACAGCTCCGAGATCCCGTTCGTGTTCGGCAACGACAACTATCCGCTCGGCAGCATGGCGTCGGGCGCCGCGCTGTCGACGACGATGCAGAAGGACTGGACCGAGTTCGCGAAGACGCACACGCCGAGCGCCGACTGGCCCGCGTGGACCGCCGCCGACCCGTACATGCAATTCACCGATTCGCCGTCCGCGCAGATGGGCCTGAAGACCAGCCTCTGCGACTTCTGGGACAGCCTCTAACCGGCTCAGCCTTCCGCGGCTTTCGATTCTTTCGCGTACGTGATCAGCGGCGCGGCGTGCTTCTCGATCACGTCCTCGTTGATCAGGACCTCGCTCACGGTCTGACCGGGCGTATCGTACATAATGTCGAGCAGCGCGCTCTCGAGGATCGCCCGCAGGCCGCGCGCGCCGCTCTTCTGAGACGCCGCCATGTTCGCGACCTTCGTCAGCGCACCCTTGCCGAACTTCAGCTTCACGCCGTCCATCTCGAACAGCTTCTGGTACTGCTTGACCAGCGCGTTCTTCGGCTGCGTGAGGATCTGGACGAGCGCCTCTTCGCTGAGCTCGTGAAGCGGTGCGATCACCGGCAGGCGGCCGATGAACTCCGGGATCATGCCGTACTTGAGCAGATCCTCCGGCTCGATCTCCTGGAGCAGCTCCCACTGCGAGTGGGTGATCTTCTTGTTCATACCGGCGCCGAAGCCGATGAGCTTCTGGCCGATGCGGTTCTCGATGATGTCTTCGATGCCCGTGAACGCGCCGCCGCAGATGAACAGGATGTTCGTCGTGTCGACCTGCAGGAACTCCTGCTGCGGGTGCTTGCGGCCGCCCTTCGGCGGAACGCTCGCCGTGGTGCCTTCGATGATCTTGAGCAGCGCCTGCTGAACGCCCTCGCCGGAGACGTCGCGCGTGATCGACGGGTTGTCGCTCTTGCGGGCGATCTTGTCGATCTCGTCGATGTAGACGATGCCGCGCTGGGCACGCTCGATGTCGTGATCGGCGTTCTGCAGCAGCGAGACGATGATGTTCTCGACGTCCTCGCCGACGTAGCCGGCCTCGGTGAGGTTCGTGGCGTCCGCGATCGCGAACGGCACGTTGAGGATGCGCGCAAGCGTCTGCGCGAGCAGTGTCTTGCCCGAGCCGGTCGGCCCGAGCAGCAGGATGTTCGACTTCTGCAGCTCGACATCCTCATCGGACTGGCCGGTCTGCTTGTGGTCGATGCGCTTGTAGTGGTTGTGCACCGCGACCGCGAGGATCTTCTTGGCGCGGTCCTGCCCGATCACGTACTCGTCGAGCACCTTCTTGATCTGGGCGGGCTTGGGGATCGAGGAAGTTCCGTACGACTGGTCCTCCTTCTCGATCTCCTCGGCGATGATGTCGTTACACAGCCCGATGCACTCATCGCAGATGTAGACGGTGGGCCCGGCGATCAGTTTCTTCACTTCCTTCTGCGCTTTCCCGCAGAAGGAACACGTCAGGCTCGCACCATCGCGCTTCTCGATCGGCATCTCTCGGAAGAGACTAGCCTACTTCTTGTCGGAGCGCTCGTCGGGCTTCTTCTTCGCGGTGATCAGCACCTCGTCGATGATGCCGTATTCCTTCGCCGCGCCGGCCGACATGAAGTTGTCTCGATCCGTGTCGGTCTTGATCTTCTCGACCGGCTGACCCGTGTGCCGCGAGTAGAGGTCATTCAGGGTGTCGCGCGTCTTCAAGATCTCCTTGGTGTGGATCTCGATGTCGGTCGCCTGACCCTGGAAGCCCGCGAGCGGCTGGTGAATCATCACGCGCGAGTGGGGCAGGGCGTAGCGCTTGCCCTTGGTGCCCGCGGCGAGCAGGAAGCTGCCCATCGACGCCGCCTGGCCCATGCAGATCGTCGCGACGTCGCAGTGCAGGTACTGCATCGTGTCGTAGATCGCGAGGCCCGCGGAGACGTGACCGCCCGGCGAGTTGATGTAGAGCATGATGTCCTTCTCCGGCTCCTCCGAGTCGAGGAACAGGAGCTGGGCGATCACGACGTTCGCGACCTGATCATCGATCGGCGTCCCGAGGAACACGATGCGGTCCTTGAGCAGGCGCGAGAAGATGTCCCAGCCACGCTCGCCGCGATGGGTCTGCTCGATGACCGTCGGAATCAGGTAGTTCATCGTCGGTTTCATGCCCTTTGACTCTACGAGGCTGGCGGAGGCCATGCAACGCGCCTGGCCACTAGCTCATCGGGGAGGGCAGGCCCGGGAGCGCATGTTCATGCGCGGTTACGCAGGGGCGGCGGGCGTGTACGATCGCGCGCGTGCGCCGGGCGCTCGTGTGTTTGTGGGTTGTCGCCGCCGCGACCGCTCACGCCGAGCGTCTTGCGACGCACACGTACACGACCGCCGACGGTCTCGCCAACGATCGCGTCGATGGCGGCGCCGCGGACGCGCGAGGCTATCTGTGGTTCGCGACGGTCGACGGCGTCAGTCGGTTCGACGGCCACGAGTTCGTCAACTTCGGCGTCGTCGACGGGCTGCCATCGTCCGTCGCCGCGCACGTGCTCGCCGCGGCCGATGGCACGATCTGGGTCGCGACGGATCGCGGGATCGCGTGGCTCGATCCAATGGAGCGCGGCGTGGCACCCCGGTTTCATCCGCTGCCCGGCGCCGGCGTCAATCGCATGCTCGAGGTCGATCACACGATCTACGCGGCGACCGATGCGGGCCTCGTCACGGTCACGCGCAGCGGCACGACGATCGTTCCGGTGCGGCCCGGGCACGAACCTGCCGTGTTGTCGCTCGCCTACGACCCCGCCGATCATTCGCTGTGGCTCGGCACGTGGGCCGGGCTCGTGCACCGCCGCGCCGACGGCACGATCACGCAGCATCCGATCCATCCGATCGCCGAGGCCCCGAACGACGATCGCGTGTTCTCGCTCGCGATCGATCATCACCATCGCCTGTGGATCGGCTGGGTGGGCTCGATCATCCTCGCGATTCCGCTCGACGCGCCGCTGCCCGCCGGCCCGCTGTGGGACGCCGCGCCCGCCCATGCCGACTGGCTGCGCTTCGAGCCGACAGGCTGGGCCCGACGCGGCATTCTCGTCGACTCGCGCGATACGGTGTGGATCGGCGCAACGATGGGCGTCGTGCGATACGACGGCACGCGCTTCGAGGAGCTACACGAGCCACGTCTCGGCGTGCACGGCGCGCTCGCTCCGTGCCTCGAAGACGGCGCGGGCAACGTGTGGTTCGGTTCTGACAGCGACGGCATCGTACGTCTCGCGCCCGGCGGCCTCGTCGCCTATCGCGAACCCGACGGCCTCGACTCCGATAACATCCATGGCTTCGCCGAGGCGCACGACGGCACGCTCTACGCGATCACGTTTCGGCGCGAAGGCCACGCGCTCGCGCGCTTCGACGGTCATATGTTCTCGTCGACGCGGCCCGCGCTGCCGGTCGCCAATCAGGGCTGGGCGTGGGTGCAGCCCGCGCTGATCGATCGCGACGGCCGGTGGTGGATGGCGACCGGCGAAGGCATCGCGCGGTTCGCGCCCGGCGGTCCCGTCGATATGCTCCGCCAGAGCGATGGCCTCCCCGGTCGCGACGTGCTGCGCATCTTCGAGGACTCGCGCGGCGACATCTGGCTGTCGACGCTGAGTCCCGCCGGTCTTGCGCGCTGGGACCGCGCCACGAATCGCGTCATCACGTTGCCCTCCGTCGGCGCGATCGGTCAGTTCGCGGAGGATCACCACGGCGCCGTGTGGATCGCGAGCACGCAGGGTCTGTTCCGCGTCGATCACGACACGCCGTCGCGCATTCTCGGCGACGACTCGTTCGCAGCCGTCCTCGTCGATGCGCACGATCGCGTGTGGGCCGGCACCGAACGCGCGGGCGTGGTGCTCGTCGAGCCGCGCCGCCGCTGGGGTGTCGCGCAAGGCCTGTGGTCGGAGCAGGTGCAGTCGCTCGTCGACGACGCCGACGGACGCATCTACATCGGCACCACGCGCGGCATCGATCGCCTCGATCCCGCGACCGGCGACCTCGCGCACTTCGGCCGCGCCGACGGCCTGTCGAACGAATCGATCGTCGTCGGCTTCCGCGCCCACGACAACGCACTGTGGTTCGGCACCAAAGCGGGAGCCGTTCGGCTCGTTCCGTTCCGCGAGCCGCCGATGGTCGCGCCGCCGACCTACATCACGCGCGTCGCGGTCTCCGGCCAACCGACCCCGCTCGCATTCGGCGGCGAGATGGTCGCCCCCGCCCTCTCGCTCGGCCCGACGAACAACCAGCTCGACATCACGTTCACGACCCCGTCGTTCGCGATCGGCGCACCGCTTCGCTACGAGTACCGACTCGGCCACCAGCCGTGGAGCGCGCCGCAGAACGAGCACACGATCCACCTCGCGAACCTCGCCCCCGGCAACTACCGCTTCGAGGTGCGCGCGCTGCTGTCGTCGGTGATCGTCGCCGTCTCGGCCCACGTCGACTTCGAGATCCTGCCGCCGCTCTATCTGCGCGCGTGGTTCCTCGCGCTCGCGGCACTGTTGCTGATCGCCGCGACCTACGCGCTCTACCGCTGGCGCCTCGCGCACCTGCTCGCCGTCGAGCGCGTTCGCTCGCGCATCGCCTCCGACCTCCACGACGAGATCGGCTCCTCGCTCTCCCGCATCTCGATCCTCTCCGAGCTCGCATCGCGCCGCGCCGCCGCGCACGAGGACGTCCACCCGCAGATCGATGTCATCGGCAGCTCCGCGCGCGAGCTGGTCACCGTCGCTTCCGACATCGTGTGGGCGACCGACCCGCGCCGCGACGATCTCGGCTCGCTGATCGTCCGCCTCCGCACGTTCGCCGCCGACGTCCTAGAGTCCCGCAACATCACCTGGACGCTCGACGCGCCCGCCGACCCGACACGGATCCCGCTCGACCCCGAACGCCGCCGCCACCTCTACCTGATCCTCAAGGAAGCGATTCACAACGCCGCCCGCCACTCCCACGCCACCCACGTCGCGATCACGCTCCACGCCGACGGCGCCGCGATCACGGCGACGGTCCGCGACGACGGCCGCGGCTTCGACCCCGCTGCGCTGCCCGGCACCGGCAACGGCCTCACCAACATGCGCGCCCGCGCGACGGCCGCCGGCGGCACGCTCGACATCCGCCACGATTCCGGCACCGAGATCACGCTCCGCCTATGACATGAACATGCTCTCCGCGGCCGCGCCGGGCCGTGTTACGCCATCCACGTGATCGAGGTGATGCTTGTCGACGACGACGCCGTGCTCCGCAACGGTCTCGCCGCCCTGATCGCCTCCGAGCCCGACCTCCGGTGCACGCGCCAGGTCAGCTCGATCGCGGCCGCGCTCGCCGCGCCGGGGCCCGCGCCCGACGTCATCCTCCTCGACATCCACATGCCGGGCACGCTCGGCTCCGCCGGCGCCGCCGCGCTCGCAAAAAAGCACCCGCGCGCCTGCATCCTGATGCTCTCGGTCACCGAGGACCAGGACCGCGTCTTCGAGTCGATCTGCAACGGCGCGTGCGGCTACCTCCTCAAGTCGACCCCACCACCGCGCATCCTCGACGCGATCCGCTCGGCGGCCGCCGGAGGCGCCCCGATGTCTCCCGAGGTCGCGCGCAACGTCCTCACCGTCTTTCGCCAGCTCCGCCCGCCGCCCACCGACCACGGCCTCACGCCCAAGGAGATCGAGTTGCTCGCGCTCCTCGCGGACGGTCACTCGTACCTCAACGCCGCGCACAAGCTCGACATCTCGATCAACACCGTGCGCAACCACGTCCGCTCGATCTACGACAAGCTGCACGTCCACACGAAGTCCGAGGCGGTCGCCAAGGCGCTCAAGCACGGCATCCTGCGCTAGGCGCATGTTCATGCGCTGCCGCGGCGGCGCGCCGAGACCTACCGTTTCGGCATGCGCTACTTCGATCAGCGGATCGATCGCCGGGCCACGGGAACGGGTGCGGAGGCGGGCGGACCGACGCCCGGCAAGCAGACGCTGGTCGAGGCGAGTGGCGCTTACGACCACGCTGCGCCCGCGGTCGAAGCCGCGGCGTCGTCGAGCGGCGAGCCGCTGCCCGCCGATCTGCAGCACAAGTTCGAAGCGTCGCTCGGCGCCGACCTCTCCGACGTGCGCATCCATCGCAGCGCCGAATCACAAACGGCGGCCGCCGCCGTCGGCGCGAAAGCCTACGCGCATGGGCGCAACATCCACTTCGGCACCGGTCAGTACATGCCGTCGACGCCCGAAGGCGAGCACCTGCTCGCGCACGAGGTCGCGCACACCGTGCAGCAGCAAGGCGGCATCAAGCGGCTGCAGCTGAAGAGCCTCGCGGTGTCGCAGCCGACGGACTCGCACGAGGTCGAAGCCGATCGCGCGGCGGATGCGATGGTCGCGGGAAAGCAAGCGTCCGTCGCGGACGCACCGATCGGACTGCACCGCAAAACGGGCGACGCGGAGGTCGACGTGATGTCGGGAGACGCGAGCGTCGACGTGGGCGAGGTCAAGAAGGAGGTATCGCTCGGTCCCATCAAGCTGACGCCATCGCTGTCGGGCAGCGTGAAGCTCAAGAACAAGAACGTGAGCGCGCCGGAGACCGCCGGCCCGGGCGGCATCTCGACGAACGTCAGCGCGACCAAGGACAGCGTGAAGCTGTCCGCCGAGAAAGAAGTCGGTCCGGAGAACTGGACCATCAAGCCGAAGCTGTCGGGCGACATCAAGGCCGACAAGAACGGCGTGACGTTCGGCTTCGGCGTCAGCGTCTCGCATCCCGGTTTCAGCTTTCAGAACCTACACGCCGGTCCGTTCTCGATCGAAGGCAAGATCGTCGAATGGGAGGTTGGCAAGACGCCGAAGTTCTTGTGCGTCACACCGAGCGCGAAGTTGAGCGCCGACGTGCCGGGCACGTATATGGGCTATCAGGTGACGCCGGAGCTGACGTTCGCGTGTGACATCGAGCCGAACTGGGTCGAGATGGCGAAGTACCTCGCCGAGGCCGTCGCCGCTGCTGCTGATACCGCGGCGTTCGCGATCGCCGCACCGCTCGGCACCGGAATCGTGATGCTCGTCGGCTGGGCAAAGGCCGGCCACGAGTTCGACGAGGTCCAGCAGCGCATCGAAGGCATGCGCGCCCGCTGCAAGCTCGCGACGCGCGAAGCGATGACCGGCGTGCACTACAGCTGGGGGCTTCCGGGCGGCGGCGACATGAACGCCGACACCTCCGCGGTCGCCGCGCAGATTCGCACGATCGTCGCGCAACAGGCAGGCATTCCGGAAGGCGCATTTCCCGACATCGCGAAGGCGAAGCCGGCAATCGCGGACAAGCTGTATCAGGCTGCGTGGAAGCAGCTGTGGTACGGCGATCTCAAGCCGAAGCTGGTCGCCGCGTATCAGGACACGACGTTCACGTCGTACAAGTTCGAGCGGATGTGGCTCGACACCTTCGACACCGGCGATTTCTCCAAGGGCTGATCAAGCGTGCGATACTCGAGCGGGTGCGGGGCCTCGCCGTGCTGCTCGCGCTCGCTGGCTGCGATCGCGTCTTCGGCATCGAGACCGTGCCCGGCGATGCGCATGGTGGCGGCGGCGGCGACGCCTCGCTGGCACGACCGGCGGCGGCCTGATGACGCATACGGTTGCGGTACCCGTCGACGTCAGCGCGATCACTCCGGGGCTGACCGCGGGGCCTTATGGCGTGTCCGCGATGGCGGGACGCGCGCTGTTCGACAACTTCCGCGTCCGCGCTCGCGCGTGCGGACTGTGACGCTCAGCGGTTCTTCGTGTACGTCGTCAGCTTGGCTTCGACTTCGTTCGTCGTGCCGTGGTGCGCGTAGTGGAAGCGCGAGATGCCCGTGCCGGGCTCGAGCTCGAACGTCTGCTCGTCGGGGCCGGTGTAGAACGTCAGGGCGTAGCCGCCTTCGACCGAGGTGACCTGCCAGCAGTAGACCATCTCGGCCTTGGGGCAGATCTTCTGGCCGTCCATCACCGGCCACGAGAACCAGCCTTCGGCGCCGTCGAGAGTGGGGTCGGGGGAGGTGCCGAACAGGAAGTTGTTGCCCGAGCGGAGGATCGTTCGCTCCGTGGCGGTCGGGGCGGAGCCGTCCTCGGTCGAGGCGAGGTCCGAGGGCCAGCCCTTGACGCGGAAGGCGGTGACGCCGTTGCCTTCTTTGGCGTCGACCACTTCGGTCGTCCAGGTCAGGGTCTTGGCGGTTTCCTTGTCGGCATCGGCGTCGAAGCGACGGACCGTGACGTCGTAGGTCCACTTCGAGCCCTTGGCGAGCGGGAGAGGATCGGCGGCGATCATCTCCTGGAGGGTCATCTGGTGCTTGGCGGGACTGCTGCACGCGCCGACGAGCGCGACGACGACGCAGAGCCGGGTGGTCGGGTTCACGAGCACATCCTACACCACCGCTGGGCGACGATCCTGTATGGTGCCGCCCCGATGGTGCTCGCCGATCTGAAGCGGCTGTTGCCGGTGCCCCGCCTCGACGGGGACAAGAACATGATCCGGCAGGCGTGGGACCTGTTGCAGAAGGTGCCGGGCGGCCGGGCGGTGTTCAGCCGGCTGGTCGGGCGGATGGCACCGTATACCGGGTCGATTCACGCGCAGGTACAGGTGTTGCGGGTCGGGCATGCCGAGGTGACGATGGCGGACCGCAAGGCGGTGCGGAATCACCTCGACTGCGTGCACGCGATCGCGCTGGCGAACCTGGCCGAGCTCGCGGGCAACGTCGCGCTGTTTTATTCCATGCCCGATGACGCGCGGTTCATCGTCAGCGGGATGGAGATCGAGTACTTGAAGAAGGCGCGCGGGACCATCACGGCGATCGGGGAATCCCCGGTGGTCGGAAGCAGCCAGCGCGCGCACTATGACGTGCCGGTGTCCTTGCGCGACGCGTCGGGGGAAGAGGTCGCGCGTGCGGTGTTGCACAGCCTCGTGGGGCCCAAGAAGGGCGTCCCGCGCGGCGAGGTGAATTAGCGAAGAAATAGCGCCGTCGATCTGTTTGCCGTATGTGTAATTCACGCTCCATGCTCCTCGCGTTTGCGTTCGTCCTCACCGCGGCCTCCGGGTCCGCGCATGCTGACGAGGCGCGCGACTTCATCAGCGACGCGAAGCTGTTCTATCGGGTCGTCTCGTGTGGCAGCACCGATCCGCTGCCGGCCGAGATCGATCAGGCGACCGTCGACAAGCACTGCGCGGCGATGCAGAAGCTCTACGACGAGTGGCACAAGACGTACAGCGAGCCGGCGAGCGCGTTCTTCGCGACGCTGCGGCCCGCGGACCTGCCGACGACCGTCGTGTATCCGTTTGGCGGTGGCGACCTCGGCTCGGCGCTCGTCACGTATCCCGACGCGCGCGACATCACGACGATCTCGCTCGAGCACGCGGGCGATCCGACGCGGCTCGCACACCTGAAGAAGGCGCAGCTGCGCGAGGCGCTCGGCAACTTCCGCGCGGCGATCGACGGCCTGTTGACGCTGCACGACTCGACGACCGAGAACATGCTCAAGCTCGAGAGCGGCGGGATTCCCGGCCAGCTGTCGTTCCACCTGACGGGCATGACGGCGATGGGCTACGAGCCGGTGTCGCTGAAGTTCTTCAAGTTCGAGGACGACGGCTCGATTCACTACTACACGCAGGCCGACATCGACGCGCTCGCGCCGAAGAAGGCGAAGAAGATCAAGTCGAAGTGGGTCGACACGGATTTCAGCGAAGCGTTCAACAACATGGAGCTGACGTTCCGCAAGGCGGGCGATCCGAAGGCTCCGTTGATCGTGCATCGCCACATTGCGTGGAACCTCGGTGACAAGGCGTTCAAGGGCAGCCCGCTGGAGAAGTACTTGCTCGCGAAGGGCAAGGTCGCCGCGATGACGAAGGCGGCGAGCTATCTGATCTGGGACGGCGGGTTCTCGGGGATTCGCCAGTACCTGCTCGACAACATGGTGTGGATGGCGTCGGACTCGACGGGCATCCCGTCGCGCTACGCGAAGAAGGCCGGCTTCGTGCAGACGACGTACGGCACGTTCACGGCGCCGTTCCTCGAGGAAGCGAACAAGGAAATCGGCGACCAGATGGTCGAGATGTGGGCGAAGCAGCCGAAGCGCCGCCTGCCGTTCCGCTACGGCTATCCCGATCTCGACAAGCACGTCCACATGATGATCACGGCGCCCGCGCCGAAAAAGGATCCTGCCAAATGAAGTACGTGGTGCTCGCGTGTCTCCTCGCGTCGGCGACTGCCTTCGCGGATGATCCGCCGAGCACGGACGAACCGGGGACGCCGGGCGAGAACGCGATCACGGCCGAGCCGATCGATCCGCCCGCCGATCCTCCGCCGCCGATCACGGACCTGCCGAGCGCGGTGAAGGCCGCGACGAAGGCGCGGATGACGGTCGCGCCGACGCCGCACACGCCCGTGCGCCGGAGCAAGGACGACGGCGACAGCAAGCTCGAGAAGGTCGAGAACACGGTCGCGGGCGGCACGCACTGGCGGATCAAGACGGCCGAGGGCGCGGTGCACGTGTGGGTCCCGCCCGGCTACGACCGCGCGACGGCCGGCACGGTGATCTACGTGCATGGCTACTACGTCAACGTCGATCAGGCGTGGAGCGAGTACGGACTGGCGCGCCAGTTCCGCGCGAGCCATCAGAACGCGCTGTTCATCGTGCCCGAGGCGCCGGCCGGCAACGACGACGCCGTCAACTGGCCCGCGCTCAAGGACCTGCGCCGTGCGGTGGCGCGCGCGAACATCACGCTGCCCGACGGGCCCGTGATCGTGATGGGCCACTCCGGGGCGTTTCGCACGATCATGCAGTGGGTCGACCACCGACTGATCGAGCAGATCATCCTGCTCGACGCGATGTACGCCGGCGAGAGCGCGTTCGACGAGTACATCGGCAGCGGCAAGCGCGCGGACGAGCACAAGCTGATCGTCGTCGGCGCCTCGACCGCGCAGGAATCCGCCGGCTTCGCGAAGAAGTACAAGTTTGCCGTCGCCCGCGAAAAGATGCCGTCGAGCGTGAGTGGCTTCACACGCCACGAGCGCAACGCACGGCTTCTCTACGTGAGGTCTCAGTACGAACACATGGCGATCGTCACGAGCGGCAAGGTGATTCCGACCCTGCTGCACCTCACGCCCCTCAAGGCGCTCTAGCTCCCGTGTAGACTCGGGGAGTGACGGTCGTCCTCTCGATCCCCGGCAACGAAGACCACGCGACGAAGCTCGGCGCGCGCCTCGCGACGGCCGTGATCACGCCGGAGGTGCGATGGTTCCCCGATGGTGAGATCTACGTCCGCATCGCGGAGGATCTGCGCGGTCACGACGCGGTGATCGTCGGCTCGCTGTATCCGGCACCGGCCGAGAAGTTCCTGATGGCGTCGTTCCTCGCCGCGACCGTGCGCGATCTCGGCGCGCAGCGCGTCGGGCTGGTCGCGCCGTACCTCGCGTTCATGCGCCAGGACGTGCAGTTCAAGCCGGGCGAGGGCGTGACGTCGAAGTACTTCGGCGCGCTGGTCTCGGGCGCGGTCGACTGGATGGTCACCGTTGATCCGCACCTGCATCGCCGTGCGGCGCTCGAGGAGATCTACACGATCCCGACGCGCATCGCGCACTCGGCTTCCGAGATCGCGAAGTGGGTCGCGGCTGAGGTCGAGCGCCCCGTGCTCGTCGGACCGGATGCGGAGAGCGTGCAGTGGGTCCGCGCGGTCGCCGAGGCGTGCGGCGCGCCGTACGTGATCCTCGAGAAGACTCGCCGTGGCGATCGCGACGTGTCGATCACGGCGCCGCAGCGCGAGGCGATCGAAGGCAAGACGCCGGTGCTGATCGACGACATCGTGTCGACCGGCAAGACGATGGTCGAGGCCACGCGCCAGCTCGTCGCGGCCGGCAGCTCGCCGCCGATGTGCATCGCGATCCACGCGGTGTTCGCCGACGACGTGCACGCCGAGCTCACGGCCGCGGGCGCCGCGGGCATCGTCACGTGCAACACGATCGTGCATCCGTCGAACCGGATCTGTGTCGCCGACCCGATCGCCGACGCCGCGAAGCAGCTACTCGCGCGGTAGCTCGATATCGAGCGTCGTGCCGCGCGGCGACGTGTCGATCAGGATCTTGCCGCCGTGCATCGCGACGAGCGAGTGCACGATCGCCATGCCGAGGCCGGTGCCGCTCTCCTTCGTCGAGAAGAACGGCTCGTAGATCCGCGGCAGCACGTCCTCCGGGATCCCGGGGCCATCGTCCTTGACGACGATGTGGAACGCATTCGGCACGCCGTTCGTCACCACGACCTCGACGTGACCGCCCTCCGCCGTCGCTTCGAGCCCGTTGCGCACGAGGTTCTGGACGATCTGGTGCAGCTTGCCGGAGTCGACCTTCGCGAGGATCGGCGCGTGGTCCTGCATCGCGAGCGCGACGTGGCGGCGCTCGGCGAGTGGCTTCTCGAGCTCGATCACGTGGCGCACGATGTCGACGACATCCTGATCGCTCGCGTGCAGCTCCGGCGGCCGCGCGAACGTCAAGAAGTCGTTGAGCAACGCCGTCAACCGCTGCAGCTCGTGGTTCGCCAGCTGGATCGGCTCGAGCAGCTTGGCGTCATCGATCACGCGGCGCAGCCGGCGCTCGAGCAGCTCGAGCTGCAGCGCGGCGGCGTTGAGCGGGTTGCGCACTTCATGCGCGAGTCCCGACGATAGCGTCTGCATCGCGGCGAGCTTTTCCGCCTGGACGCGGCGCTCGCGCGCGATCAGCTTGTCCTCGGAGTCCTGCTGGTAGAAGCGCAGCATGATCGCGAGCTCGGCATCGAGCAGCTTGTTGACCGCGCGGACGACCTCACGCGCCTCCGCGTGCGGATACAGCTCGTTGATCTTGTCGATGTACGCGGTGCGCACGACGTTCATCGCCGTGAACATGGTGTGCTGCGGCAGCCCGCTGCGCGAACGCTTGTCGTAGAACGTCTGGTCGTATGGCCCGAGCAGCCCGCTTGCCATCCACTCGATGAGCACCGACGTCGCGCCCGGGCTCTTCAGCGCGGCGTCATAGAACTTCTGCGTGATCTCTCCGAAGTAGGGCGCGAGCCGCGGATGGAGCTCGCGCAGCAGCTGCTGCTCAGCCGCATCCAGCTCGATGTAGCCCAGAACCTCGTCGAGTAACGTCACTTCGCCTGGAGAGTAGGTTGCGGTTCGTCTTTGCGAATCACGGCGACTTCGGACTTCGGAGCCGCGTTGTAGTCGTGCAGCCGGTACTGGATCGTGCGGACCGAGATGCCGAGCATGTCGGCGGCCTTCGACGTCGAGCCGCCGGTCGCCTTCAGCGTCTCGAGGATCGCATACTTCTCGATCTCGGCGAGCGTCGAGCCGGGAATCGGCGGCATGCCGGCGGGCGTCAGCGTCGGGCGTACGTTCGGCGGCAGGTGACGCGGCTCGACGAGCTTGCCGCCGGTCAGCACGACCGCGCGCTCGATCGCATTCTCGAGCTCGCGCACGTTGCCCGGCCAGTCGTAGCTCATCAATAGCTCCATCGTCTGCGACGCGAATCCTTCGATCTGCTTGTTGTTGTCGCGCGAGTAGCGATCGAGGAAGAACTTGCCGAGCGCGGGGATGTCGGTCTTGCGGTCGCGCAGCGGCGGCATGTCGATCGTGACGACGTTGAGGCGATAGAACAGATCCTCGCGGAACCGTCCCGCCTTCACTTCCTCGACGAGGTTGCGGTTGGTCGCCGCGATCACGCGCACGTCGACGCGGATCGTCTGCGTGCCGCCGACGCGCTCGAACTCGTGCTCCTGCAGGAAGCGCAGCAGCTTGACCTGCACGCTCGGCGAGATCTCGCCGATCTCGTCGAGGAACAGCGTGCCGCCGTCGGCGATCGAGAACCGGCCGTCCTTGCGCGCCATCGCGCCGGTGAACGCGCCGCGCTCGTGACCGAACAGCTCGGACTCGAGCAGCGTCTCGGCGAGCGCCGCGCAGTGCAGCTTGACGAACGGCCCGCTCGCGCGCGGCGACCGCTGGTGGATCGCGTTGGCGACGAGCTCCTTACCGGTACCGGACTCGCCGGTGATCAGCACGGTTGCCTTGCTCGGCGCGACCTGGTCGGTGATCTCGAACACGCGCTGCATCGGAGGCGAGCTGCCGATGATGTTGTTCGGCGCGACGCGATCGCGCAGCCGGGCCCGCAGCTGGCGCGTCTCGCGCTTGAGCTCGATGTGCTCCATCACCTTGTCGACGACGACGAGCAGCTCGTCGAAGTTGATCGGCTTGGTCAGGTACTCTGCCGCGCCGGCGCGCATCGCATCGACTGCGGAGGCCACCGCGCCGAACGCTGTCATCACGATCACCGCGGGCGGGTCCTCCATCGCGCGAAGCTTCTGGACCAGCTCGATGCCGTCCATGCCGGGCATCTTGAGGTCCGTGATCACGATGTGCGGGGCGAACGCCTCGTACTTGCCGAGCGCCTTGAACGCGTCGGCGGCGGTCTCGACATCGAACCCTTCGTCGCGAAGGAGCTCGGCCAGCGCCGTGCGTGCGTTCACTTCATCATCGACGACGAGGACTCGGCCTGACCTGGACATGACGGCCCATATAGCCAGAGTCGTGCCACGCAAAAACAGGGGTTTGGCCATGATCCGACGCAGGCGCTGCACGTCCCGCGCGGCGCGATGCAGGGTTTGCGCGGTTTCGGCCGGAACTTCGGGCATGCCGATTGATGCAGGCGAGGCGTATGTCGATCGCCGGCTTGACCGCGGAGCTCGCAAACCAGCACGAGGCGCTGCGCGCGATGATCAACGCGTGCGAGAGGCTCGCCGACGAGCTCGACGCGGGTCGGGGCGATCCAGCCGCGTTGACGCGCGAGGTGGCGAAGCTGCGGGTCGCGTTCGACGCGCACAACGCGTTCGAGGAATACCTGCTGCGCCCGCTGTTGCGCGAGGTCGACGCGTACGGCGAGATCCACATCAGCCGCATCGTCGCCGAGCACGTGGGCGAGCACCGCGCCGTGCGCGAGCATCTGGGCGACGGACCGGTCGCCGTGCTGCGCGATGCGCTCGACCACCTGCGCGTGCACCTGCAGGCGGAGGAGCGCTATTTCCTATGGAGCGATCTGTCGCCGAGCGACGAGTAGCCCGCAGCGCCTGCATCGTCACGTGCTCGGCGCGCACCCGCTGCGCTCGATCGCACCCCGCGCAGGCGGTTACGGCGGCACGCGCGATGCTCTCTCGCCAGAGCGATGCGCCCGACCCGCTCGCTGCTCTCGGTCCTCGCGCTCGCCGCGTGCGCGACCGCGCCGGACCCGACGCCGCGGGCCCCCGGCTCGCGCGGGCTTCGCGCCAGCGAGCACATCGAGTCGGCGCGCGACCACGAGGAGCAGGCGCGCCAGAACGCGTCGTACCCCGATACGCGCTCCGACGACGGGACGGGACGCGCCGATCAGCTGCTGCTCGCGACGCCGTGGACGCGGCGCTGGGACAGCACCGAGGATCATCTGCGCATGGCGCAGGTCCACCGCAGCGCGGCCGCGCAGATCGACGAGGAGTTCGAGCAGGCGTGCGATGGCCGCGCCGAGAACGAGATCACGATGTCGCCGCTCGTGAAGTACGGCTTCGGCGGCTCGCCGACCGAGGATGGCGTCGTGATCTACCTGCGCCCCGAGGCGGGCAACCCCGACAAGCTGATGGCGGACATGCGCTGTCACCGCGCGTGGATGATGCTCCAGCCGATCGCGACGATGGACATGTGCCCGCTCGACCTCGAGGGCCTGTCCGTCGAGGCACGCGGCGGCAAGGAAGGCGTGACTGTCACGCTGCACGTCAAGGATCGCGCGCTCGTCCCCGAGCTCCAGAAGCGAGCCGCGCACGACCTCGAGCAGGGCGCGCAGCTCGGCAAGATGCACTAGCTAAGCTAGCAGGCGCGGCGCATCGCGCGCGGCTGGATGCGCGCGTCGACCTCGACCGGTGCATGCAACGCATTGGCGATCAGCGAGTGCTGCTGCGCTTCTTCGAGTGTCGCGCGCGCGATCTCGACGTTGCTGACCTCCATCGTGATCTCGAGCCGGTACGAGGTGAACTGCAGGCCGAGGTCCGTGCTGTCGACCACGCCGCTGACGCGTGCCTGCCACGAGAACACATCGATGCGCTCGCGCGCGGCGAACGCCTCGAACGTCGTCATCAGACCAAGCCCGATCGCGCTGAGCAGCATGTGCTCGGGCGACCACGACGACGCATCGCTATCGAGCTGGGCCGGCGCACTCAGCGTTCGCACGAGGCGAGCCTGATAGTGATGCGGGACGGGAACGGGCATATAGGGGCGCAGGAGCAGGATCGAGGCCAGTGCTCGCACGCACGCCAACGCGCGAAAGCGCACGTTCCAGCGGCACGCTGCTTGAAGTTACGAAGCTCATGCCGACGGCACGTAGATCTTGGTGGACGTGGAATGTGGGCAAGATTGCAGGCATTCCGATTCGCATGCACCTCACGCTGGTGCTGTTACTCGGCTGGATCACGCTCGGTTACGCGACTGCGGGCGCTTCCGTGCGCGCGACGGGGCTCGGCGTGGTGCTCGTGCTCGCGATCTTTTCGGTGATCGTCCTCCACGAGCTGGCGCATGCGCTCGTTGCACGGCGCTACGGCGTTGCCACGCGCGACATCATGCTTCTTCCGGTCGGAGGAATCGCGAGTCTCGAGAGCACGCCCGCGCGCCCGGCGCAGGAGCTCGCGGTCGCGCTGGTCGGGCCGATGGTGAACCTCGCGCTCGCGGCCGTGCTGCTCCCGTTTCGTGGCGCGTTCGTCGATCAGTTGATCTATATCAACGTGGGGCTCGCGCTGTTCAACTTGATCCCGGCGTTCCCGATGGACGGCGGCCGTGCGCTGCGCGCGCTGCTCGCGATGCACATGCCCGCCGAGCGCGCGACCGACATCGCGGCCGGGCTGGGCAGGGCGCTCGCGGTGCTGCTCGCCGTGATCGGCCTGTTCTACAACCCGATGCTCGTGCTGATCGGCGTCGTCGTGTGGTTCGGCGCCACGCAGGAGCGCGCGCTCGGTCACCTCAAGCACGCGATCGCGGGCGTCCCCGTCAGCGCCGCGATGCTGCGCAAGGTCGCGCTCGTCAGCCCTCAGCAGCCGCTGCAGGACGCGGCGACGCTCCTGCTCGGCCAGGAGCAGCTGCCGGTGATGGAAGACGGCGAGCCGCTCGGCGTGATCACGCGCGGCGATGTCGCGACGGCGCTCGCGCACGCGGGACCGGATGCGACGGTCGCCGAGGCGCCGCGCCACGAGGTCGTCACCGTCGCGCCGAGCGATCCGCTCGACCTCGTGCTCGACAAGCTGCGCCATACGCCCGATAGCGTCGCGCTGGTCGTCGATCACGGTGAGCCGGTCGGTCTGCTGACGGCGGAGGCCCTCGCGGCGTACGTCGCGCTGCACGAACGTCGCGCGGCATAGCACCGCACATCGCCCGCGCGTTCGCGGTATTCCAACCGCCATGGACGTCGACTTTGCCCGCTGGCAGATGGCGACGTCGCTCGCGTTTCACATCGTGTTCGCGTGTGTCGGGGTCGCGATGCCGCTGCTGATGGTGCTCGCGGAGATCCAGTGGCGGCGCACCGGCGATGCCGGCTGGCTCGCGCTGGCGAAGCGATGGGCGAAGGGGACGGCCGTGTTCTTCGCGGTCGGCGCGGTGTCGGGGACGGTGCTGTCGTTCGAGCTCGGGCTGTTGTTCCCCGGGTTCATGGCGAAGGCTGGTGCGCTCGTCGGCATGCCGTTCTCGCTCGAAGGTTTCGCATTCTTCACCGAAGCGATCTTCCTCGGGCTCTATCTCTACGGCTGGGACAAGCTGCGGCCCGCTGCGCACATCGGTGCGGGCATCGTCGTCGCGGTCTCGGGGCTCGCATCGGCGGTGTTCGTGACGTTCGTCAACGCGTGGATGAACGCGCCGCGCGGCTTCGTGCTCGATCACGGCGCGCTGACGCAGATCGATCCGGTGCGCGCGATGGGCTCGCCATTCGCGCTGCACGAGATCCCGCACACCGCGCTCGCCGCCTATGCGACCACCGCCTTTGCGGTCGCCGGCATCCACGCGTGGGCGCTCCGCAAGCGGCCGGGCAACGTGATGCATCGCCGCGCGCTGCGGCTCGCCATCGCGGTCGCGATCCCGGCCGCGCTGCTGCAGCCGCTCGTCGGGCACTTCGCGGGACAGCAGGTCGCGAAGTATCAGCCGCTGAAGTTCGCGGCGATCGAGGACCAGCCGCATACGGCGTCGCACGTCGCCGAGCGCCTGGGACCGATCGCGATCCCCGGGATGATGAGCTGGCTCGCGACCGAGGACCCGGACGCGCTCGTCATCGGCCTCGACGTCTTCCCCGAGCATCCCGATCCGATCGTCCATCCGATGTTCCGTCTGATGGTTGGCCTCGGCTCGCTGATGGCGCTCTACGCCGTGCTCGCGCTGTGGCGCCTCGTCCGCAAGCGGTCGCTCGAGACGCGCCGGTGGCTCCTCGCGACGATCGCGCTCGCGCCCGCCGGCCTCGTCTGCACCGAAGCGGGCTGGATCGTCACCGAGGTCGGTCGCCAGCCCTGGACGATCTACGGCGTCCTGAAGACGGCGCACGCCGCGACCCCGCTGACGACGATGTGGCTGCCGTTCGTCACGTTCACGCTGATCTACCTCGGGCTCGGCGCGGTCGTGATCGCGACGCTCGCGCGCCAGGTGCGGGAGACGACATGACGCTCGCCGACCTCGCCGCCGGTGCGATGCTCGCCGCGCTCGCCGTCTACGCGACGACCGGTGGCGCCGACTTCGGCGGCGGCATCTGGGACCTGCTCGCGACGGGCCCCCGCCGCGCCGACCAGCGTCGTGCGATCGAAGCGGCGATCGCACCGGTGTGGGAAGCGAACCACGTGTGGCTGATCTTCGTGATCGTCGTGCTGTTCACGGCATTCCCGCCGGCGTTCGCGCGCCTCGGGACGCAGTTCCACATCCCGCTGACGCTGATGCTGATCGGCATTGTGCTCCGTGGCTCGGCGTTCGTGTTTCGCCACGACGGGCCCCGGGAGGGAAGCCGATGGGGGGCCGTGTTCGCGGTGTCGTCGGTCACCGCGCCGTTCTTCCTCGGCTGCGTGCTCGGCGCGATGACGACCGGCCACGCGTGGACGCACCCGTTCCCGGTTGCGGTCGGTGTGCTCGTGCTCGCCACGTTCGCGTTCCTCGCCGCCGTCTACCTCACGGTCGAGACGACCGCCGACCTCCGCGCCGACTTCGCGCGCCGCGCCGAGCTCGCCGCCATCGTGGTCGCGGTCGCGGGAGCCGTCGTCGCCGGCCTGGCCTATCGGCTCGACACGCCGTTCGGGCGTGCGCTGCTCACCTCCGCCTGGTCGATCCCGCTCGTCGTCACTGCGATCGTCTCGCTCGCCGTGACGCTGTTCGCGCTTCGTCGTGCTGCCTATCGCATCGCGCGGCTCGCCGCGATCGCCGTCGTCGTGCTGTTCGTCGTCGGCTGGGGTGCCGCGCAGTATCCAGTGCTGATCGCGCCCGATCTGACGCTCGCAAACGCGGCGTCTCCGCACCGCACCCTCGCGCTGCTGATCCCGATCGTCGTCGGGGGCGCCGCCGTGCTGGTGCCGTCGCTCTGGTACCTGCTGCGCGTCTTCAAGAACCGCTAGTTGTTCTGCGGTTGCTGATCGACGTACGACGTGATGTGGGCCTGGAAGTCCATGTTGTCGATCGGCTGCGTGCCGCCCGAGCCGGCCAGCGGACCGACGATGAACGTCTGCGTCTTCGGGATACCCGCGTTCTGATACGCGGTGATGTCGGTCGATGCGTTGCCGTACGCGGCGACGATGTTCCAGCCAAACGTCATGACCATGCGCTCGAGCCACACGGTCTTGTAGGCGGCGGCATCGCTCGCGGTGCCGTTCGACGTGATCACGGGGCCCGTCGGCATCATCTTCTCGGCCAGCCAGCCACGCGTCTCGACGCGCAGCGGGTGCGGGCGGTTCGTCAGGTAGACGATCGGATAGCCCTTCATCGCCCACGCCTGCAGCATCGCGTCGGCGTGGCCCATCATCGCCGGGTCGTGGGTCGGGTCCGCGATCTCCATCGCGAGCTCGTTGTCGCTGGTCGTCAGGGTGCCGTCGATATCGGTGACGACGACCTTCGCGCCCATCGGCAGCGTCTCGTCGTACGCGCGCGCGCAGGTGCCGTTCGCCTCGAGCACCGTGAAGATCGGCTGGCCGTTCGGCACGAGCGCGCCCGGCAGCGAGAACAGGCCGTCCTGGTCGGTCAGCCCGCGGCCGAGCTGCTGCCACGCGCTGCCGTCGTACGTCCACGCGCTGACGTATTCGTCGGTCATCGGCATCGAGAACAGGCCGCCGGTCGTCGTCGTGACGCCCATCGTGCCGTCGATCTCGACCGTCGTGCTCGGCATCCCCGTGTCGGCGAGGTGCGTGTTCGCGACCGCGCCACTCGGGTTGCCGATCGTGTCGGCCGCCTCGTGCTTGATGCGCGTGTCCATCTTCGCGAGGTTCGCGTTCTGCGCGTGGCGGAAACCGCTCGTCACGCGGAACGGCAGACCATCCGGCGAGGGACAGTCGAGCGTCGTGTCGTGCGTCAGCGGTGGCGCATCGGTGCCGCACGCCGCAACCGCGAGCAAAAAGAGTAGGCGCTTCATTCTTTGGGTGCCGGTCCCCAGTCGACCCCGGTCGCCGACCCGCTCCAGACCTTCACGGCCTGGCCGGTGCCATCCGCGTTCGCGATGAAGATGCCCTGACCCGCACGCGCAAACGCGATCGCGCGGCCGTTCGGTGAGAACGCCGGCTCCTCGTTGCTGCCCGCGTTCTGGGTGATCCGCTTCATTTCCTTGCTGTCGATGTCGAGCGTGACGATGTCGTACGTCCCGCCGTCGCGCGTCGTGTACGCGATGATGTGCTTGCCGGCCTTGGGCGACCACGTCGGCGTCGTGTTGTAGCTGCCGTTGAACGACACCTGGCGCGCCGCGCCGCCGCTCGCGCTGACGACGAAGATCTGCGGACCGCCGTTGCGATCCGAGACGAACGCGATCTGGCTGCCATCCGGCGACCACGCCGGCGACGTATCGATCGCCTTGTCGTTCGTGATGCGGCGAACGACCGAGCCGTCACTCGCGTTGATGACGTAGATCTCCGGGTTGCCGTCCTTCGACAGCGTCACCGCGATCTGGCGCCCATCGGGCGACCACGACGCGCCGGTGTTCATGCCGCGCTGGCCGCTGATCTTCTTCGGGCGGCCGCCGCCGGCCGGCGCGACGTAGAGATCCGGGTTGCTGCGCATGAAGCTCGTGTAGGCGATCTGGCCGCCGGTCGGCGACCACGCGGGCAGGATGTTCGTCGAGCCGTTGTGCGAGACCTGGTAGGCGTTCGCGCCGTCGAAGTCCATCGCCACGATCGAGCTCGTGCCCTTGCCCTTCGCCGTGAACGCGATCTTCGAGCCGAAGAAGCCCGGCTCGTTCGTGTAGTACTTGACGACCTCGTTGCACCACATGTGGACGAGCGTCCGCGTGTCCTTGCCCGCGCGCTTGTAGATCTTCGTCAGCGTCGGACCGGCGCCCTTGCTCATCTCGTAGAGCCGGAACTCGATGTCGTCCTTCGTCGCCTTGTACTTGATCACGCCGTACGCGCCGACGTCCTTCCACTTCTGCGGATCGAGACCCATGCCCTCGGCGCGCAGGTCGGCGAGGAACGACGCGGGGTCGAGCACCTTGAACACACCCGCGACCGACAGATCGAACGACTCGATCTTTGCGATCTCGGCGGCCGAGTCGGAATCGGGAGACGTCGGCGTCGCGATCGGGTACAGGCCCTTCTTCTGGCCGTTGACGTCGACGACGACGCCGTCGGCGGGCTGCGCGCTCGCAACCCCCGCCGCGAGCAGGATCGCTACTGCGAGGACACGGTGAACTTGAAACATAGCCATCTCGTCGTCAAAGAGAGCAGGTGAGTCGGGACCGGGTCGGGATTCGCGTTGCGGGTCTTCTTGAGCTGATCGATCGCGGCCTCGGCGGCGGTCTGGAGATCGTCGCCGGTGTTCTTGATCCACTTGCTATCGACGATCTTGCCATCGGCCGTCAGGTGGATGCAGCCGATCGGCGCGTCATTGCCCTTCGCGATCTCGGGAGGCGAGTACTGCATGTCGCCGCGCAGCTTGCCGAGCCACGGATCGCCCTTGGTCTCCTCGGCGTAGCCGTTCTCGTTGCCGTTGAACTTGCCGGGATCGGTCGTCGGTTTGCCGGTCTCGGTGTCGTCGTCGTTCGAGTGCTTGAACTTCGAGAGGTCCGACAGATCCGGCTTCTTGTCCTTCTTGTCGTCGGGCTTCTTGTCGTCGGGCTTCTTGTTCTCGTCGCGATTGACACCCTCGGGCTTCACCTCGTCGGGCGCCTTGATCTTCTTCTGCGGCTGCTTCTGCGGCGTCTTCGAGTACGCGATGCTCGCCTCGATCGCGACGAGGTTGTCGGGCTTCGCGGGCCCCGAGCCGGCATTCGCGAACACGAGGACCGGCGCGAACAGCGCCGCGACGAGCACACCCGTGCCGAAGATCGACACGGCCTGCATCTCGCTGTCCTTGAGCGCCATACCTATGGAGACGTCTTCGGCGGGGGAATGTTCTTGTCGAGATCCGCCGGCGTGAGGTTCTTCGACGGATCCGTAAGCATCATGACCTTTTGCACGCCGGCATCCTTGGCGATCGCCATCGCGGCCACGACCACTTCGTACGGGAGCTTGCCATCGGCCTCGATGTACAGCTCGCTCTCTTTTTTCACGCGCTCGTTCGCCTGGAGCTTCGCCTTGAGGTCGCTCCACGTGACCTGCGTGCCGCCGAGGTAGACGGTCTTGTCGGCCTTGATCGACAGCGGCAACTTGCCGGCCGGATCCTCGATGTTCTGCGCCGACACCTGCGGCAGATCGAGCTGCACGCCCGTGTTGTTCATCAGCGGCGCCGTGATCATGAAGATGATCAGCAGCACCAGCATGACGTCGACGAGCGGCGTCACGTTGATCTCGGCGTTCAGCTCGCCGTCACCGCCACCTTTCATCGCCATCGCGCGCCTACCTCAGGAAGTGCCGCTTGATGATGTTGAGGTAGTCCTGCTCGAACGTCTCCATCTCGGAGCGGAGCACGCGGATGCGGCGCATGAAGTAGTTGTAGGCCATGACGGCGGGGATCGCGGCGACCAGGCCGATCGCGGTCGCGAACAGCGCCTCGGCGATGTGCGGGCCGACCGCATCGAGCGTCGCCGCCGCGGCCTTCTTGGTCGGGTTGTTCGGATCCGGCTTCGACAGATCCATGAACGCGAACAGGATGCCCATCACGGTGCCGAACAGGCCGATGAACGGCGCGGCCGAGCCGGTCGTCGCGAGGAACGGCACCATCGACTCGAGCTTCGTCGTCTCGGAGAGCTGGGCGCGCCGCAGCGCACGCTCGATGTTGCCGAGGTTGCCTTCGCGGTCGCCCTTGAGCTCGGCATCGCTCTGCAGCTTCGCGAGCTCGGTATAGCCCGCGACGAACATCTGCGAGATCGGGCTGTTCCGCAGCGCCTGCGCCTGCTTGTAGATCTGCTCGATGTCGCGCGACTTCCAGAACGACTCGAGGAAGCGGTTCGACTCGGCCTGGGCGCGTCCGATGTACAGGCGCTTGAAGATGATGATGTACACCCCGACCACGAACATCACCGCCAACAGGATCATCACCAGCTTGACGATCCAGTGCGCCTGATCGAACAGTTTGGGGATGTCGAGGTCCGCGGCGAGAGTCCAAGCGACGTGCGTCGGCGAAACCCCTGGCATTTCGACGTCAGCGGTAGCACGCAGCCCTCGGCGGGGTCAAATGTGGGTCGACCCCGCAGCCGGAAGTGAATTCCGGCTGCTCCATCTTCGGTCTCGCGTTGCACGCGCGCCACGCACGATCGCCACGGTCCTGTATCTGGTCGTTCACGCCGCCTGTACGGACGTCACGGGAGGCGCGGTCGAGCTGTCGTGGCGGCTGCGGCCGGGATCAGGTACTTCCACGACGCAGCCGTTGATCAACTGCGACACCGGCTTTCCCGGTACGGGGCCGGTGACGGGCGTTCTCCTGTCGTGGAACGTCGAAGGAAAGCTCGGCTCTGTCACCTTCAACTGCGACGCGAACCACGGCGTCACCCGGTTCGTCGTGCCGCCTGGAACAGCGCTGTTGAGCGTCAGTCCCGTGTGCGCGAGCGGCCCCGCTGCCCCCGACACCTACATCGCGCCCGCTCCCGAGCAACGCACCGTGAACGTTGGCGATACCGTCAGCTTGGGTGCCGTCGAGCTCGTGCTACAGGTAACCGCATGCTCTCCGGCGCAACCCTGCATTTGCCAGTAGGTTTGCCAGCGATCACATGAAGCTGGCCCGCGCCTTGCCTATGAGAAACCGGTGAAGAGATACTTTCGCCGGTCGTCAAAGACCCGAGGGAGAAATTGCATGAAGAACCTTGTTGTCCTATCCGGTTTGATCGCCGCCGCGTCCACCGGCTGCATCATCTCGAGCAGCAGCTCGAATAATGCCCATGTCGGCGCCACCTGGCAGATCAAGAGCGTCGTCTCCAACCAAGTGACCGGCTGCCCTTCGGGCTTTGACACCGCCGCGCTCTACAACCAGCCGATCGACTCGGCGAACAACCCGGTCGGCTCGCCGATCATCGACCTGTTCGACTGCGTCGCGGGCGCCGGCACCAGCGCGGCCCTGCCGCCGACGGCGTACATGACCTGGGTCGAGATCACGACCCACTCGAACTCGAGCGTCTACGCCAAGAGCGTTCCGGCGATCCTCGATGTCACGGACGTCGACCTGACCTACAACACGGACATCTACGACGACGGCGGCTACTTCCAGTTCGCCTGGAACCTCGTCGGCGCGACCAGTGGTCAGCCGCTCGACTGCGCGTCGGCAGGCGTCACGGGCGCCTCGTCGGGCGTCGAGATCAACGCGACGCTCTCCGGCTCGACGGCCGCGACGAACGACCAGTTCAACTGCTCTGACCACGAGGACATCACGGCGGGCATCCCGGCCGGCACGTACACCGTCTCGATCGACGCGTTCACGTCGGCGGGCGCGGTCGGCACGGCCCCGACGCTGACCAACAAGGTCATCAATCCGCAGAACGAGGTCACCAACCTCGGCACGGTGAACATCCCGATCACCGGCCACTGAGCCGTTCGGCTCGAGTGAGGCGCCCGCCCTGACCCGGCGGGCGTTGCCGTTTTCGGTGCTAAGGTTTGCTCGTGCAGCAGCGCCGTCCCGCCTTCATGCAGAACGTGACGCGCGGCGCGCTGATCATCGCGGGCATCAACCTGCTCGTCTCGCTGGTCTGGCTGCTCTCGGACGAGCACACGCGCGCGACGCTGCTCGAGTACGTCGTCGCCACGCCGTCGACCGTGTTCGAGCAGGGCCACGTCTGGACGGTCGCGACCGCGATCTTCTTCGAGCCGCAGTTCATCCAGCTCGTGATGAACGTCCTGATCCTGTTCCTGTTCGTCCCGACGCTCGAACGATTCTGGGGCACGCCACGCTTCTTCCGGTTCTTCGCGATCACCGCGCTCGCCGGCATGGCGGGTGGCCTGCTCGCGGGCCTCGGCACCGGCCGCGACCTCCCGATCTACGGCCTCGCGCCGTTCGTGCTCGCGGCGACGGTCGCGTTCGGCGTGATCTACGCGCGCACGCCGGTCCAGTTCTTCGGCGTCGTGCCGTTGACCGGTCGCCAGCTGATGTACGGCTTTCTCGCGGTCTACACGCTGATGACGGTGCTCGGCCAGCGCTGGGAGCTGTTCGCCGCGTACGCCGCCGCCTGCGTCGCCGCCGCCATCCTCACGTCCAAGCGCTTCTCGCCCGCGCTCGCCTGGAAGAAGTGGCGCATCGCTCGCGCACGCGCGCGACTCTCGGTCCTCGAAGGCGGCGCCAAGCCGGCCCCGAAGAAGAAGCGCGACGAGCGCTACCTCAACTAGGGCGAGGCATCGTGGTACCGTCGTCCTCGATGGAAGAGGGTGACCCCGCGTTCGAATCTGGCACTGGTCTCACCACGCTCTTCGAGGGCGAGTGGGCCACAGTCCGGCGCCTGCGCAAGGGCAAGCTCGTGGTCGTCTCGGGCGCGGATCAAGGCAAGGAGCTCGAGATCACCAAGCCGCGCGTGACCGGCGGCCGCTCGATCATCTCCGACCTCGTCGTCGCCGACAAAGCCGTCTCCGGCACCCACTTCGAAGTCTCCGCACGCGACGACGGCTACCGCCTCCGCGACCTCAACTCGCGCAACGGCATCTTCGTCGGCGACCTCCGCGTCCGCGAAGCCTACCTCCGCCCCGGCACCGTCTTCCGCATCGGCCACACGAACATCCAGTTCCAGTCGACCCAGGACGTGGTCGAGATCGAGCTGTCCAAGAAGGACCGCTTCGACATGATGCTCGGCGCCTCTCCGGCCATGCGCGAGATCTTCGCGCACCTGGAGAAGGTCGCCCCCTCGGACCTCACCTGCCTGATCACGGGCGAGACCGGCACGGGCAAGGAGATGGTCGCGCGCGCGCTCCACAACGCGAGCTCGCGCAAGAACAAGCCGTTCATCGTGCTCGACTGCGGCTCGATCCCGCGCGAGCTGATCGAGTCCACCCTCTTCGGCCACGAGAAGGGCTCGTTCACGGGCGCGGTCGCCCAGCACACCGGCTGCTTCGAGCAAGCGAACGGCGGCACGATCTTCCTCGACGAGATCGGCGAGCTCGACGTCTCCCTCCAGCCCAAGCTCCTGCGCGTCCTCGAGCAGCGCGAGATCAAGCGCGTCGGCGGCGACCGCACGTACAAGGTCGACGTCCGCGTCCTCGCCGCGACCAACCGCGATCTCCGCGAAGAGGTCAACAAGGGCACGTTCCGCGAGGACTTGTATTTCCGGTTGTCGGTCGTGCACGTCGAGCTGCCGCCGATGCGCGAGCGCCGCGAGGACATCCCCTCGCTCGCGAACCACTTCCTGCGCGACGTCGCTTCGCGCCGCGGCATGACGATGTCCTTCTCGCAGGACGCGATGGCCGCCCTGATGTCGCACTCCTGGCCGGGCAACGTCCGCGAGATGCGCAACGTCGTCGAGCGCGCGTCCGCCTTGAGCGACGGCCCGGTGATCACGCGAGCCGATCTCGTCTTCGGCCGCGAGATGGGCCCCTCGGTCGTCGTCTCGCACGACCTCGCGCAAGCCGGTGCCCAGGCCGCCAAGCGCGCGGCCGCCGAGCTCTCCGGCGTCGACATGCCCGCCCAGTCGGGCCCGGCGATCTTCGATGCCGCGCTGCTCAAGGCCGGCCTCGGCTTCAAGCAAGCGAAGCAGACGGTCGTCGATGCGTTCGAGATCGCGTACCTGCAGGCGCTGATGATCCGCAACGACGGCAACATCACGCGCTCCGCCCAGGAAGCCGGCCTCACGCGCTATCACCTGCGCGAGCTGCTCAAGCGTCACGGCCTCAAGGGCGGCGACGTCGAGTAGTCGGCGGCCGCTGCGCCGTCGATCCGCTGCTCCGTCGAGCCGCTGCTGCGTCGAGCGGCTCCGCCGCTGAGCAGCTGCTCTGTGGCGCCGCTAGTGCGTCAAGCCTGCTGCGTTGAGCCGCTGCTCCGTTGACCCGCTGCTCCGCCCGCCGTCGACTTCTGGTCTCAACACGACGTGAAGTCCGTGCATAAGAAGTGTGTGCCGAGAACATTCGATCCGAAAATGGTCCCATCCCAAGAATACAATTGAGTACAAGCAATATCGGCGAAAATAATCATGGGCGTGGTAGACGATCTTCATGGGTCGCGGCCGCAAGCGTCACGTTCAGCAGTCGCTGTTCTATGGCGACAAGAATGGCCAGCGCCGCGGCGACCCGAACCGGCGCAAGCGGCGACGGGGCGTCAAGCTGGGGCGGCCGCCGAAGGGAAAGCGTTCGAGCGAGCCGCACAAGGTTCGCCCGCCGCTTGGTCCGAACCAGGCCGCGCACGTGACGATCCGCATCACGGACGAGCTCGAGCGCATGCGCACGCGCGACGTGTTCCGCGCCGTTCGGTGGGCGACGATCGCGATGGCCGAGCGTCCGAGCTGTCGGATCGTCCACCTCAGCATCCAGCACAACCACCTGCACCTGCTTGTCGAGGCGGATGACCGGATGGCACTCGCGCGCGGCATGCAGGCGTTTCAGATCAGTGCCGCGAAGCACATCAATGTCGCGATCTCGGCGGGTCGCTCCAAAGACGCCAGCTGGTGGAATGCGCGCAACGGCCGCGAGCGCGGAGCGAGACAGCGCTGGTGGAACGCGAAGACGCGCGCGTGGGTCGCAGGCCGCCGCAAGGGGACCGTGTTCCCCGACCGGTACCACCAGGAGATCGTCACGACGCCGCGGCAGGCGCGCAACACGCTCTGCTACGTGCTCAACAACTGGCGCAAGCACCGCGAGGATCGGCGCGACTTCGCGACGGGTTGGCTGATCGATCCGTTCTCGTCGGGGTGGGCGTTCGGCGGCTGGGAGGAGCGCGGCGAGTCGCCGTTCGCGTGGAAGACGCGCGAGACGTACGAACCGATGCTGACCGCGTATCCGCAGACGTGGCTGTTACGCGAGGGCTGGAAGCGCGGCGGCGGGCCGATCAGCGTGTACGCGGTCCCTGGCGCCCGCGCGTAATCGCCGCGGTGCTCGTCGGCGGCAACGTTCGGATGCCCGGCGCCGAGCTGGTCGTTCGGATAATTAAAGTACAGCGTGTTTCCGTCGGGATCCTCGATGACGAGCACGCGATAGCCCCACGCGGCCTCGTTGACCGTGGCGCCGCGGGACTCGAGCTCGCCGCGCAGCGCATCCAGCGCGGTGGTCATTTCGGCGGCGCTGGGTGCATCGAGCGACACGAACATCAGCGCCTTGCCGACCTTGTCGGGCCACTGACTGGAGAGGATGAGCGCGCAGCCTCGCGCTCGACCTGTGCGACGGCAGGTGCGCGGTTCTCGTCGTACGACCAGGCCCTCGTGAAGCCGAGGCGGTCGACGTAGAACGCGATCGACGCGGCGACATCGCGGACGTGCAGCACCGGGCGTGCGAACCAGCTCGTCACGGCGCTCGACGTTAGTACAATCGTGGCGTGCGGGTCGTGTTCCTCGATGTCGACGGCGTGCTGAACCGGCATGGGTACCGGCCGGCGGAGTCGCGCGGGCTCGCCAGCTGGATCGAGCCGGAGCTGGCGGCGCGGGTGGCGCGCGAGGTCGCGGCGCTCGACGCGCGGGTCGTGCTCGCGAGCGACTGGCGGATCGGGCGCACGATCGAGGCGCTGCGCGAGGCGTTCGGCGGGCACGGGATCGCGGTGCATGACGTGACGCCGAGTGCGTGCGGCGGTGGGCGGTGGCGCGAGATCGCGGCGTGGCTGGCGGCGAATGCGGTCGGGGCCGCGGAGATGGCGATCATCGACGACGCGTTCGACATGGGCGAGCTCGCGGCGCGCCACGTGCGGTGCAGTCCGCTGAACGGGTTCGACGAGGCGGCCGTGGCGGCGCTGCGCGCGCTGTTCGCGCGTTAGAGGCGGACCGCGACGCCGCCCGCACCGATCACGGCGATCGGGTCGTAGCTTGTCCAGTGGAGGTCGACGGCGGCTTCGACGCGCAGCGCGAGGTTGTCGTCGACGTCGTACTCGACGCCGAAGCGCACCGGCTCGACGTAGAGGCGCTCGCTCGCGCTCATCGGCTCGCCCGGGTTGGCGGTGCGCATGTACCCGCCGCCGACCGCGGCCGCGTAGAACAGGCGAGCGTTGGGGCCGCCGGCGAGGACGACGCGAACACCGGCGAGCGCGGTCAGCTGGTAGCCGGCGTAAGCGTACGTGGCCGAGTCGGAGTGGTTCGTCAGCTCGTCGATGCCGGCGTAGAGGCGCAGCGAGGTGCGGGCGCGCGCACTGGGCTCGAGCGCGAGGCCGACGCCTTCCCACTCGCCGTGATCGCCGCCCGCCGGGATGCAGGCGCGGCGCGCCGAGGCGCTGATGAGCAGCGGATCCGCGTGCGCCGTCGATGCGAGCAGCAGCAGCGCCAGCGCGCGCATCAGAAGCGGTACCCCAGGCCGAGCAGGAGCGCGCCGGTGTCGCCGTGGTGCGTGGAAGTGCCTTCGAACGTCGGGCGGAAGCGGAGGTGCGGCGTGCCGACGTCGAGACCGATGCGTGCGACCGCCTCGGCGCCCGACAGCGAGGTGTCCATGCGGCCGGTGACGTGCTCGCTGCGGTAGCCGACATCGACGCCACCGATCGCGCACAGCGCATCGCCGCGACAGCCGCGCAGCTCGATGCCGGCGCGCGCCTCGGCGAAGCGATCGGAGGTGCCTTCGTACTGGTCGATGCCGGGGAAGTGGAGGACGCGCGCGGTCGCGCCCTCGGCCGCGGCGTGAACGGCGAGCAGGTCGTTGAGGCGGTAGAGGCCGGCGGCGGCGAGGCCGGCGTAGATGTCGCCGTCGTACGTCGAGCCGAGCGCGGGCGCGACCTCCAGCTGGAACCGGGCCGGGGAGGGCGGCGGGGGCAGCGGCGCGGTCAGCGCGGGCTGGGCATGGCCGCGGGCGGCGAGGGTGGCCAGGATGACGAGGACGACGGAGGCGCGGAGCACGACCGGGTGCACAGCAAAGCCGGGGCCACGCGCAAGTGTGCGGAGATGCGTGCCGCAGGCTGCCGAGGTTTTGACAGAGTGCCGGGCGAGCGTTCGTTACTTGATGCGCTCGAGGATCTCTTCGCGCGTCGCGACGTTCTTCTCGACCAGCAGCGCGAGGACCTTGCGCAGGACCTCCTCGTCGCGCGCGACCAGCGCCTCGAGCCGCGAGATACGGTTCTGCAAGGCCTCGATCTCCGCGTTGCGGTCGCCCGTGCGTGCGCTCGTGGCCTCCTCGATGACTTCCATCGGCTGCGGCGGCGTGAGTGTCTGCTGGCCACGACGGATGCGCAGGCCGTCGAACGAGCCAGCGATCGGCGCCGGTGCGTCGAGCACGTCGCCACCTTCAACGGGGATCGCGATGTCGGGTCGGTGGCCGACGCCCCATCCCTTGCCGTAGAACTTCGCGAGCGCGCGCTCGAGCATGCGCGGTCCGGCGAGGTAAGGCCGGATGTTGAGGCGCGTGCGAATGCGTAGCTCGTCGACAATGCCGAGATTCGTCGGGTCCGCCATCGCGACGTCGAGGAACTTCATCTGCTGCGCGAACGGGACGATGTTGTTCTCCGCGGCGAGGTCGGCGGGCACGAGGTCGAGGACGGCCTGGGCAATCTCGATCGTATCGAGATCGACGGACGGCAGGTTGAGCTGCATCGAGAGCACGCGGACGAGCTCGGCCTCCGAGATCATCTTCATCTCGACGAGCTGACGGCCCAGCGTGCCGCCCCAGCGGCGCTGCTCGTTGAGCGCGGCCCGCAGGTTGGTCTCGGTGATCACGCCCGCCTCGACCAGCATCTCACCGAGCTTTTTTCGCGCCATTTACGGAGAGACTACCGTCGCCGTGCCGGTGCGGGCCAGTGTTCCGAGGAACTGGGCCGACTGGGTCTGGGCGGCCGGGATGTCGAACACGACGAAGTGACCGTCGCTGCCCTGCTGCTGGTTGTACTGGGCGAGCACGGCGGTCGCGCCGTTGAGGTTATTCATGATCGGCGGCGCGACGATGGCGCGGCCGCGGAGCGTCAGGCCCTCGATCGCCTTGGCGTTCGCGGTCTGGACGATGTCGCCGCCGATCGCGGTCGCGAACGCCTCGATCGACGGATTCGGCGCGTAGGTGTCGGTGAAGCCCTCGCTCTGGAAGATGTTGCGCGGCGCGTTTCCGGCGACCGGGTGGCGCACCATCATCGGGGCGTAGTTCGCGCCGTCGGTGCGCTCGACCCACATCTGGAGGAGTGCGAGCGACGGGTTGTTCTCGTCGACGGGTTCGTCGCGCAGCGCGGTCTCGACCAGTG
>JAFAOG010000296.1 GCA_019237945.1 Deltaproteobacteria bacterium | reverse complement strand
ATTGCTTCTCTGCCTGCTCGCGTTCGCGTGTGGCCCGTCGTCTGGTGAGCTCAAGGCCGCCAAGACCGCGCACTACAAGGGCGACAAGATCGCGATGTTCAACGCGACGAAGGAAGCGGTCGAGGCGAAGTACACGCTGCAGAAGTCCGACGAGAACGCGCTCGGCATGCAGACCAACGGCCGCTGGTTCACGCCGGAAGGGCTCGCGGCGGCGGAGAGCGGCGGCGACATGCGCGTCGTCCCCGACAACAGCATCAACATCGCGCTCGTCGTGACGCTCGTACCCGACGGCGACGCGTACGTCGTCAGCGTCAAGCCGCTCTACCTGCGCTACCACGCGGGCAACCCGAAGCCCGAGTCGCTCAAGGACGACGACATCAGCATCCCGGGCTGGGCGCAGGGCAAGGTCGATTCGCTCGCGCTCGACATCCACAATGCGCTCAAGCAGTACGAGGTGAAGTCGGTCGGCGGCGTCACGCCGGCCGGCCCGGCCCCGGCTCCCGCTGCGCCTCCGGCCCAAGGCTCCGCGGCTCCCGCCGGCTCGGCGGCGTGAACGAGATCGCCCGCGGCGTGGCGATCGACTCGCTCGTCGTCGACTCGGACGAGCGCACCGGCGAAGGCGGCTTCCTCGCGATTCGGCGGCTGCGGCTGCGCAACCGCCGCCCCGACGGCACGCTGTCGCGCGGCTACGTCTGCGACTTCATCGCGCGGCCGTATGGCCAGGACGCGGTGGTCGTCGCGCTGTTCGCGCGTGCGCCCGGCACGACGCGCGTGCTCGTGCGCGAGTGCTTGCGGCCCGCGATCGCGATGGGCCGCGATGCCGCACGCGCGCCGCTTCCCGAGCGGCCGCCCGCGCTGACGCTGACCGAGCTCGTCGCCGGGATCATCGAGGACGGCGATCACGGCGAGGCCGGCCTGCGCACGCGCGCGGCGGCCGAGGCGCACGAGGAGGCCGGCTTCGCGGTCGATCCGGCGCGCGTGATCCTGCTCGGCGCGGGGATGCTGCCGTCGCCGGGCAGCATGGTCGAGAAGTTCTACTTCACGGCGGTCGAGGTCGATCCGGCGGCGCAGCAGGCGCTCGAAGGCGACGGCTCGCCGATGGAGGAGGGCGCCTCGACGCGCTGGCTACCGCTCGACGACGCGATCGCGGCGTGCGTGCGCGGCGAGATCACCGATCTCAAGACGGAGCTCGGCCTGCGCCGCCTGCGCGATCACCTCAGCGCTGCAGCACGAGCGCCATGATCTCGTTCGCGGTCAGCGCGCGGTCGTAGAAGCGCAGATCGTCGAGCAAGCCATCGAACGGGCTGCCGACGGTGCCGACGTCGAGATCGGTACCGAGCACGATCGGCTGCGTCTTGTCGAGGATCGGCGTGCCGGTCCCCGACGTCAGGCCGAGGCCGTCGAGCCAGTACGTCCACGACGTCGAGCTTGCATCGTAGGTGAGCGCGAGGTGGTGCCAGGCGCCGACGTCGGGGATGACCGGCGCGTAGACGGCCGCGAGCCCGAACTTCGTGTAGATCTGCGCGTCGAACAGGCACACCTGCCACGCGTCGTCGGCTTCCGTGCCGTAGATCCGGTTGATCGGGCACTTGTAGTTTCCGTTCGGCGCCGACGCGAGCTGGTACCAGATCGCGACCGTGAACGACGCCGTGTCGAACGCCGCCGTGTCCGCGAGCTGCACGCGATTCGTGCCGTCGAACGTGTACGCGCGACCGCGAACGCCCGTCGCGAGCACGGGCGTCCCGCCGACGCAGTTGCCGGCCTCGCCGCCGAGCGCATCCGGCATGCAGCCCGCGAGCTGCGCGCCGACGGTGTCCATCGGGTAGTACGCGACGAGCCCCGGGTCGACGGTCGGCGTGTCAGGCGATGCATCGTGCAGCGGCACCGGATTCAGCTGGAACAGGATGTCGCAGCCGCACAGGCCGAGCAGCCACAGCCAGCGCATCAATCTTCGCCGTCGCCGGTCGTCGGGGACGAATCGCGCGCCTTGCCACCACCGGCGGCGCCGCCATCGGCCTTCGCGTACTCGTCGAGCTTGCGATAGAGCGTCTTGCGATCGAGCCCGAGGCGCTGCGCGGCGCGCGTCTTGTTGCCGCCCTCGTCCTCGAGGACGCGCTCGATGAACTCGCGCTCGAGCTCGCTGAGCGACATCCGCCGCGCGACGGCGGCGCCGAGGAAGTCCGCGGGGCGGCGCTCGCGCACGTTCGGCGGCAGATCGTCGTCGGCGATCAGCTCGCCCTGGCAGAGCGCCATGCAGCGCTCGAGCACGTTCATCAGCTCCCGCACGTTGCCCGGCCAGTGATACGAGAGCAGCACGTGCTGTGCCTCGGGCGACAGCCGCAGCTTGCGCGGCGGATTCTGCTT
>JAFAOG010000295.1 GCA_019237945.1 Deltaproteobacteria bacterium | reverse complement strand
TGACGTATCTTTCGAACCTCGTCGAGTAGTCATGCGCGTCGCCTTCATGGGAACCCTGGATCTCGCCGCGGCATGTCTGCGCGCGCTCGCGGGCGCTCACGAGGTCGCGCTCGTCGTGTGCCAGCCCGACAAGCCCGCGGGCCGCGGTGCGCAGCTGACGGCACCGCCGGTAAAGGTGCTCGCCGACGAGCTCGGGCTGCCGGTGATCCAGCCGAAGAGCGCGCGCACCGGCGAGCTGCGTGATGCGCTGAAGGCGAGCGGCGCGGAGCTCGCGGTCGTCGTCGCGTACGGCAAGATCCTGCCGAAGGACGTGCTCGAGGCGCTGCCGCGCGGGTGCATCAACGTGCACGTGTCGCTGCTGCCGAAGTATCGCGGCGCCGCGCCCGTGCAGTGGGCGGTGATCAACGGCGATGCCGAGACCGGCATCAGCATCATGCAGCTCGACGAGGGCATGGACACCGGGCCGGTGCTGTTCGAGAAGCGCGTCGCGATCGATCCGGCGTGGACGTCGGGCGATCTGTTCGAGCACCTGAAAAACGTCGCACCGCCGACGATGCTCGAGGCGCTCGCGCAGATCGAAGCGGGCCGCGCCGAGCCCCGACCGCAGGACCACGCGCACGCGACGCACGCGCGGATGCTCGAGAAGAAGGACGGCGCGATCGACTTCACGCGGCCGGCACGCGAGGTCGCGGCGCGGATCCTCGGCGTCGATCCGTGGCCCGGCGCGCAGGCGACGCTGCGCGGGCAGGTGATCAAGCTGTTCCGCGCGCGCGCGGTCGCCGGTAGCGGCGCCCCCGGCACCGTGGTCGCGATCGACGCGGAGGGCGCGCACGTCGCGTGCGGGCAGGGCGCGGTCGTGATCCGCGAGCTCCAGCTGCCCGGCAAGAAGCGGATGCCCGCGCAGGCGCTCGTCAACGGGCGCGCGCTCGCGGTCGGCGACGTGCTCGGCACGCCGGAGCTCGCGTGACGCGCACCCGGGGGCCCGCGTGACCCCGCGCGAAGTCGCGCGCCGCGTGCTCGACCGCGTCGAGCGGCAAGGGGCATGGGCGACGCCCGCCCTCGACGGCGAGCTGGCACGCGCCGGCCTCGACGAACGCGATCGCCGCCTCGCGGCCGAGCTCGTCTACGGCGTGCTGCGCCACCGCACGCGCGTCGACCGCGCGATCGCCGCGCACGCCGATCTCAAGAAGACGCCGCCGTTCGTGCTGCTCGCGCTGCGCGTCGCCGCGTACCAGATTGTGTTCCTCGACCGGATCCCGGCGTACGCGGCCGTCGACGACGCGGTCGCCGCGGCGCGCGAGTCCGCGGGGCCCAAGCTCGGTGGGTTCGTCAACGCGGTGCTACGCAAGCTCGTCGCGCAGAAGGAGCCGCCGCTGCCCGACGACTGGGAGATCCGCTACTCGCTGCCGAGCTGGATCCTCGCCGAGCTCAAGAGCGCCGGCGGCGGCCCGCACGTCGCCGCATTCGCGGAGGTGGCGCCGCTCGTCGCGCGCGGCAACCGCCGCCGGACCACGCGCGAGCAGCTGATCGATGATCTCGCGACGGCCGGCGTCACCGCGACGCCGGTGCCGCTCGTGTCGATGGGCCTCACGCTCGACGGCCTCGGCGATCCGGCGCGCAGCCCGTCGTTCCTCGCGGGCCTGTGGACCGTGCAGGATGCCGGCGCGCAGCTTGTCTCCGAAGTCGCCACGCCGAAACCGGGGCAGCGCATCCTCGACGCGTGCGCCGGCGTCGGCGGCAAGTCGACGCACCTCGCCGAGCTGACGGACGACCAGGCAACGATCGACGCCGCCGACCTCAACGCGACCAAGCTCGGCCTGTGCGGCGAGACCGCGTCGCGGCTCGGCCTGACGTCGATCCGGCGCCACGCGATCGACCTGCTGTCGCCCGCGCTCCCCGGACCGTACGACCTGATCGTCCTCGACGCGCCGTGCACCGGCCTCGGCGTGCTGCGCCGCCACCCCGACGCGAAGTGGCGCCTCAAGCCCGACGATGTCACGCGCATGGCCGCGCTCCAGCGCCAGCTGCTCGACGCCGTCGTCGCGCGCCTCGCCCCGCACGGCACGCTCGTCTACTCGGTCTGCACGTTCACGCGCGCCGAGGGGCCCGATCAGATCCGCGCGCTCTGCGATCGCAGCGATCTGCGGCTCGAGCACGAGCACCGCACGTGGCCGCCCGACGCCGACGCGTTCTATCTCGCGCGCCTCGTGCGCTGAATCCGGAGTATCCTCGTCGCGTGGCTGGACCCGATCTCACGGGTGAGGTCCTCGACGGCCGCTACCGGATCCTCGGGCGGATCTCGCAGGGCGCGATGGGCGTCGTGTATCGCGGCGTCCGCACGAACCTCGGTCGCCAGGTCGCGATCAAGGTGATGCACGTCGCGTTGCCCGACGCGATGAAGGTGCGCGAGCGTTTCGAGCGCGAGGCGCAGGTGATGGCGCGCCTCGATCATCCGCACTGCGTGTCGATCGTCGACTACGGCCTGCACGACAACAAGCCGTTTGTCGTGATGGAGCTCGTCCGCGGTCAGAGCCTGCACGAGATGCTGGTCGAGCAGAAGCGCCTCGAGATCCCGCGCGCGGTCGAGCTGATGCGCCAGATCCTCTCGGGCCTCGCGCACGCGCACGAGCAGGGGATCGTTCACCGCGACATCAAGCCCGGCAACATCATGGTCACGCCGAAGGCACCTCTCGGCCTCCACGTCCGCCTGCTCGACTTCGGGCTCGCGCGCATCGCCGAGGGCAGCTCGAGCATCAGCGACGGCGTCGCGGTCGGCACGCCGAGCTACATGGCGCCCGAGCAGTGCCGCGGCGAGCCGGTCGACGTCACCGTCGATATCTATGCCTGCGGCATCGTGCTGTTCGAGATGCTGACCGGCGGCAAGCCGCTCACCTCGAACGATCCGATCACCACCATCAAGATGCAGATGGAGCAGGCACCGCCGCGGCTCTCGGATGTCGCGTCCGGTGACTTCGGCGAGCTCGAGTACGTCGTCGCGCGCGCGCTCGAGAAGGATCCAGCCTCGCGTTTTCCGTCGGCCACCGCAATGGCGCAGGCGCTCGACGCCGCGATCGGCGGCCGCGATGCCGGCGAGAGCACGGCCTCGTTGCCGCTGCGGCCAACCGCGCCGTCGTCGTCGCGCCGCTGGTTCGTGTTCGCGCTCGTGCTGTTCGCGCTCGCCGCCGCCGGCGCGGCCGCCTACTTCTTCGTGATCCGGCCTCGCGACGTCGAGGAGCCGGCCCCCGCGCCGCCGCCTGTGCCCGTCGTGCACGATCGCGTCGCCACCGTGCCGGTCCCGGTGATGGTCGCGACGACCGACCCGGCCGCCGACAACGCCGCGAAGGCGAAGGCGCTCGCCAGCGAAGGCCACAAGTTCTTCGCGAAGCTGTGGTGGACCGACGGCATCGCGAGCTTCCGTGCCGCGTTCAAGCTGGACCCGACGCTGCGCGCCGACCCGTCGATCATCGACGCGGCGGTGAAGGCGTTCCTGACGACGCCCGACTACGACCCCCGGCTCGCCGGCTTCGTCACCGAGCTCGGCTCCGCGGCCGCCCCCGTGCTCGACGAAGCAGCCGCCGCGCACCGCGATCCGCAGATCCGCGTCCGCGCCACCGCGCTCGCGAAACGCCTGCGCTAGCGAGCGGCCTGCGCGCGGCTGCGCAGCTCCGCGATCGTCTTCGCGTAGTCCTTCGTGCCGAACACGCCGGAGCCCGAGACGAACACGTTCGCGCCCGCCGCGGCGACGTCGGCGATGTTGTCGGTTTTGATGCCGCCGTCGACTTCGATGCAGCAGTCGTAGCCGCGCTCGTCGAGCAGGCGGCGCAGCGCGCGCACCTTCTCGAGCTGGCTCGGGATGAACGACTGCCCGCCGAAGCCGGGGTTGACCGACATGATCAGCACCTGCGAGACGTCGCGCAGCACCCACTCGACCGCCTCGAGCGGCGTGTGCGGATTCAAGACGACGCACGGCTTCTTGCCGAGCTCGCGGATCTGCCCGATCGTGCGATGGAGGTGCGGGCATGCCTCGACGTGGACGCCGATGATGTCGGCCCCCGCCTTCGCATACGCTCCGACCCAGCGCTCCGCATCCTCGATCATCAGGTGGACGTCGAGCGGCAGCTGGGTCGCACGCTTCACGGCCTCGACGACGACCGGGCCGATCGTCAGGTTCGGCACGAAGTGGCCGTCCATCACGTCGACGTGGACGTAGTCGGCGCTGCCGATCGCCTTCACTTCCTCGGCGAGGCGACCGAAATCAGCGGACAGGATCGAGGGCGCGATGCGGATCGGGCGAGACATCAGTAGCCAGCGAACAGATCCGTGAGCCGCACGTCAAGAGCGGTCGCCACTTTGAACAGCGACGATACGCTCGCGGAGGATTCGGCGCGCTCGATCTGCGAGAGCAGCGAAACGCTGAGGTTCGTCCGCCGCGCCATCTGCTTCAACGTCAACCCGCGCGCCTTGCGCAGGTCGCGGATCTGGCGGCCGATCGCGGCGTGCAGCTCGTCCTCGCGCCGGAGCACGAGGCCCTTCTTCTTCGCGATGCGCGCGATCACGTCGCGGAACTCGGCGGGCGTGAATGGCTTGTGGATGTACGCGCTGACCTCGTGCTGGATCGACGCGGTCGCCGTATCGAGCGACGGGTGGCCGGTCAGGATGATCACCGCGATGTCGTCGTCGACGGCGCGGATCTGCGCGAGCAGGTCGAGCCCCGAGAGCTTCGGCATCATCAGGTCGAGCACGACGAGGTGAAACACTTCATCGCGGACGCGCTCGACCGCGAGTGTCGGGTCGGCCAGCGTCGTGACCTCGAAGCCTTCCGCGACGAGGAAGTCCTGCAGGTACTCCAGGATGTCCGGATCGTCATCGACGACAAGGACGGAAAGTTTTGCAGAAGTCCTCAACACGGCAGCCCCGACAACCATGGTTGGGAAGGCTAGCCCGAAAATGAAGACCGCGGAGGCTTTTGACCTCCGCGGCTAGTCGGGGCGACAGGATTTGAACCTGCGACTCCTTGGTCCCGAACCAAGTGCGCTACCAGGCTGCGCTACGCCCCGGGAAGGGAGACGCTTGGTACCTCGCCAACCCCGTGATGTCAATGCCGGTGGCGAAGCACCGGGAGCGCGATGTGGAGCCCGACCTCTGCAAACCCGCCCAGTCCTTCGACTGCGCCGACGCG
>JAFAOG010000216.1 GCA_019237945.1 Deltaproteobacteria bacterium | reverse complement strand
GACCCACCGGCGCTTCCCGAATTGCTTCCTGACCCACCGGCGCTTCCCGAATTGCTTCCTGACCCACCGGCGCTTCCCGAATTGCTGCCCGACCCGCCGGCGCTTCCCGAGGTCGCGGAGCCGGAGCCGCTCGCCGAGCCCGAGCCGTTCGCGGAGCCCGACCCGTTCGCGGAGCCCGACCCATTCGCTGATCCGTTCGAACCGAGGTTCGAACCGCCATTCGAACCATTTGCCGAGCCGGAGCCCGCTGCGGAGCCCGAGCCGGCCGCCGAGCCCGAGCCTTCGCGCGCGCCCGGCACGTCGCCCGAGCCCTTGCCGAGTGGGATGTCGTTGGTGTCGGCGGGCAGGTCGATGCGCACGTCTCGCATCGCCCAGAACGCGATCATGCCGCCGATGATCAGGAACGCGAGCGAGACGGCGAGCTTGCTCGCGCGGCGCAGGTCGAGCAGGAGCACGGCCGCGATCACGACCGCGGCGATGCCGCAGCCCTGCAGGATCGAGATCGGATCGATGCCGTGCGACCACGCCCAGTCGGTGAGGAAGCGCGGCTCGTGAATGTGGTGATGGCGATGGCCGGCGAACGTGTGGGCGACCGCGCCGACGACGACCGCCAGCTCGAGCACGGATGCGGGCCGCCACGCCTGCGACAGCATGCGGATCGCGAAGAACACGGCGAGCGCGGCCGTCGCGCAGAACATGGCGTCGGCGAATTCGAGGCCGTGCGCGAGCGAGCCGACCGGATGCTCGAGCAGGAAGTTGCCGGCGAGGCGCGCGACGATGCCGAGCACGAGCGCGAGGACGAGCGCGGCCGGGATGCGAAGGCCGCGATTGGCGGCATAGCGCGCGGCGCCGTAGCCGGCGAACGTGCCGAGCGCGGTCGCGACGAAGCCGGCGGGCGTCGTCAGCGGGTACATGAACAGGCACGCGCCGGCGGCGGCGATCAGCGCCTTGAATGCGAGCAGGGGCAGGGGCTCGCGATTCACGCGCGCTCCTTGACGGAGGGTTGCGAAGTGCGAAAGCGTCCCCACTCAAGTATGTGCAACTCCACGGGAGCGTGGGTTGCGAAGTGAGAAAGCGTCCCCGTCACAGGATCTGCCCCGTGGAGCGGTGGATCACCTGCACGCGCAGGCCCTGGGCCTCGAGCGCGTCACGCAGCGCGGGAACGCCGGCGAGCGCGCGGCCTTCCGCGTCGCCATCCTCGACGCCACGCACGAGAAGGCGCTTCCAGCGCGGGCGCGGCGCGGGCGGCTCGGCGCCGTCGACGCCGATCACGACGATCGGCGGGGCGGGCAGGCGCGCGGCGAACGCGGCGATGCGATCGCGCCAGGGGCCGTCGACCGCAGGCGCGAACACGATGCACGACGCGAGGCGCACCGGATCGATGTTCTTGCCGAGGTTGTCGAGAGCGGCGGCCGGATCCGACGACGACGCGGAGTCGATGATCTGATCGAGCGCGGTGTCGCGGTCGCGCGCGGGGGCGGCCGCGCCGTCGGCGCCGAACAGGAAGTCGGTGCCGAGCAGATTCCGCTCCAGATACAGGCGCGCGGTGCCGCACGAGGGCTCGTCGCCCGGGCCGGCGATCAGGAAGGCGACGGTCGTCGGCGACGGCGCGATCGCGCGCTCCGGCATGCGCACCAGGAGCCGGCGCGAGCGGGCGAACGTCTTCCACAGGACGTGGCGCATCGGATCGCCGTGACCGTAGGCGCGCATCTCGACGAGATCGCCCTCGGCGCGGCCGGACGGGTGCGAGAACGCGTCGCCGGTCGCCCAGCCGACCGCGAGCTCGGCGGACTGGGCGGCGCGGGCGGGCGCGATGCGGATCGGCTCGTCCCACGCGACGTCGAAGCTGCAGGCGCAGAGCCCGAAGACGTCGGTGACGGTGAAGCGGCGGACGAGGCGCGTGTGGCGACCGCGCTGGCGCGGCGTGATCACCTCGGTCCACAAGGTGCCGCGCGGCTCGAGCGTGACGTCGATGCCGGTGGGCGCCGACCACGCGACGCGCGTCTCGACGAGCGGCCACCACGCGAGGCTCGGGAACACGAAGCCGGTCGGGACGGCGTGCGTCGTCTCGAGCTCGGCCGGGATCGCGGCGGGTCGCCGGCGCACGAACAGCCAGACGCGCAGCGCTCCCGCGGCGACGCACAGCATGCAGATCGCGACCAGCGCGATCGCGCAGATGCCGGCGGGGTAGAGCAGGTAGTCGGCCTGGTGCTTGCCGACGCCGAACGCGACGTAGGCGCCCGCCGCCGCGAGCACGAGGCCCGCGATGCGCAGAGGTACAACCCCCAGCCGCCGAATCACCGCTGGAGAATAGCAGCGAAGCTCCCGCGTTCGACCGCTAGCCCGCGAATCACCTGCCGCCAGCCGAGGATCGCCAAGCAGCTTGTGCGAGCGCGAGGAGACGCCTCGAAGCGCTCCCGGGCGGAACGCGAGCCGGCGGCGACGACGCGATCGCGCAAGCTGCCGCGGCGAGACCGGCTCGGGGCAGGTGATTCGCGGGCTAGGTCTTGGGATCAGGCAGCGGCGCCATCTGCGGGAGCGCGAGCTCGATCGACTGGGTCTGCGGGGACGGCTGGACCGTCATCGGCTTGCAGACGACCTTGAGCAGATCGACGTGTTCTTGCAGGCGCTGGCCGAACGTCGGGTCCATCAGGTTTCCGGTGATCGGCAGGCCGCAGACGGAGTAGTCGCCGGCGACCAGCTCGTCGAACGTCGGCATCGGCTTGCCCGCGCCGAACCAGAACTTCATGCCCTGCATGCCGCCCGAGCCGAACGTGTCGTTGAGCTGCTTCGCGGTCGTCGCGACGACCTGACCGCGGAACAGGAACACCTGCGCGGAGTCGAGCTTGGCGCCGGGCAGCGGCTTGACCGTGACGGCGACCGTGATCGTGCCGACCGGGATGTCGATCGCGACCTGCGATTGCTTGCCGGCGGTGACCTCGACGGTGGCGGCCGTCGAGTTCGCCGACATGCCCTTCATCTGCATCGCATTGATGACGTGCGTGCCTTCGGCGACCTTGCTGAGCGTGAACGTGCCGTCGTCGGCGGTGCGCGTGACGGCGACCTGCGCGAGGCTGCCCTTCGACGTGTCGGTGATCGTCACGCCGCTCTGCGGCTCGCCCTTCGATGTCACGCGGCCGGTGATCGACCCGAAGCCGCGCAGCGCGATCGTGACCGGCGCGGGGTCGTCGCCGCCTTCGGGGATGTCGACGGGGTTCGCGCGGCCCTTGTCGGGATGCTCGGCGCCGGCGTACGCGTGCGTCTTCGCGATGCCGATCACGGCGAAGTCGCCGTTCTGATCGGTCGTCGTCAGGCGCGCGCCGCTCATCTCGGCGAGGTTCTCCATCTGATCGTCGGCGCCCTCGAGCGTGAACAGTGTCTTGGAGACGGTGACGCGCGCGCCGGCGACGGGGGCACCGCTCGCATCGACGACCTTGCCGACGAGCTTGCGTCCGCGCAGCACCGTGATCGTGCCCAGGTCAGTCGTCTTGCCCGCCTCGAGCTTGACGTCGGTGTGCGTGAACTGCGCGAACTCGAGGCCGCGGATGTGGACGTCGTAGCTGCCCGGCTCGAGGTCCTCGATCTTGAACGTGCCGTCGGGATTCGCCGGCGTCGCGGGGTGCCAGCCGAGCTGCACGTTCGCGAGCTTCGGCACGCCGCCGCCTTCGAGCGCGACCTTGCCGACGAGCGTCGCCGGCGCAGGGAGCACGAGCTTGACGCCCTTGTCACCGGTCTTCGCCTGCGTGCCGGTGCGCTCGTACGCGCGCATGCTGCCCGCGCCGTGCGATGCGCTCAGCCGGTAGCTGCCGGTCGGCAGGCCCTTGATCGTGAACGCGCCGGCGCCATCGGTGGTCGCGCTCGTCAGGCCGGCGAGCGAGGGCTGCTCGTCGGCGAAGTAGTCGGGCAGCGCCGTGACCTGCACCTCGGGAACCGGCTTGCCCTGATCGTCGACGACGGTGCCCGCGATCGTACCGACCTCGTCGAGGACGAGCGAGATGTCCTTCGCGGCGGGCTTCGCGGTGAGATCGATGTCGGCGAGCTTGCTCGAGGCGTCGTCGCTCGACGCGCGCGCCTGCAGCTTCACGCGCGGCAGCCCGCGCACCTCGAACGTGCCCTTGTTGTCGGCGACGGCCTGGCGGCCCTGCGTCGCCTCGTCCATGCCGTTGCCCTCGCTCTTGGGTGCAATGCGCACGGTCGCGTAGGGCACCGCGGCGCCCTTGGTGTCGACGACCTTGCCGGTGATCGAGCCGCCTTCCTTCATCGTGATCGCGACGCCGGAGACCGCGTGGTCCGTGACGGTGACCGGCAGCGACTTCGCAGGCGCGTGCTCGCCATCGGCGGCGCTGAACGTGTGCGCGCCCGGCGCGATCGCGGCGAACGTAAAGTCGCCCTTGTCGTCGGTCATCGCCTCGGCCGACTTCATCGGCATCCACCACGCCTCGCCGACCGTGACCTGCACCTTCGCGAGGCCCTTGCCCGCCTCGTCGACGACGCGTCCGCTGACCGCGACGCCCTTGTGCAGCTTCACGTGGATCGTTGCGGTCGCGCCGCCCGAGCCAACCTGGCCGAACGAGCTCGCACCCGCGTAGCCCGGCGCGCTGACCTCGACGGCGACCCAGCCCGGGCGCACGGGCGAGAGCGTTGCGATGCCGTCCCGGCCCGTGGTCGTGGTCGTCTCCGCGAAATCGGCGAGCTTCACGCTGGCGCCCTCGATCGGCTGACCATCCTCGCCGGTGACATCGACCGCGACCTTCGCGCCCTGCGCGATGTGAATGACGACCGGATCGCTCTTCTCGGTCAGCCGGTACGACACGGGGCCGCCGGTGCGCGCGCCCGCACTCGCGGTCAGCTCGTACTCGCGGCCGACGACCTTCTCGAACGCGAACGTGCCATCGGCCTCGGTCTTCGCGGAGCGCGGCGGCACACTCGACAGCCACACGGTCGCGCCGCCGACGCCCGCGCCGCCCTCGTCGAGAACCTGGCCTTCGAGGCGCAGCGGGCCGTCCGGATCGACGTCGCGCGCCCACGAACGGTTCGTCGGCGTTGCGGTCGGCACGCGCAGATCGAGCTTCGCCCGCTCGCTCGCCGTCGGCGGCGGCGCGCCCGCGTGCTTGCCCGGCTCGCGCCGATGCCGCACGAACAACACCACTGCGATCGCGATGATGACGACGGCAAGGCCGCCCAGCAGCTTGCGCATTGCGACGCCAGGCTAAGACCGGCATTTCCGCCGCGCTAGATGCGACCTGCGTGCGACACCGGCTGCGACGTCGCTTTGTCGCGACTTACGGCTCGTCGAGGAACGAATAGCGGTAGTTGGTCGGCGGCGCGAACGTCTCCTTGATCGTCCGCGCGGCGGTCCACCGCAAGAGATTCAGGTGCGAGCCGGCCTTGTCGTCGGTGCCCGAGGCGCGCGCGCCGCCGAACGGCTGCTGCCCGACGACCGCGCCCGTCGGCTTGTCATTGATGTAGAAGTTGCCGGCCGCATCGCGGAGCGCGTTCTGCGCCTCGACGATCGCCGCGCGATCCCGCGCGAACACCGCGCCGGTGAGCGCGTAGGGCGACGTGCGGTCGACGAGCTTGAGCGTGTCGTCCCACGCGCTGTCGGGATAGACGTGCAGCGTGACGATCGGGCCGAAGAACTCGTCCTTCATGTGACGGACCATCGGGTCTTCCGTCGTCAGCAGCGTCGGGCGGACGAACCAGCCTTCCTTGTCATCGGTCTGGCCGCCGGCGACGACCTGCATGCCGCGCGTCTCGCGGGCCTCCGCGATCGCGGCCGTGTGCTTGTCGAACGCGCCCTTCTTGATCACGGCGCCCATGAAGTTCGAGAAGTCGTTGACGTTGCCCATCTTGAGCGAGTTGATCGTGTCGACCAGCTCGTCCTTCATCGCGGCCCACACGCTCTGCGCGACGTACACGCGCGACGCGGCCGAGCACTTCTGGCCCTGATACTCGTAGCCGCCGCGCACGATCGCGGTCGCGAGCGCCTTCGGATCCGCGCTGCGATGCGCGAGGATGAAGTCCTTGCCACCGGTCTCACCGACGAGACGCGGATAGCTGCGGTACTTGCCGATGTTGTCGGCGACGCGCTTCCACATCATGTTGAAGACGTCGGTCGAGCCCGTGAAGTGCATCCCGGCGAACTCGGGATGATCGAGCAGAATGTTCGTGTGCGAGTGACCGAGCCCCGGGATGAAGTTGATCACGCCCGGCGGGAAGCCCGCCTCCTCGAGCACCTGGAACGTGCGCCACGCCGCGAGCAGCTGGCTCTCCGCCGGCTTCCACACGACGGTGTTGCCCATCAGCGCGGGCGCGGTCGGCAGGTTGCCGCCGATCGCGGTGAAGTTGAACGGCGTCAGCGCGAACACGAAGCCCTCGAGCGGCCGCAGCTCACTCATGTTCCACATGCCGGGCGCGCTCTTCGGCTGGATCTGATAGAGCTGCTGCGCGAACCCGACGTTGAAGCGCCAGAAGTCGATCATCTCGCAGGCCGCATCGATCTCGGCCTGATGACAGGTCTTCGACTGGCCGTGCATCGTCGCCGCGTTCACGCGCATGCGCCACGGCCCGGCGAGCAGCTCCGCCGCCTTGAGCAGACACGCCGCGCGCGCCTCCCACGGCATCGCGCTCCACTCGCGCCGCGCCTCGAGCGCCGCCCGGATCGCGCGCTCCGCGGTCTCCGGCTCCGCCGCGTGAAACCGCGCGACGACATGCTTGTGCGCGTGCGGCATCACGACCTCGCGGATCTTTCCGGTCCGCACATGCTGCCCGCCGACGACGCACGGGATCTCGACGACCTCGCGCTCGACGTCCTTGAGCGCTGCCTTCAGCCGCGCGCGCTCGGGGCTCCCGGGCGCATAGCCGAGGACCGGCTCGTTGATGGGCTCGGGGACATGGACGATCGCGTCGTTCATGCCGAGGTGTTACCAGACTATTTCGGCTGCGGACAGACGTAGCCGTCGACGTAGATGTCGTACGTCTTGTCTTCGCACTTCACGCGGTACAGGTCGATGATCGAGCCGCACCGCCCGCCCTTGCCCATGTTGCCGACGCGCGCCATCTCGGCCGCCTCGTGCCCCCCGATCGGGTGGCTGCCGTCGTCGCACGCAAGCTCCTGCAGCCACTCCGCTTCACCGGCGATCGTGCAGACCTCGATCGGCCGCTCCTTCGACGACGTCGCCTGCGAGAACTTCGTCACACCCGCGCCATTGCGCTTCGCCCACTCCGCGCGAGGCACCCCGACCGCCTTGCCCGGCTTGTCCTCCCCGCACGCGCGCAGGTCCTGCTCGTTTGGCCCCAGCTCGGCGAGGCACGCGATCACGTCCTTGCACGTCTGAAACCCGACGACGCACTGCCCGGTCTGGCTCATGAACGCCGCCTCCGACGGATCCCCCGCCGCCTTCGACAGCTCGCTGACGCACTCGTCGCGCGTCATCTGTACGCTCGCGAACGCATCGCAGCCGCCATCGCGCAGCGCGATGAACTTGTCGCAGAACATCTCGGGCGTGATCTTGCCCTGCTGCGCGACCGGCACCGGCTTGGGATCGCGAGGCTGGGGCGGCGTCGTCGGCCTGGGCGAGCCGCCGCACGCGACGACGACCACCACGAGCGCGCGCTTCACCCCCTCAAGCTATCACAGCGGGTGCACGCCGTTGCACGCGGCCGGATCGGTCCACCGGTCGACCCAGCTGCCATTGCTGCACTGGTACCACAGCCGATCGAACTTGCTCTGCACGCATGCGTTGTCGGGCATCTCGCGCCCGAGCGTGCCGCTATAGCAACCCGCACCACCACCACCGCCGCCGCCGCCGTACGCGGCGAGCACCTGCTTCGCGTAGTTGATGCGCCCGGTCTGGTTGCACGCACCACAGATCTCGTAGTGCACCTCGAACGCGATCGTCGCATCGGTGACGTTCGTCGCCGCCTTCAGCGAGCTGTATCCGTACCCGTAGTTCGTCAGCTCGTACCAGATGAAGTCGAGCTGCGTGTTCAGCGCCCACCGATTCAAGCCATGCGCGTTCGCATAGTGCACGACGCTATCGGTTCCGGAATCCCATCGCCCGCCCACGCTCCACTGCGCGATGCCACGCCCTGGCCCGCCGCCATACTGCACCGCCGTCGGGATCACGCTCGACTCCTGGATCAAGTTGCCGACGATCCCCGCGGCTTGCGCCTTCGTCAGTCCCTTGTTCACGAAGTAGTTGAACGCGGTCTGTTCGTTGTTCGAGAGCGCCTGCTCGCTCATGCTCGTGTCGCCTTCTTGGTCGTCGGCGGCGCAGGCGCTGATCGCGAGAAGCACAATTAGTGCACCGGTGGTCCTCATCGCGTCGCCACCTACGCAAGCACCGAACCAACACAGACGTGCGCGAAAACCCACGCACACACGCCTTTCTGCTGATGCCTCCGCCGCGCTTTGCGCACGACCGGTTGCAGTCGATCGTGCTCTGGCTCGACCGCCCACATGTGCGCTGGCATAAGCTCACGCCATGTCGATCCGCGCCGTGCACAACGCCGACTTCGACGCGATCGCCGCGATCACGAACCACTACATCGCGACCTCGGCGATCCACTTCGGCTACGAACCGGTCTCGGCAGATGACCTGCGCGCCGCGTGGGCCGCGCATCCACGGCACCCGTACCTGGTCGACGAGCGCGATGGCGTCGTTGTCGCGTACGCGAAGGCGGGCGTGTGGCGCGAGCGCGCCGCCTACGCATGGACGACGGAGGTCGGCATCTATGTGGCGCCCGACGCGCGGCGAGGCGGCATCGGGCTGCCGCTGTACGTCGCGTTGCTCGATACGTGCGCGGCGGCGGGCTTTCACTCGGCGATCGCGGGCATCACGCTGCCCAACGATCCATCGCTCGCGCTGCACGCGCGCCTGGGCTTCGAGCACGTCGGCACCGTTCGCGACGCCGGCTTCAAGAACAACGCCTGGCACGCGGTCGCCTTCTACCAGAAGCTCCTCGCCTCGCAGGTACCGTCATGAGCCTCGCCCACGTCACGCGCGTCCGCGGTGCCGCGGGTGCGGGCGAAGACCGCCTCGCGGTTGTTCCGCGCGGCAACGGCCTCGTGATCGCGGTCGCCGATGGCGCAGGCGGCACCGGTCGAGGGGCCCGCGCCGCCGAGCTCGCGGTCGCGCGTCTCGCCGCCGCCGCCCAGCAGCGCGAGCTCGACCCGACGGCCGCCCTCAAAGCCATCGACCCGCAGCTCGCCGTGCTCGGCGGCGAAGCCGCGGTGGTCGTGGTCGCGATCAGCGGTCGCGAGATCCGCGGCGCCTCGGTCGGCGACTGCGCCGCCTGGATCGTCGCGCCCGACGGCGCGGTCGAGATGCTCACTGCGCGCCAGCATCGCAAGCCGCTCGTCGGCGGCGGCGCCACGGTGCTCGCGTTCCACGCGCCGTTCACGACGGGCACGCTGGTCGTCGCAACGGACGGCCTGTTCTCCTACGCGTCCACGGGCCGCATCACGGCTGCGTGCGCAAAGGAGTCGCTCGACGCGGTGGCGGACGCCCTGATGTCCGCCGTGGAGCTGCCGACGGGCGCGCTGCAGGACGACGTGGCGCTCGTCGTGTGCCGGCGCACGTAGTCGCCGCGTGAGCGCGGGCCGTGTGCAGCGCGGGCGTGCGTCGCGCGGCTCGTGTGTCGCGCGGTTCGTGTGTCGCGCGGCCCGTGGCGGGGTACGGCGTGCGCGCGGTTCGTGTCGCGGTCGGGCTCGCGGTTCGTGTCGCGGGTTCGTTGCGGCGCGGACTCGCGGCGCGGGGTTTGTGCGTCTGGCGTTGCGACGCGTGGCTCGTGGCGCGTGCCTCGTAGGGCACGGGCTCGCGGCGCGGGGGCTTGCGGCGTGTGGCTTGTGGGACTGGCGTTGCGGCGCGCAGCTCGTTGCGCGTTGCGGCGCGGGCCTCGCGGGGCTCGTGGGGCGCCGCGCGAGGTGCGCAACGTGCTCGCGTACGTGCCGCTGAACCGCAAGCATCACGACGCCGAGAAGCGCTACGGCCGGTTCTGGATCGACCCTTGCTCGAGCGCGGCCTGGTCCGGTGCCTGGGCCGAGCGCGTGCGCGCCGACGAGGTGTGGAAGCGCGAGCTCGTGGCGCAGCCACGGCCGACCGCGCCGCCCGCGACGTGGTTGCTCGCGACCGGATGGAAGCGGCACGGGCTACTCCGCTTCGACGAGCGGCCGGGCTAGCGATCGCGAGGCGCAGCGACGAGTCCCCGAAGAATCGGCATGTCGCGCCACTACCCTCGAGCTCGAGCGAGCGTTCTGCAGATCGCGTGGTGCCCTGTGACCTTGTGGAGGGCCGCGTCGCGACGCGTTCGTACGATCGGACCGCGGCTGGCGCGGCCCACCACAATGCTCACAGGGCCTGACGCTCGAGCGTGCGCTCCAACCAGAGATAGAAAAACTTTCCGGAGCAGAACCAGAAGAGGATCGTCAGCCGCACCGCACCCCGCGCTCTTCTCGTCTGCTCGCGACCGCGAACACCGCGCGCGCTCGGGATCCCCCCCGGGCGAAGCCAGTCGCGCACGAGCACCTCGAGGAAGGCATGATTGCTCGCACCAGCGCCAATCGCGTCAGCTCCGCATCGGCAGCCGCGACGCGCCGGTCACAGCTTGCGCGTCAGCACGTAGCGCGGCGAGCGTTCGAAGCCGGCGCGCTCGTAGAGGCGCAGCGCAGGGTTCTCCGGGCGCACCTGCAGGTGAAGTGCGCGCACGCCGAGAGGACGCAGCTCTGCGTCGAGCTGGTCGAGCGCGGCCGTGCCGGCGCCGCTGCCGCGCGCGGCCTCGTCGACCCACAGCTCGGTCAGCCAGGCGTCGCGGCCGGCGAACTCGAGGTCGTAGCCGAACGTGACGATCGCGTAGCCGACAACCGTGGCATCGCGCGCGGCCGTCGCGCCGTCGTCGGCGCGCTCGATCAGCCAGACGCCGCCGTGCGTGGGCTCGGCGAGCAGGTTGCGCAGCGCGGCTTCGAGCGCATCGGGGGCGACCGCAATGCCTTCGTGGGCGTTGAGCGCGCGCGTGCGCGGAAAGATCGCGGGCAGGTCAGCAGGCGTGGCGCGGCGCAGGCGAAGCATCGCTGCGTACGGTACGCTCGTCACGTGGGGGAGAAGAAGACACCGCGCAGCACGATCGTGATCGGCGCGGCGGCCGTTGGCGGCGTCATCGCGGTGAATGTCGCGCAGAAGTATGCGTGGGCGCTCGAGAGCTCGACGAACACGGCGCTGGTGGCCGTCGGTGCGGCCGTGGTTTGCGGCGTGATCGCGTGGGTCGTCACGCGGCCGCGCCGCGCGTAGTCGCGCGCTACTGCACGATCACGCGGCGGCGCTCGAGGTGACAGAGGTCGGCGAGCTTGTTGAAGGCGGCGTCTCGCTCCGCGGCCTCGTGGCCCGTCGCGTAGGGCGTGTAGAACGTCCAGCCGGCGTCACCGACGGCCTTCACGGCGGCCGCGACGTCGGCGTCGTGGTAGGTGGCCGTTTGCAGCGTGCGCTGCGCGCTGCTTTCGGGGAGCGCGGTACTGTCGTGACGGTGGTCGTAGTCGTAGTAGCGGCGGTGCGGCGGCGGCTGGAGGAGCGTGCGGACCGTCGCGCAGTCGCGGTCGCGCGGCGTTTCGCGGTGACAGCCGGCGAGGACAGCAGCGACGAGCAGGGCGCGCGTCATTCGCGGTCGAGGTACGTGTAGCCGATCATGCCCTGGCGGAAGCGATTGATCAGGGTCCGCGACTCCTCGATCGTCATCAGCTTCTTGCGGAGGGCCTGCTCGACGTTGTTGCGCATGCGGCCGAGCAGGTCGGAGGGCGAGTAGTCGACGAACTGGAGGACCTCGGAGACGGTGTCTCCGGCGACGACCTCTTTGACGTCGTAGTCGCCCTCGGGCGAGAGCTGGACGTGGACGGTGTTCGTGTCGCCGAAGAGGTTGTGGAGGTCGCCCAGGATTTCTTGATAGGCGCCGACGAGGAAGATGCCGAGGTAGTAGTCCTGGCCTTCGGATTTCGGGTGGAGCTCGAGGACGTGTTTGACGTCCCGGAGGTCGATGAACGAGTCGATCTTGCCGTCGGAGTCGCACGTGATGTCGGCCAGGGTGGCCCGGCGCGTGGGCTCCTCGTTGAGGCGGTGGATCGGGCAGATCGGGAAGAGCTGGTCGACGGCCCACGAGTCGGGGACCGACTGGAACATCGAGAAGTTGCAGAAGTACGTGTCGGAGAGCGCCTTCTCGAGGCCCTCGAGCTCCTCGGGCATGTGCGCCTGGCGCGAGGAGATCATCATCACCTTCTCGCAGGTCGCCCAGAAGAGGTTCTCGCAGAGCACGCGGTGCTCGAGCGAGAGGTGGCCGAGGTTGAAGAGCTGGAGGACCTGGTCCTTGTA
>JAFAOG010000203.1 GCA_019237945.1 Deltaproteobacteria bacterium | reverse complement strand
GAGCGGATCCCGCCGCCGAAGGCGGACCGCGAGGCGCCGCTGTCCGCGCTGATCTTCGACAGCTGGTACGACGCGTTCCGCGGCGTGGTCGTGCTGGTCCGCGTGATGTCGGGCGTGATCCGGAAGGGCCAGAAGCTGCGGTTCTGGGCCACCGATCAGGTCTACGAGTGCACGATGACGGCCGTCCGCAAGCCGGCGATCCTCGAGGTCGACGAGATCGCGGCCGGCCAGGTCGGGATCGTCGCGGCGTCGATCAAGGACATCGCCCACGCCCGGGTCGGCGACACGGTGACCGACGCCGACCAGCCGGCCGCCGAGCCGCTGCCCGGGTTCAAGACGGTCAAGCCGATGGTGTTCGCCGGTCTGTTCCCGGTCGACGCCGCCGACTACACCGATCTCAAGGACGCGCTCGGCAAGCTCGTGCTCAACGACGCCAGCGTCACGTACGAGCCGGAGACCTCGAGCGCGCTCGGTTTCGGCTTCCGCACCGGCTTCTTGGGCCTGCTCCACATGGAGATCATCCAGGAGCGGCTCGAGCGCGAGTTCAACCTCAACCTCATCACGACGGCGCCGAGCGTTCGCTACCGCGTCAAGATGAACGGCGGCGAGGTCATCGAGCTCGACAATCCGGCGAAGGTCCCCGACCAGGGCAAGTACGAGGCGATCGAGGAGCCGATCATCCTCGCGACCGTGCACCTGACGGCGGAGTACGTCGGCCCGATCATGCAGCTGTGCCAGGAGCGCCGCGGCGTCCAGCAGGGGCTCCACTACGACGCGGGCGGTCGCGTGCGCGTGGTCTACGAAATGCCACTGGCAGAGGTGGTGTTCGGGTTCTACGATCGACTCAAGACGATGTCGCGCGGCTACGCATCGCTGGACTACGAACCGGCCGGCTATCGCGAGGCGGATCTGATCCGACTCGACGTGCTGGTCAATGGCGAGCGCGTCGATGCACTCTCGAACATCGCGCACCGCGACAGCGCGTATCACCGCGGTGTCGAGCTGTGCACGAAGATGAAGGACGTCGTGCCGCGCCAGATGTTCGACGTCGCGATCCAGGCCGCGATCGGCTCGCGCGTCATCGCGCGCACCACGGTCAAGGCGACCCGCAAGGACGTCACCGCGAAGTGCTACGGCGGCGACATCACGCGCAAGAAGAAGCTCCTCGAGAAGCAGAAAGAGGGCAAGAAGCGGATGAAGGCGGTCGGCTCCGTCGAGTTGCCTCAGGAAGCATTCTTGACCATTCTCAAGGTCGACTGATGCGCTCCGCCTCTCTCGACCGCCGCGTTCGCAAGGAAGCCGTGATGCTCGTGCGCGAGGCACGGACGGCGCTCGCGAAGCGCAAGTCGATCCGCGGCAAGGCCGGCGATCTCGAGAGCGTGACGAGCGATGTCGAGAAGGCGCTCGTCGCGAAGGACCTCCAGACCGTGCGCGTTCACCTGCCGGTGCTCGACGCGATCGTCGACGAGGTGGTCGTTCGCGAGAAGAAGTCGACGTCGCGCGACTACGTCGAGTCGATCGGCGCCGCGGTGCTGATCGCGCTGGCGCTGCGCGCGTTCGTGATCGAGGCGTTCAAGATCCCGTCGAGCTCGATGTATCCGACGCTCGAGATCGGCGACCACATCTTCGTCAACAAGTTCATCTACGGCGTGCGCATCCCGTGGACGACGACGAAGTTCTTCCAGTTCCGCGGCCCGGATCGCGGCGAGGTGATCGTCTTCATCTATCCGTGCGATCCCGATCGCGACTACATCAAGCGCGTGATCGCGCTGGCGGGCGACACCGTCGAGGTCCGCTGCAACATCGTCTTCGTCAACGGCAAGCCGTACGAGAGCAAGCTGCTCGAGGCGGAGAGCTGCCACTACGACGACTATCTCGAGAACGACAACGAGTGGGTCCGCAAGGCGTGCTCGCGCTACGACGAGCAGATCGGCGACATCCACCACCAGACGTTCCACGACGCCGAGCGCCCGCTCCGCGACCAGCGCATCGCGCAGGGCACGCAGACGAGCGGTGACGCGCGCGACTTCCCGATGCGCGGCGCCTCGTCACCGACGTGCGCGAACTCCGAGGACGCGGCGAAGGGCTACGACGCGCAGCAGGTCCGCGGCAAGGTCGTCGTCACCAAGCCCGCGGGCTCGGCCGGCGCGTGCGAGCAGCAGATGCACTACGTCGTGCCGCCCGGTCACGTGTTCGTGATGGGCGACAACCGCAACAACTCGAACGACTCGCGCATCTGGGGCTCCGTGCCGCTCGAGAACATCAAGGGCAAGGCGCTGTTCATCTGGCTCAGCTACTCGACGTGGAGCGTGACCGACTGGAACGGCATCCGCTGGCCGCGCATCGGCGAGTTCGTCAAGTAGCTACTGCTTGACCTTCGGCTTCGCGAGCTGCGCGAAGCAGGTCTTGAGCGCGTCGTCGACGGCGGTCTCGGCCGCGCCGTCCCACGCGTACGTCTTGTCCTTGTCGCGGACCTTCATGCCGACCTCTTGCTTGACGGTCGCCTGGCCATCGCCGGTGAAGCCCATCGTGCGACCGGGGATCGTCTCGCCGAGCACGTGGATGCCGACGTGAACGACCAGGCGCTGCGCGTTCTTCTTGTCCTCCATCGGCACGAGCTCCTCGCTCGCCTCCGTGATCTCGACGGTGACGAGGTACGCGCTGTCGATGCCCTTCTTCGCGAGGAACTTGCGATAGACCTGGCCGTGGTCGACCTCGGGGTCGGTCGGTGCACCTTCGAGCGTCGCGACGAGCTGCGGGTGCGTCGAGAACGCCTTCTTGATCGCGGCCTCGACGCGTGGCTGCGCCTCCGCGCCGACGTCGGCCTTGACCTCGGGCTTGACGAGGACCTTGGTGAGCTCGAAGTGGTACTTCTTCGTCTTGGGCGCCGCGACGGCGACGGACCCGAGAAGTGCGAGCAGGATCAGGCTCTTCATGGCGCGCATCATGCCCGAAATGACGCTCGTGCTAGCCTTGGGATTCATGGTCAGGAGCAAGTGGGTCGATACGCTGCTCGTCGGTGGCGTCGTCGCGCTGCTTGCCCTCGGGATCTGGGCCCTGTGGTGGGACGATGTGCGCCAGCTTCTGCACCTGGGCCCTTCTGACCAGACCGTCGTGATTCGGCCCGCGCCCCAGACCTAGGCACGTCCCGAACTTGACCGTGGTTACCGAGGCTTAGTACCGTTTCGGCTGGGGGGAGATATTGCTCCCGCCTCAGGAGCCAATGTTCACCATCATCATCCAGGAAAAAGGCGGCGAGCAGCGCCGCATGGTGTTCAACAAGCCTGAGGTGACGATCGGACGCGTCCAAGGCAACGACATCGTGCTGCCGAAGGGCAACGTGTCGAAGCGCCACGCGCGCATCGTGCTCAAGGATGGCAAGTTCATCATCGTCGATCTCAAGTCGACGAACGGCACGTACGTCAACGGTCGCAAGATCACGAGCCCGCTCGTCGTCAAGGACAGCGACAAGATCTACATCGGCGACTTCATCGTCGGTGTCGACGAAGCCGCGAGCGGCGAGGGCGATGGTCCGAGCGAGACGACGACGTCGCCGCCGGGCCAGGATCGACTCGCGCCCGCGATGGACGCGCGTCCGCCGCGCCCGACCGAAGCGGCACCGATGCCGATGCCGATGCCCGGTCCGCTCGGCGGGATGCCGCCGGCTGCCGAGCCTCCGCCGCCTGCGCCCGCGCCGCCGTCACCGCCGCGTCCGGGTCCGCCGCGTCCCGCGCCGGGTCCGTCGCGCGATCCGGGTGCGATGGGCGGTCCGCCGCGCGAGCCGATGCCGCCGCGTGAACCGATCGGTGGCCCGATGGGCGGTCCGCCGCGCGAGCCGCCGATGGGCCGCGAGCCGATGCCGCCGCGCGAGCCGCCGATGGGTCGCGAGCCCGGTGGTCCGATGGGCGGCGGAAGCCGTGACATGCCGCCGATCGCGTCGCCTCCGCCGGGTCGCGTCGGTCCGCGTCCGGGTGGCACGATGCCGCCGCCGATGGCCGCGCCGCCGCCGGTCGCGCCGCCGCCCGCCGCGACGATGGCGCAACCCGATCGGAGCGACCCGCACTTCCCGCCGCCGGCCGCGCCGGCGCCTGCGCCGTTCACTCCGACCCAGCCGCCGCCGATGGCGCCGCCTCCGACGATGCCGCCTCCGATGGCCGCCGCGCCGATGGCCGCGCAGCAGCCGGCGCCGGTCGTCCCGCTGCAGTCCGACAAGAACAAGCCGCGGCTCGTCGGCGTCGCTGCGAAGAAGGTGCCCGGGCGTCCGCTCAGCGTGCCGAGCAAGCGCGGCGTTCACCTCGAGCCGCTCGATCCGAAGATCGTCAAGATGCTCGACCTGCAGTCGAACATCCTCGAGCGGCTGCGCGCGAAGCTCGATCTCGACAAGGTGCCGATGGATCGGCTCCATGAAGAGGAGCTGTGGCAGCGCGCCGAGCGCGCGACGATCGATCTGATCGAGACGCTCGAGAGCTCCGGCGAGCTGCCGAAGTACATCGATACCGACGCGCTGCTCAAGGAGACGCTCAACGAGGCGCTCGCGCTCGGACCGCTCGAGGATCTGTTCGCCGATGACAACATCGACGAGATCTTGATCGATCGCCGCGACCGCGTCGTCGTCGGCAAGGGCGGCCAGCTGCGCGGCTCGGGCAAGGCGTTCTCGTCGGACGACGTGTTCGAGCGCGTCGTCAAGCGCATCGTCCACGAGGCGGGCGCGATGATCGACGAGACGCGTCCCGTCGTCGACCTGCGCATGCGCGACGGCACGCGGCTCACCGCCGCGGTCGCTCCGGTCGCCGGGCGCGGCGCGTGCCTCGTGCTCAAGAAGCCCGCCGCATCGATGCCGTCGCTCGCGGACCTCGTGTCGCAAGGCACGCTGTCGTCGGGCATGGCCGACTTCCTCGCGACCTGCGTCGCCGCGCGTCGCAACGTGCTCGTGTGCGGTGCGCCCGGCTCGGGCAAGACGGCCGTGCTCGCGGCGATTGCCGCTGCATCGCCGCCCGGCGAGCGCGTCGTGTCGATCGAAGAGGTCGGCGAGCTCTCGCTGACGCGCGACGAGTGGATCCAGCTCGAGACGCGGCCGTCGTCGCCGAAGGCGCCCGAGATCGATCTCGCGACGCTGCTCGAGACGGCGATGCGCCTGATGCCGGACCGCCTGGTCGTGGGCGAGGTGCGCGGCCGCGAGGCGATGCCGCTCGTCTCGGCGCTCAACTCGTCGATCGATGGCGCCGCCGTCGCGATGACGGGCGAGGGGGCGAACGCGGTGCTCAACCGCCTCGCAACGCTCGCGCGCGCCACGCAGCCCGTCGGATCCGATAGCGCGATCCGCGAGCTGGTCGCCGGTGCGTTCGAGATCGTGCTCCACGTCGGCCGCAACGCCGACGGCAGCATCCGCATCCACACGATCGAGGAGATCACCGGCGTGTCGGACACGACGTTCGAGACGCAGGTCGTGTTCCGCCTCGACGGTGCGAGCTTCGTCGCGACCGGCGCGGTGCCGCGGTTCTACAGCGAGCTCGAGGCGCGCGGGATCCCGGCCGACCAGGCCGTGTTCCGATGAACCCGTTGACGCCGTGCCCGGCCTGCGCCCGCCACGTGCGCGAGCGCAGCTGTCCGTTCTGCGGCGCCGATGTGCCCCCGCCCGCGCTGCGCCCGCGCTTCGTCGGCCCCGCCACGCGCGCCGCCATCTTCTCCGCCGCCACCACCGCCGCCGTCACCGGCTGCTGGACGGGCCCGGTCGCCGAGCCGGCCACGTCGACGACAACGTCGGAGCGCACCGAGAGAAACCCCGACACGCACGCGACCGACACGCCGGCCACCACCGGCGCGATCGACGGCACCGTGATGGACTCGACGAGCGGCCAGCCGGTGGCGGGCGCGCAGGTCTCGCTCGACGGCAAGCAGGTCACGACGACCGACTACAACGGCCACTACAAGTTCGCCGGCGTCGCCGCCGGCACGCACACGATCACGGTCGCGACGCACGGCAACCGCGCTCACGGTGGCGGCGCCTACGCGAGCGCGAACGTCGTGGTGCACGGCGGCCTCGCGCGCGCCGACATCGCGGTCGTGCTGCCGCAGCCGACGTTCGATCCGAACAGCATCCCGAAGCCGTACGGTGCGCCGCCGGCGCGCCGCCGCCTCGTGTAGCGCCGCGGCACGCCGCCGGCGCCGCGGCCCAGAGGGTTTGGCCCCAAAGAACCCAAAGCGCCCAAAGGTCCGGAGACGGATCCAGAGCCCGCACGGTCGACCTGGATGCTTCTTCCTTTGGGTTCTTTGGGTTCTTTGGGGCTAGATCCTCTTCGTGGTTGTCGTTGCTCTGTTGGCGCGGCTAGTTGCCGTCGACGCGACGAGCGAGCTCGAGCACTTCGAGGTCGCGGGGCCAGACCGCGCGCAGCAGCTCCACCAGGCCCTTTGCGGAGCCGACGTCGCCGGCGTCGAGGCGCTCGCGGGCGCCGTCGATCTGGGCGCGCTTGAGATCGGGCGCGAGCAGCGAGGCCTTGGTCGCGGCCTCGGCGCGTGCGAGGTCGTTGCCGTTGCGGGCGGCGAGCCGGGCGACCTGCGACCAGAAGTAGCCGGCCTGCGGGTGCTGGACGCCTTCGGCGGCGTCGGCGGCCATGCGGGCCTCGTCGAGCGCGCCGCCGACCTCGCCGAGGCGCTCGGAGACGCGCGCGAGATCGAGCCATGCCCACGCGAAGACCGGATCGTCGGCGACGACCTGCTCGAGCTCGTTGCGGGCGTCTTCGGCGGCGCCTTGCTCGAGCAGCGTGTGCGCGAGGCGCCAGCGCGGGCCGGGGGCGGCGGCATCGCGCTTGAGCTGCGCGCGCAGCTGCTTCTCGCGGACCACGGGGAGCAGCTCGCCGTCCTCGTCGAAGACGTCGTCCTGGTACTCGCCCTCGTGATCGAAGAGCAGCGCGAGTGCGTCGAGCTGGCCGGCGAGCCAGCGGTCGATGCGCGTGCCGTCGACGACCTCGTCCTCGACGGAGGCGTCGGTGCGCCAGACCTTGCCCTTGTGATCGACGCCGATCGGCTCGCCGTCGATCGCGCCGAACCGCCAGCGTGCGCCGTCGTACGTGACCTCGGAGGACGGGACGATCTCGAGCGTGTCGGAGAAGATGCGGGCGCCGTCACAGCGCGCGTAGAGCTCGATCAGCGGCGCGGGCAGACCGACGGGCAGATCGTCGACGGGCGGATCGATGTCGTGAACACCGGGCTGAGCCTCGTCGAGACGCTCGAACAGGCGATCGAGCGGATCGATCTCGGCGCGGCGAGCCATGATGCTCAATGCTGCAGCGGGAGCGCGCCGATCGCAACGATCGGCTCACCGGCCGCATCGGCGCCGCGGAACACGGCGAGCACGCGCGTGCCGGCGGGCGGGACGTTGAAGTGCGCGAGCTCGTCGCCGGTGCCGGTGTACTGCGCGGTGCCGGCGGGCGTGCGCACGCCACGATCATCTTCGACGACCAGCTCGACCGTGCCAGGCCCGAGGCCCTTGCTCGCGACGACGACCTGCGAGCCAACGGTCAGCGTCAGCTCGCCGCGCAGCAAGAAGTCGAGCAGACCGGTCTCGTACGAGGCGGTCTCGGGCAGGATCGCGGCGAGCTGCTCGAGCACGCAGTCATCGTCGATCGCGAACGTCAGCGTGCCGTGATCGACGCGGTAGCGCGCGAGGCACGTGCCGTCGGGGGCGCGCAGCGTCGTGCCGTCGTCGCGGCTCGCCGCCATGAGATTCAAACGCGTCGGCAGCGCCGGCTGCGCGCGCACGAGATGCGGATGGACGTCCTCACCGATGTGCGTCGCCTCGGGGAGCGTGTTCGGCGAGAAGTAGGTCTTCGAGATCATGTCCGCGAAGCCCTGACCGTCGGCCGAGGTGAAGTAATCGCGCAGGTGCTGGCGCGTGATCACGCGCGACGGCGCGGGCACGCCGAGGCGGCCGTAGGCGAGGGCGGCGATCCGCTCGAACCGCGAGCCGAGGTCTTCGGGGCCGCCGCCGAGCGGCGCGAACATCGCCTCGGCGTCGCCGCGGACGCGCGCGGGATTTCCGAGATCGCCGAGCGTGTGGATCATCGCGCCCGCCGCGACGAGCGCCGCCGCCATCGCGCGCGAGCGTTCGCCGGGCGTCGAGCCGGTGACGGCCTTCGCGTACTGATCGAGGAAGCCGTTGAGGTTGAACGGGTTCGACTTGTCGACGATCCAGTCCGGCGCGGCGACGCCCTTCGCGGGCAGGCCGAGGTTCAGCATCATGCCGCGCAGGCCGAGGCCGGGGCGCACCCAGCCGAGCTTCGTCGACGGATCGTAGAAGTGGTTCGCGCCGTGGGCGGCCGGGATGTCGGCGAGCGCGGCGCCGGCGGCGATCCACGCGAGCGCAGTCTGGCGGCCGCGCGCATCGGGCACGCTGCCGTGCGTCGGCGAGAGCAGCTTGAGATCGGCGATCAGCGCGGGCGCGTCGGCCGGCGGGATCGTCAGCGACTCGAACAGCCCGCCGCCGAAGCCGAGCGTGACGAGACGCTTGTGCAGCCGCGACGACAGCGCCGCCTGCTCGGCGAGCCCGGCCTGCGTCGTCTGCGCTTCCCACGCGAACGCCTGCGCCGACAGTGCGATCACGAGCAGGACGGCGAGTCGCTTCATTTGCGCGGACCTCCGAGCCCGACGGGCACGAGCGACTTGAGCTTGTTGTAGATGCCCTGGGCCAGCGCGATCGCGTCCTCGGGCGTGTTGCACTGGCTGGTGCCGCACGTCAGCAGCACGACGACGCCGCGCGGCGCATCGAGGAAGCCGATGCCGCGGATGTCGTTCTCGGTCGCGAGGAACGATCGGCTCGCGATCTCGTCCTTCTCCTGGATGCCGGGTAGCTGCGTCAGCAGCTCGTCGTAGCGCTCCTGCGCCTTGCCGGGCTCGAGGCGCCACACGCGGATCGCGACGTCGAACGTCTCGGGCCGGCCGAGCGCCTTGAAGTGCTGCGACGAGTACGTCGCGGTGTCGGGCTCGTCGGAGAGCGGGCCGGTCTCGAAGTTGCCGTCGTACTTC
>JAFAOG010000462.1 GCA_019237945.1 Deltaproteobacteria bacterium | reverse complement strand
CGATCCGGTGCGTGTCCTTGCGCACCCCGTACTGCACGGCGCGGAAGTAGCTCCCCGTGATCGAGACGTTCCAGCCGTGCGTCAGGTGGCCGCCCGCCGGCAGGCCCATGCCCATCACGGTATCGCCGGGCTTGAGGAACGCGAAGTACACGGCGAGGTTCGCGGGCGAGCCCGAGTACGGCTGCACGTTCGCGTGGTCGACGCCGAACAGCGCCTTCGCGCGATCGATGCACAGCTGCTCGACCTGATCGATGTACTTCTGGCCCTCGTAGTACCGCTTGCCGGGATAGCCCTCGCTGTACTTGTTGGTCAGCACGCTGCCGGTAGCCGCGAGCACGGCGCCCGACACATAGTTCTCCGACGCGATCAGTCGGATCGAGTCACGCTGGCGCTTCTCCTCGGAGGTGATGAGCTCGGCAATCTCGGGGTCGACGTCGGCGATCGTCTTCGCCAGGGCGGGATGCATGCCGAATAGATACCAAGGTATCGTCGGCAGGAGGGGGAATCATGCTGGGTCTGATCATCTGGGGAAGTCGCGGAGTGACGTCGACGGCCGGCTCGGTGCTCCCGGGTGCCTGAGCGTCGCGCGCGGGCCGTACCGCTGGATGCGCCATCCGTCGGAGCTCGGGCTCGTGCTCGCGATGGCGGGCGGCGCGCTCCTGATCGGCAGCTGGATCGCGATGGCGGCGACGTTCGTCGCGGTGCCGTTCTCGCTCGTGCGGTGCGCGTGCGAGGGAGAGGCGCTCAGGTCAGCGTGATGTCGGCGCGCGCGAGCGCCGAGGTGACTCTCTCGACGAGCGCGTGACCCATCGGTGTCGCGAGCAGCGGGAGCATCGGGACCGCCATGTCGAGCGCGTCGTCGACGAGGCCGTGTGTGCGCTTCTCGCCCGGCGAGTCGTCGTTGATGTAGACGAGCATCAGCGCGAGCATCAACAGCCACAGCGCGTGCGCGGCGAGCGGGCGGAGGTCGTCGGCGATGTCGAGCGTGGCCGCGATCACCGCGATCGCGCGCTCTCGCACCTGGCGGCTCTGCTGCGAGAACGCGCTCAGCGGATCGCCCGGATCGACGAGGCGCTGCACGATCGCGGCGAGCATCTTGCGGTGCGGCCGGATCGACTCGAGCTTGCCGTGGAACAGCACGCCGAGCCGCTCGCGCAGCGTCCCGGTCGCGCTCGCTGCGAGCTCCTCCATGTCGCGCTGGTTGTCCTCGTAGAACGAGAACACGAGCGCGTCCTTCGACGGGAAGTAGTAGTACGCGGCGCCGAGCGACAAACCGGCGGCCTTCGCGATGTCGCGCATCGTCGTCTGCTCGACGCCCTTCTTCTGGAACAGCACGAGCGCGCGGGCGAGCAGCCGCTTGCGCGTCGCTTCGCTCTTCTTCACGCGCGGCATGGCTGCACGATCGCACGAGGCAGGGCGGGCAGGGCGGTGCGCTCGCGCAGAGCGATCTGATCGAAGACGTGCAGCACGATCAGGATCGGCAGCCCGGTGATCGCCGTGATCGCCTCGGGGAGGATCCACATGCCGAACGGCACGGTGCTCGCCATCACCGTCCAGCCGTAGATCGCCGCGATCGAGACGCCGGGGCGTTCGGTCGTCGAGAGCTGGCGCGCATGGACGGCGAACAGCAATGCGAACACGACGTGCGCGAACCCGACGGCGCGCACCGCGAGCCCGCACCACTCGTCGAAGTCGCGCGCGTGCCAGCCGACGAGCAGGCCCCACAGGCCGTGCACGGTCAACGGCAGCACGAGCGCGAGTCCGACCGCAGGCACGACGAGGCTCTCGGTCAGGCAGGCGTCGTGGGCGGGCGCGCCGCGCGTGGTGATCGGCACGACGAGCCGGACGAGCGCCCAGCCGCCGATCGCGACAGCCCACGTGGTCGCCAGCGCGTGCGCGGCCCCCGCATCGTGATCGTGCGCGCTGCGCAGCGCGAGGACCGCCGCGCCGATGAACAGCACCGCTCCGAACACGATGCGCGCGAGCCGGCGCGCGACGACGACCGACGTGGGATCACGCATGCGCGTTGCCTTTCTTGATGCGGTGGAACACGTAGAGGTTGCAGAGGTGGGCGACGCCGAGCAGCAGCAACAACAGGCCGAGCTTGTCGACGAGCAGGCCGATCGCGTCCGCCGACGTCTGGACCGCGCCACCGCCCTTGGCGAGCAGGAACGCCCAGCCGAGGTTGACGAGGTAGAAGCCGATCACCAGGAGCTGGTTCACGGCGTGGACGACCTTCGGATTGTCGAACACCGTATCGAGGAACACCTCGCCGTGCCGACTTAGTGCACGGGCAAGCCAGATCGTGAGGCCGACGGCGATCGCGGCGTAGGGCAGGCAGACGAGCAAGAAGGGCTGGGTCATGGCGTCACCTCGCGGTAATTGAACACGTTCAAAAACTAGCGATGGGTCAGTTCGTCGTCAAGGTCTAAAATGAACAAGTTCAAAACCACCGACAGCGCCGGTAGTTGCGTGAACGTCGAGGGATCCGCGCGGTGACTCACCGTCGAAGGGCAGCGCGATCCCTTTCGACGGCGCGCCGCGCTATAACCGCGCGGGTGTACACCCCGAGCCGGGAGGAGTTCGTCGCGGCCGCCGCGCGCGGGAACTTGATCCCGGTCTACCGCGAGCTGCTCGCCGACGGCGACACGCCGGTCTCCGCCTATGCCGCGCTCGGCGGCGGCGAGCACAGCTTCCTGCTCGAGTCGGTGGTCGGCGGGGCGACGTGGGCGGCCTATTCGTTCGTCGGTGTGGCGCCGCGCGCGGTCGTGACGTGGACCAACGGCACCGCGAGCGTCACCTGGTACGACGTCGATGGCGGCGGCCCGCCGCGCACCGCCGAGTGGGCGACGAATGATCCGACCGCCGCGCTCGCGGAGGTGCTCGGCGAGATGCGCCCGGTCGACGTGCCGGGTCTGCCGCGCTTCTGGGGCGGCGCCGTCGGCTGGATCGCGTACGACTGCGTGCGCGCGTTCGAGGACCTGCCGGCGCGCGCGAAGCCCGACCTCGAGCTGCCGCCGCTCGCGATGGTCATCACCGACACGCTCGTCATCTTCGACAACCTGCGCCAGACGCTGAAGGTCGTCGCGACGCCGTATGTCGCGCGTCCCGAGAAGGCGGAGGCGGCGTACGAGCGTGCGTGCGCCCGGATCGACGCGATCGTGCAGACGCTGCGCGCGCCGCGCCGGCCGCTGCCCGAGCTCGAGCCGCCGCGCAGTGGCGAGCGCGCGTCGATCGACACGCCGCCGAGCTCGTTCACGCGTGCCGATTACGTCGCCGCCGTCGATCGCGTGAAGGAGTACATCCTCGCCGGCGATGCGTTCCAGGTCGTGCTGAGCCAGCGCTTCAGCGAGCCGGCCGCCGGTGCACGCCCGCTCGACGTCTATCGCGCGCTGCGCGTGATCAACCCGTCGCCGTACATGTTCCACCTCGAGTTCCCCGAGGCGCGCGTGACCGGCGCATCGCCGGAGACGCTCGTGCGGCTCAGCGACGGGCGCGTCGAGGTGCGGCCGATCGCAGGCACGCGGCCGCGCGGCAAGACCGCCGCCGACGACGAGAAGCTCGCGGCGGAGCTGCTCGCGGATCCGAAGGAGAACGCCGAGCACCTGATGCTGATCGATCTCGGGCGCAACGATGTCGGGCGGGTCGCCGAGGTCGGCAGCGTGCACGTCGCGGAGCAGATGGTCGTCGAGCGCTACTCGCACGTGATGCACCTGACGTCGCACGTCGTCGGCACGCTCGCGAAGGGCAAGACGTGGCTCGACGTGCTGCGCGCGGCGTTCCCGGCCGGCACGCTCAGCGGTGCGCCGAAGATCCGCGCGATGGAGATCATCGACGAGCTCGAGCCGCATCAGCGCGGCATCTACGGCGGCGCGGTCGGCTACGTCAGCTACACGGGCAACCTCGATCTCGCGATCGCGATCCGCACGCTCGTCTCGCGCGGCGACACGATCTACGTGCAGGCCGGCGCCGGCCTCGTCGCCGACAGCGTGCCCGAGCTCGAGTACCAGGAATGCGTCAACAAGGCGCGCGCGGTGCTGCGAGCCGTGGCGATGGCCAGAACGGCCGATCGTTCGGCGAAGGAGGCCGCGCGATGAACGTCCTCCTGATCGATAACTACGACTCGTTCACGTACAACCTCGCGCAGTACCTCGGCGAGCTCGGCGCGGACGTCGCCGTCGAGCGCAACGACGCGCTGACGATCGAAGGCATCGCGCAGAAGGCGCCCGGAGCGATCGTGATCTCGCCGGGCCCATGCACGCCGAACGAGGCCGGCATCTCGATGGACGTGATCCGCGAGTTCGCCGGCCGCATCCCGATCCTCGGCGTCTGCCTCGGACACCAGTGCATCGGCCAGGTGTTCGGCGGCCGCATCGTGCGCGCGCCGCGCATCATGCACGGCAAGACGAGCAAGATCTTCCACGACGAGAAGGGGCTGTTCGCGGGCGTCGAGAATCCGTTCGTCGCGACGCGCTACCACTCGCTCGTGATCGCGCCCGAGACGATGCCCGATGTCCTCGAGGTCACCGCGAAGACGTGGGAGGACGAGATCATGGGCGTCCGCCACAAGCAGCACCTCGTCGAGGGCGTGCAGTTCCACCCCGAGTCGATCATGACGACGGCTGGCAAGTCGCTGCTCGCGAACTTCCTGCGGATGGCAAGGGCGCGTACGTGAGCGCGGCGATCGTGCACGGCATCCAGCGCGCACTCGCGCGAGAGGACCTGTCGCGCGCCGAGATGGCCGACATCGTCGGGCAGATCATGGACGGGCAGGCGACCGCGGCGCAGATCGGCGGCTTTCTGGTCGCGCTGCGCGCGAAGGGCGAGGCGGTCGACGAGCTCGTCGGCGCCGCGAGCGCGATGCGGGCCCGCGCGCTGCCACTGTCGTGCCCGGGCGCCGGCATCGACACCTGCGGCACCGGCGGCGATGGCGCCGGCACGATCAACATCTCGACGCTCGCCGCGTTCGTGATCGCGGCGTGCGGCGGCGTCGTCGCGAAGCACGGCAATCGCGCGCTGTCGAGCAAGTGCGGCTCGGCGGACGTGCTCGAGGCGCTCGGCGTGCGCGCCGATGCGGAGCCGGAGGTCGTCGAGCGGTGCATGAAGGTCGCCGGGATCGGGTTCGCGTACGCGCCGCGGTTTCATGCGGCCACGCGCCATGTCGGCGGTCCGCGCAAGGAGCTCGGGACGCGCACGATCTTCAACCTGCTCGGCCCGCTGACGAACCCCGCGAACGTCGCGCACCAGGTCGTCGGTGTCTACGATCGCGCGTGGTGCCATCACGTCGCGGCCGCGCTCGGCGCACTCGGCCTGCGGCGCGCGGCGGTCGTGCACGGCGAGGGCGGACCCAAAATGGAGGGAGCCGGACCTGCGCCGGCTCCCGGGATCGACGAGATCGCGGTGCGCGGCGAGACATTCGTCGCGCTGTGGGACGGCGGCGTCGTCGGCACGCTGATGTTGACGCCGCGCTCGTTCGGCCTCGATGAGGTCGACCCGGCGGGCCTCGCCGGCGGCGACGCGACCTACAACGCCGGCGCGCTGCGCAAGGTGCTCGCCGGCCACCAGATCGATCACGGCGAGCGCCTCGAGGCCGTGCTCCACGCGAGCTGCATGACGGCGGCGCTCGGGCTCGAGCTGCTCGAGCCGCGGTTCGAGGTCGCGCACCTCCCCGAGCAGTACAAGCGCGCGGTCGGCGCGATCACGTCGGGCGCGGCGCGCCTCGTGCTTCACAAGTGGCGCGAGGTCAGCCAGGCGTCGGCCGATATCGATGTCGCGGATCTGGCGGCGCTCCGGCCCGCCGACTTCGCGGGGGTCGAATGAGGAGAGCGAGCGAAGCGAGCGGGGTGTTGGGGTTGGGGGGGCTTGCACTTTGGGCCGAGCGAAGCGAGGACCCAAAGTGAATATCCTCGACAAGATCCTCGCCGTGAAGCGCGACGAGGTCGCGGCGGCGAAGGCGCTGCGTCCGATGGAGCAGATCGAGGCGGCGGCGCATCGCGCGGCGCCGGTGCGCGGGCTCGCGAGCGCGCTGCGGCGAGAGGCGGGGCAACCCGTGCGCGTGCTCGCCGAGATCAAGCGCGCGTCGCCTTCGGCGGGCGCGATCCGCGCCGACGCGAATCCGGGGGACATCGCGGTCGAGTACGACGCCGGGGGAGCGGCTGCGATCAGCGTGCTCACCGACGAGCAGTTCTTCTGCGGGCATCTCGACTTCCTCGCGCGCGTGCGCACGCGCGTCCCGCAGCCGCTGCTGCGCAAGGACTTCATCATCGACCGCTACCAGGTCGCGGAGGCGCGCGCGGCCGGAGCGGATGCGATCCTGCTGATCGTCGCCGCGCTCGACGCATCGCACCTCGCGGATCTGCTCGCGACCGCATCGCTCTATCAGCTCGACGCGCTCGTCGAGGTGCACGATGCCGCGGAAGCCGAGGTCGCGCTCGCCGCCGGTGCGTCGCTGCTCGGCGTCAACCACCGCGACCTCAAGACGTTCACGATCGACATGACGCTCACCGAGCAGATCGCGAAGCGCGTGCCGCCGTCGGTCGTGCTCGTCGGTGAGAGCGGCATCAAGACGGCGGCCGACGTGCGCCGGCTCGGCGATGCCGGCGCGCATGCGGTGCTCGTCGGCGAGACGCTGATGCGCGCGAAGTCGCCCGCGGCCGCGCTGCGGGAGCTGCTCGCGTGACGCGGATCAAGATCTGCGGCGTCACACTGCCCGACGATGCGGCGCGCGCCGCGATGCTCGGCGTCGACTTCATCGGCCTCAACTTCTGGCCGCGCAGCAAGCGTTACGTGCAGCCCGAGCGCGGGCCGATGCTCGCCGCCGCCGCGCGCGGGGCCGGCTCGGCGAAGGTCGTCGGCGTGTTCGTCGATCCGCAGGTCGACGAGGTCGTCGAGATCGCGAGGGCGGTCGACCTCGATGCCGTGCAGCTCCACGGCGACGAGTCTCCGGATCTGTGCAAGCGCATCTCGCTCGCCGTGTATCGCCCGGTGTGGAAGGCGGTGCCGGTCGCGAGCGTGCGCGACATCGAGCACCTCGACGCGTTCCAGACCGAGGCGGTGTTGCTCGACGCTCCGACGCCCGGCCGCGGCGGCGCCGGCGCGCGCTTCGATCACGAGCTCGCCCGCCAGGCGCGCGAACGCTTCCCGCGGCTGAACATCGTGCTCGCCGGCGGGCTGACGCCCGAGACGGTCGCGACGGCGATCGGCATGGTCGAGCCGTGGGCGGTCGATGTCGCGAGCGGCGTCGAGGCCGCGGCGGGCATCAAGGATCCGGCGAAGCTGCAGGCGTTCGTCAGCGCGGCCCGAGCCGCCAGCCCACGATGAGATCGAGCTCGACGAACGGCGTGTCGATGTCGATCGACGCGTGCCGGTACCGCTTGTACTGCGCGCCGGCGCCGACGCGAACATCGAGCGGGCCCGCCGCAAACGCCCAGCCGCCGACGAGACCGCCGCACCATCCGAAGGCGTGATCGTTGTTCGCGCCGACCTCGTCGAAGCGCAGGTAGCCGGTCGCGTAGAGGCCGTGATGGCTCGCGTCGCGAAACCACGTGCCGCGCGCCTGCCCGCCGAAGCCGGTGACGTTGGTGCCGGCGTCGAGCCACGGCAGGAAGTACGTGCCGAAGATCTGCGCCTCGCCCATGATCGCGAGGTGGTCGCCGAGCGGTTGCTCGTAGCCGGCGCCGACGACCGCGAGCCCGAGGTCCGCCTGGATCTGCGCCGGTGGCTCGGCGGCGACCGGCGTTGCCGCCAGCGCGACGATCAGCACGGCCGACTTCACCTCGCATTCGTATCACGTGCTAACCACGATCCGATGTCGACCGTCGACGAGATTGCCGCACTGCCGGAGCCCGTGAACGGGCGGTTCGGCGAGTTCGGAGGCCAGTACGTCGCCGAGACGCTGATGCCCGCGATCGGCGAGCTCGATGCCGCGTGGCGTGCCGCGCGTCGCGATGCCGGGTTCTGGGCCGAGGTCGACGGCCTGCTCGCGGATTACGTCGGGCGGCCGTCGCGCGTGTATCACGCGCAGCGGCTGTCGGCGGCTGTCGGCGCGGAGATCTGGCTCAAGCGCGAGGACCTCAACCATACGGGCGCGCACAAGATCAACAACTGCATCGGCCAGGCGGTGCTCGCGCGCCGCATGGGCAAGCGCCGGCTGATCGCGGAGACGGGCGCGGGGCAGCATGGCGTCGCCACGGCGACGGTCGCCGCGCTGTTCGGCCTGCCGTGCGAGATCTACATGGGCGCCGAGGATGTCGTGCGCCAGTCGCTCAACGTCGAGCGCATGAAGCTGCTCGGCGCCAAGGTGCACCCGGTGCAGAGCGGCACGCGCACGCTGAAGGACGCGATGAACGAGGCGCTGCGCGACTGGGTGACCAACGTCGGCGACACGTTCTATCTGATCGGCAGCGTCGCCGGCCCGCATCCGTATCCGTGGATGGTGCGCGACCTCCAGAGCGTGATCGGCCGCGAGGTGCGCGCGCAGCTCGGGCGCGTGCCGGAGGCGCTCGTCGCGTGCGTCGGCGGCGGCAGCAATGCGGCGGGGCTGTTCGCGCCGTTCGTCGGCAAGACGAAGTGCTTCGGCATCGAGGCCGCAGGCGAGGGCGTGCCGACCGGTCGCCACGCCGCGACGCTCGGCGCCGGCAAGGTCGGCGTGCTTCACGGCAGCAAGAGCTACGTGCTGTCGACGCCGGAAGGCCAGATCGCGCACGCGCACTCGATCAGCGCGGGCCTCGACTATCCCGGCGTCGGCCCCGAGCACGCGTACTGGAAGGAGACCGGCGCGGTGACGTACATCTCGCGCACCGACGACCAGGCGCTGGCGGCGCTCGAACGGCTCGCTCGCACCGAGGGCATCCTGTGCGCGCTCGAGACGGCGCACGCGATCGCAGCGCTCGACGAGGTCGCGAAGCAGGCGAAGACGATCGTCGTCGGGCTCAGCGGCCGCGGCGACAAGGACATGGTCACGATCTCGCAGCGGAGGTCGTCGTGACGAAGCTGCGCGAGGCGCTCGATCGGGCCGCCGCCGAGAAGCGTGCCGCGCTCGTCGCGTACCTGACGTTCGCGGATCCGGATCCGCAGGCGTCGCTCGCGATCGTCGAGGCGGCGTGTCGCGCGGGCGCGGACGTGATCGAGCTCGGCGTGCCGTTTTCGGACCCGAGCGCCGACGGCCCGTCGATCCAGCGCGCGATGGAGCGTGCGCTCGCCGCCGGCGGCAGCCTCGCCGGTGCGATCGACGGCGTCGCCGAGCTGCGCCGCCGCGGCGTTGCGACGCCGATCGTGCTGTTCGGCTACTACAACCCGATCTTCGTGATGGGGCCGGAGCGGTTCGCCGAGCGCGCCGCGAAGGCCGGCGTCGATGCGGTGCTGACCGTTGACCTGCCAATCGACGAGCTCGCCGAGCTGGCGCGCCCGCTCGCTGCGCAAGGCGTGTCGGTCGTGCCGCTCGTGGCGCCGACGTCGACACCGGATCGCATCGCGCGGATCGCGAGCGTCGACCCGCCGTTCGTCTACTACATCACGCTGACCGGTGTGACTGGCTCGCGCGCGGCGGCCCCCGTCGATCCGGCGCGACTGTCCGCGGTCCGGACCGCCGCGAAGGCGCCGGTCGCGGTCGGCTTCGGCATCCGCACGCCCGACGATGCGCGCCGGTTCTCGGCGATCGCCGATGGTGTCGTCGTCGGTACGGCGCTCGTCGATCGCGCCTCCGGTGGCCCCGCGCACGTCGCGGAGCTCGTCACGGCGCTGCGCGGCGCGATGGCACGAGCTGTTTGAGCTGCCACGTTTGCAGCTGCAGCATGTGGCGCACGCCGCGCTGCTCGTCCTGCTGCGACAGCGATAGCACCGTCGCGAGCGCCGCCAGCGCGACGAGGTAGACCGTCATGCCGATCAGCGTCGGCACGAGATCGAGCGCGGTCGCCGCGGTCTGCAGCACGATGTGCGTGCCGTCGACCGAGATCGGCCAGCCGCCGCGGCCGAAGATCACGGCCCATGGCGCGAGCGTCGCGATCACCGTGAGCCCGGCGAGCAACCACGGGGCGATCAGGCGGCGATGCGCGACGAGCAGCGTGATCATGATGATCGCGGGGCCGGGTCCGATGATCGCCGGGCTCACCATCCACCCGAACAGCGCGAACATCAGCAAGTTCGCCGTCACCGCGATGTAGCCCGACACGTACGGGTTCTTCGGCGCGATGACGACCTCGACCGCGATCACGAACAGACTGATCGCCGGCCCGACGATGAGGTACCAGGTCTCGCGAAACCCGATCCAGTACAGCAGCGGGAAGAACAGCAGATACGCGACCGCCGCGAGCGTTCCGAACCGTGCGCTCGTCTTGAGCGCCGCGAGATCGAGCTGCTCGAGCTCCCCGAGGACCTCGCTCGGCGTCTCCTGCGGCGCCTGCAGCATCAACGCACCGACGAGGTCCGCCGGCTCGCCGCTCGTCGGATCGAGCGCGAGCGCACGCGCCGCCGCCCGCATCGCCTCGCGCCGCTGCTCGGGACCATCGCCACTCGTTAGCTGCCGCCGCGCGATCGCGAGCTCCTCGTTCGCGAGCTGCTTGCGCAGCGCCATGTCGCGATTGCCGTCGAGGAAGCGCTGCACGGCGTCGCCGAGCTCGCGCGCTGTCGCGAACCGCCCCTCGCGATCGAGCGCCGTCGCGCGCATGCAGATCGCATCGAGCTCGGGCGGAATCTCGCGGTCGGGCGTGCGCACGCTGGGTCGCGAGTCCGTCCCGACGAGCGCGACGCTCAGCGCCGCCTGCCCACGCGGATGCAGCGGCTGCAGCGACAGCAGCTCGAACAGGATGCACCCGAGCGCGTACACGTCGGCGCGCCCGTCGAGGTCGGGCTCGCACCGGATCTGCTCGGGCGCGATGTACCCGGGCGTCCCGAGGATCGCTCCCGCAACCGTGGCGTTGCCGTCGATCGTGTCGATGTCGCCAAAGCTCGGCCGCTCCTCGTCGCCACCGCCGACGCGCGCGATGCCCCAGTCGAGCACGTACACCTCGCCGAAGTCGCCGACCATGATATTCGCGGGCTTGAGATCGCGATGCACGACGCCGCGCGTGTGCGCGAACTCGATCGCCAAACACACGTCGGCAAACGCGCGCAGCAGGCGCTGGCGTCCAAACCGCTCCGCCGCCTTCGCATCACCGTCCGCGAGCCGCGGCAACACGTCCGCGAGCGTCACGCCGGCAAGCTGCTTCATCACGAAGAACGGCGGCTCGCCCTCGACATGATGCAGCTCGTGCACCGGCACGACCGCCGGATGCTCCAGCCGCCCCTGAATGCGCGCCTCGCGGAGAAACCGCGCGACGACGGTCGGGCTCGGGTTCTCGACGCGCAAGCGCTTCACGGCGACGTTGCGCCCGATCGTCTCGTCGCGAACGCTGAGCACCTCGCCCATGCCGCCGCGCCCGAGAACCTCGCGCACCTCGTATCGTGCGATCCGCGCGCCGGCCTTCGCCTCGGGAACGGTGCCCTCCGGCAGCGGATCCGCAATTGTCGCCGGCCCATCGAAGTCGATCGCGCCGTAGAGCCTGGTCTTACGTGGCGCCTCGTCGTCGGTCATCCCGACGAGCTTACAGGGTCACGGGCACTGATCTGCGACGTTGCAGCCCGTCCCGTTCGTGAACGGGCAGCAGACCCACACGCACTTGCCGCTCGTGCTGGTCACGGTCGCCGTGGTCGAGCTCGTCCCGTTCGACACCGTGCCGTCCTCGCCGGAACCGGTCGTGTCGCCGGTCGTGTGGTGCCACATTCCGGGGCCGATCTCGAAGGCGGTGCTCGCCTTCGTCGCGGTCAGCGGGATCGCGCCCGGCTGCACGAACACATGCTGTACCGCGGCCGTCGATGCGGTCCCGCCGTTCACGGTGACCGAGCACCAGCTCAGGTAGTTCTTCACGGTCAGCTGCTGCGTGCCCGGCGGGCCATCGAGCGGCGCGTCGGGATGCGCAGCATCGATCGCCTTCGCGTCGTGCGCGGCGTCGTGCGCGGCAGGCGCGTCCATCTTCGTCTTCGTGTCGCCACCGCACGCGCACAGCGCGAGCACCAATAAGCCCAAGCTCCTCATGCGGCGAGCGTATCGCTGTCGGGGCGCGCCGCGACGGAAAACGGTGTGTTTCACGGCTGCAGCGAGCAGTACGGGTCGGTCGTCGCGGTGTCGGGCGTCATCGGGCCGAGGCCGCCGTACTGCTTGCGCTGCGCGCCGGTGAGCGTGCGGCTCGCCGCGATCGCGCCGTAGACATCGACCGCTTCCGTCGGAGTGCGCGCGTACGTCGAAAGATCCACGCGATACAGGCCGAAGTGCGGCTTGAAGCCCATCGCCCACTCGAAGTTGTCGACGAGCGACCAGTGGTAGTAGCCGCGGACGTCGACGTGATCTTCGTCGCGCGCCTTCGCGATCGTCTCGAGGATCCGCACGATCGCCTCGGTGCGCCGCGCGCCGACATCGGTCGCGATGCCCGACTCGGTCACGACGAGCGGCAGGTTCGGATAGCGCTTGGAGAAGTCGACGAGCACGCCGCGCAGGCCATCGGCCCAGAACTCGTAGCCCATCTGCGGCACGCAGAACGACTGGTTCGTCGTCTGCAGACATGATCCGAGGTCGAAGCCCTGGAAGCACGGCGTGACCGCGACGGGCGCCGGCAGCAGGGCAGGCGACGCCGTCACGCCCGCGCGGAAGTAGTACTGCAGCCCGAGCCAGTCGAGCCGGCCGGCCCACTCGGGGTGCTGCTCGTCGGGCGTGCCGTCGATGTTGGAGTCGAAGCCCCCGTTCACGATCGCGTCGACGAACAGGTAATGAAACATGTAGACGAAGTGATCGCGCGCCGCGAGATCGTCCGGCCGCTGCGACGGCAGGTTCCCGCGCGACGGCTCCCAGTCCTGCACGCTCATCGACAGCCCGACCGCGGCCGCGACGCCATCGCCGTCCGCATCGATCGTGTCGTTCGCCTTGATCGCGTCGTACATCGCCGCGTGAGCCGCGATGTAGTCGCGCACGACGGGCACGAACTGCGTCTGCAGCGCGGTGATCGTCGCGCGCCCGGGCGGGAAGATGCCGCCGCCGTACGCCGCGAACAGGTAGTTGATCGGCTCGTTGACCGTGCCCCACTCGTCGACGAGATCGCCGAACCGCTGCGCGAGCAACGCCGCGTGGTCCGCCATCTGCTGCACGACCTGCGGCCCGCCGGGCGACCCGAGCCCGCACAGATTCGTGTCGCTCGGCCCGTTCGCGCACATGTTGTCGCGCGGGTCGGCGACCCACACCGGATTCGAGAAGTGATGGATCGTGACGAGCGGACGGATGCCGAGCGCCTTGAGTCCCATCAGCACGTCGCGGTAGTGCGCGATCGCGGCCTCGTCGATGTGATCCTTCGTCGGCTCGATGCGCGCCCACTCGATCGACAGCCGATACGAGTCGAGGTTCATCTGCTTCACCAGCT